>CAZXGQ010000005.1:31213-53254 GCA_964640415.1 uncultured Prevotella sp.
CAACAAAAAGGGCAACTGCAGCATACGGCAAGAGCACTTGCATCAAATGGCATGACAGCTTCGCAAATAGCGGCCATCATGGGCATAAGCGAAGCCGACGCAGAGTCATTGTTAAAGTAAAAGGGCTTTTTGGGGTCGTCACCACCGTTTCACAACCAGCCCATTACCATCGGAGTTCCACGATCGGCACTTTCCAAAATCAGAAGGTGCCGATTTTCTTTATATCTTCCTCAAAGGTCTCCTTGTCGTTGATTGCACCTCTCTTGATGTGGGCGCGATAGTTGTAGATGGTGTTCACACTGTAATGCAGAAACTCGGCTATCTTGCCACTGTCGGTTATTCCAAGGCGTATCAAGGCAAAGATGCGCACGGGGGTGGTAAGTCTGTCGTCTTGCGGCTGCTCTATGCGCTCCTCGGGCCTGAGGAGTGCATTGAACGACTCGAAGAAATGGGGGAAGAGGTGGAGGAAGGCAGAATCGAAATTGGCATAGAACGCCTCCAACTCGTCCTTGCCGTCCTGCGGCCGCGTCATCTCGTAGAGCTCGGCATATTGCTTGGTCTTGATCTTGTTGTTCACCTTCTTCCGCAGAACCTCTATCTTGTTGATATAATCGGAGCAAAGCCGCATAAACCGCCCCACATACTCCTCTTTCACGCGATTGGCATCGGCCAGTTCCTTGTTTACCGCAGACAAGCGTACATTTGCCGCCGAGAGCTGACTGTTGAGCGACTCAAGCTGCACGTTGAGCTCCTGCAACCGGCGGTTGGAGCTTGCCAGTTCGTCCTTCGCCACGGCGAGCCTCTGCCGTTGCCTCACTACATAGAAGAAGCCGAAGAGCAGCACCACGGCAAGCACGCTGATGACGCTGAGGGCAATGTTCTGCTGCAGGTTGTAGCGGTCATTCTCGGCCTTGTATTTGCCTGCTATGTCGGCAAGCAGCGGGGCTATCTGCGCCAGTCGCTGGCGTGAGCCGAACCTGGTGGCACAATTGCATGTGTAGTTGATATACTTGTAGGCCCTGTCCACTTTGTTGGCCACCATCAGCTGGTTTGCCATCTCCCACATGGAGCCTTGGTCCAGCACACCGTTCCTGATGTCGGTGAGCACCGACTGCCCCAGCCAGTACATCATACGCGTGGAGTCGTTGCCATGCTTGTAGGCGAGGTACCGGTAGAGCGTGACGAGGGCATAGGTGTAGGAGCCTTCCTCCACGTGGCGCATCCACTCGTCGTTGATGCGCAATGCCTCGCGCCACTTTTCGGGGGTCAGCTTTTGCAGTTGGCGGTATTGGAACACGGCATTGTCGGTTGCCGGAAGGTTGGCATACATCAGCGTGCGGTATCGCGCCTGCATCTCTTCATATTGCGCCTTGGTGTCGGCAAAATTACTGTAGTATGCCATCTCGCCATACACATGGGTATAAGCCTGGAAATACCAGCCCTTGGCATCCTTGCTGACGCCAGTGGTGTCTATGCTGCGTAGCGTCCTGAGCGACTCCACGTAGAATCCGGTGCTGGAATGGCGCAAGGCAATGAGCGACTTGCACTTGCACAAGTCCGCTTCGCGGCCTTTCATCCGCGAAACGATGCTGACGCAACGGTTCAGGAAATATATTGCCGAATCGCTGACAAAAGGCATATACTGCTCATAAAGGCTGAAAGAAACTCTATAGCGTTCGCCATCAGTTCTTGCCTTTGCCAACTGTTGCTTCAGTTTGCTTATCTGCCGTTCCCTCTTTTCCACATACGCAGACGAGTTGTCCACCGCCTTGTCTATCTGGCGGAGCAGCGAGTCGACGCTTTGCCGCGTCTGCGCGTGGCAGGCAAGCAAATGAAACGTGAGACAAAGAGTCGTGGCGAGTATGGTCTTGATACGGCTATAGGTTTTCGTCATGTTCCCTTAATTTCTTTCCGCTTACAAATTTATGAAAAGATAATAACCTATGCAAGAATAGAGGCGAAAAAAGAATTATTGGTGCTTGTCATGATTTTGTCGCGGTTTCACCGTAATCGTGTTGCGTCGCCACTGCGCAAAAACACTGCCCTAATTGCAGGGCTCTTTTCCTCACTCGCGCCGCCTCCGCGCCAGGAAAAACTGGCGGCCGAAAAGGAAGAAGAGCAGCACGCCGGCGGCGTTCTCCACTGCCACCATCCAGAAGGCGGCAGTATAGCCCCAATGCTCCGCCACCACACCGCCCAGAAGGCAGCCTATGCCGAAGCCGAGGTCCCAGCCGGTAAGGATGCTGGAGTTGGCGGTGCCGCGCTCATCGTGGCGCGCCACCGCCACAAACATGTTGAGGAAGGCGGGATAGAGATGGCCGTTGCCGAGACCTATGCACACGGCCGAGAGATAGTAGGCTATGGGGTGCGGCACGGCTACAAAGAGGATGAAGCCCACGAGCGAGAGGCACATGCCCTCGGCTGCGTTGTGGGTGAGCTTGCCTTCGCGCAGAGCCTTGCGTCCCTGCAGGCGCGAGAGGAACAGACCGCTGGAGAGTATGGCGAAGTAGGTGCCCGTGCCGCCCGTTATGCCGAGCGTCTCCTTGCTGTAGATGGCGAGATAGTTGCTTAGCGTGCCCCAGCAGAAGCCGAACATGGCTATGTTGACCGCAAGGAGCCATGCGCGGGTAAGGAAGAAGCGGTCGAGCGATATCTTGCTCTTGTTTTTCACTATCTCCTTCTCCGGCAGGTGCAGCGTTCCGGCTATCGCCACCGAGAGTCCTGCCACGGCAAAGGCTATCCAGAACAGTGCGGCATAGCTGCCCATGGCATCGTGGAGCCAGATGCCAACCGAGGGTGCAATGGCCATGGCAAAGTTGTTGCTCAGACCGTAGAGCCCTATGCCCTCGTTACGCCGCGAGGCCGGCAGCACGTCGATGGCACAGGTGCTGTTGGCCACCGTCACGGCTCCGAAGGGTGCACCGTGGATCGTGCGGCAGATGGCGAACATCAATATTGTGCCGGCGGCGATATAGCCGGCGAAGCACACGAAGAATGCCGTGAGACACACCATGAGCACCTTCTTGCGCGAGAAGCTGTCGACGACGTATCCGCAGAATGGCCGCACGATGAGCGCCGCCACGGTGTAGCCGCTCAGCACAATGCCTATCACGTCCTTGGTGGCCCCGAACTCCTCGCTGAGGTACAGTGGCAACAGAGGGGTGAGGAGATAAAAGGCGAAATAGAGCAAGAAATTGGTAGTCATCACCTTGATGTAGTTGGCGTTCCAGAGTCGTTCGGCGACTTGTGCGATAGTCTGGTTACTTGGTTGCGTGCTTTCTTGTGCCATTGTTTTATGTTTGCGCTTCGTAGGCCTTGTGGCCTTTCCGTCTGCAAAATTAAGAAAAGATAATGACCTAAGCAACTTTAAGTCCTATCTTGCCTTTTCAATGTCAAGTAGTTTAAATTCCTCATTATTCGTGCGGGCCCATTCATCCCATCCTTCGTATAATGATTTTAGCAATGGACTTGGATGTGTACTTAATAATTTTGACAAATAAATATTACGCAAAGTCCCCTCAAGGACCATATTGCTTAAACTATCACGAAGTTTATTGATATCTTTCTTATTCTGTCCTTTTGCACATCCTATAATCAATACAAAGCCCAGAAAAAAATACAATATTTTTTTCCATAGAAAAAGAATACAAAAGGAAAAATTAGTATTCATTGCAAGGACCGGTATTGAACCGGCCTCTGCAATGAATAGGAATGTCACATCACAGGCAAGATAAACCGTGTGATGTTAATGCCGCTTGCTTGCCATTACAGCCTTGCCTTCAGCAGTTCCGGCAGGATGCGGGTCTCGTCGGCCACAGGCACGCCCGCAGCCTCAAGGGCCTTTATCTTGCCCTCGGCCGAGCCCGAACCGCCCGAGATGATGGCGCCGGCGTGGCCCATCTGCTTGCCCGGAGGAGCCTGACGGCCAGAGATGAACACCGCCACGGGCTTGGTGACGTGGGCCTTGATAAACTCAGCCGCACGCTCCTCGGCATCGCCACCAATCTCGCCGATCATGGCTATGGAGTCGGTTTCAGGATCGTCTTGGAACATCTGCAGCAGGTCCTCGAAATAGATACCCACCACGGGGTCACCGCCAACGCCCACAGCCGTAGAGATGCCGAGACCGCTCTCCACGAGGTCGTAGACCACCTCATAGGTCAGCGTGCCGCTGCGCGAGATAACGCCCGTGTGTCCCTGCTTGAACACGCCTGTGGGCATGATGCCCACCATCGACTTGCCCGGAGAGATGAGTCCGGGGCAGTTGGGGCCTACGACCTTCACTCCCTTCAGGCGGGCATAGTTTTGTGCCTCAACAGCGTCGAGCACGGGCACGCCCTCGGTGATGCACACCACGAGCTTCACGCCGCCGTCGATGGCCTCGAGCATGGCGTCCTTGGCGAACGGAGCCGGGACGAATATTATTGATGTATTGGCGCCTGTGGCTGCCACGGCCTCCTTCACGGTGTTGAACACGGGTATGCCGTCAACCTCCTGACCGCCCTTGCCGGGCGATGTGCCGCCAACCACTTGAGTGCCATACTCCTTCATCTTGGCAGCGTGGAAACTGCCGTCGCGTCCGGTGATGCCCTGGACGATGACCTTTGTATTGTTGTCTATAAGTACGCTCATTGTCTTGATTGATTAACTTCGTTAATGTTCTGTCTTATGTTGTGCACGTGTCACCTGGCGTTGGATATCTCCACGGCCTTGTGACCGGCTTCAGCCATCGACGTGGCTACATTGAAGTGGGTTCCCTTCAGTATCTCACGGCCCTCAGCCTCATTGGTTCCGGTGAGGCGGATGACGATTGGTATGTCGGTGTTCACCACCTTGAGAGCCTCAAGCAGACCCTTGGCCACGTCGTCGCAGCGCGTGATGCCGCCGAAGATGTTGATGAGGATGGTGTTGACGTGCTTGTCGGAGATGAGGAGCTTCATGGCCTCGACAATCTTCTCGGGGTTCGACGATCCGCCGATGTCGAGGAAGTTGGCAGGTTCGCCGCCATAGAGCTTTATCATGTCCATCGTGGCCATGGCAAGGCCCGCGCCGTTGACCATGCATCCTATCTTGCCGCCGAGGTTGACATAGCTGAAGCCGTGCTCCTTGGCCCACTGCTCTTTCTTCTCGTCCTCATCGGGTTCGAAGCATTCCTTCACGTCCTGGTGGCGGAAGAGGGCGTTGTCGTCGAATGTCATCTTGGCGTCGATGGCCTTCAGCGTGCCGTCCTTGAGCATGACGAGCGGGTTGATCTCAACAAGCGATGCGTCTTTCTCCACAAAGAGCTTGTAGATGGCCTTGAATATCTTGGCGGCCTGCTTCACCTGTGCCTTGTCGTCGAAGAGCTTCCATGCGGCTTCGTTGGCCTTGAAGTCGGCCATGCCTATCGTCGGGTCGATGATGATTTTCTCTATCTTCTCGGGGGTCTCGCGTGCCACTTGCTCGATGTCCATGCCGCCAGAGCGCGACATCATCATCATGGGGCATTTCGACTTGCGGTCAACGAGTATCGACACGTAATACTCTGCGGCTATGTCCACGGCCTCTGACACGAGCACGCGGTCTACGGTATAGCCCTTGATCTGCATGCCGAGAATGGCGTTGGCCTTCTCGCGTATATCCTCTTCGCTCGTGCCGAGCTTCACGCCGCCTGCCTTGCCGCGGCCACCGGTGTGCACCTGTGCCTTCACCACCGCCTTGTCACCGCCTAAGGCGCGGTATGCCTCCACGGCCTCGTCGGCAGTGCGGCAAAGGTAATGCCGGTCGACAGGCACGCCATACTTCTCGAAGAAGCCCTTGGCTTGATATTCGTGTACTTTCATGTAATTATTGGTTTATAAGATAAATAGTTATTGTCATTCTCGCTTCCCCAACGTTCAGCAAGCCAACGTTCGTCGCTGGCTGTCATAGACAAAGACTGGAGAAAGCTCCACAGTTTGTTTATAGCTAAGGTCGTCATGATTATATAACTCATGTGATTTGCAATTATGTTTAGTGTCGCCGGTCTTACCACTTGCCGTCAGTCTGTGCCTTGGCTATATATGGTTTGCCGTCCTTCCACGACGGCTTCACGGTAACGGTGGAGCCGGGCTTGATCCATCCCCACCGCCGGGCTGAGTCTTGCTGTTGAAGAACCATGCCGTCACTGAGCACGTGAGGCAGGCGGAGCGTAGCCCTCGACGCGACACACGTCATAAGGGCTATGATAAACATAGATAGTTTTCTCATGGTTAAAGTCTTTTGTCACCCCCAAAATGGGGTCAATGATAGGCTATGTAGGGGCAAAGTTAGACAAAAATAAACAAAAACGTTGGCTTTTGTTTGGTTGTTTTACATAAAAAGTTTAACTTTGCACCGCATTAAAGGAAGAAGTATGCTTTGCATGCACTTCCGTAGTGCAACTGATTGTCGTATGGTGTAATGGTAGCACAACAGGTTTTGGTTCTGTTTGTCGTGGTTCGAATCCGCGTACGACAACCTTCAAAAAAAGCCAATTGCTTGAACTTCAAGCGATTGGCTTTTTTGTTTCTCGGAATATCACGATATGTTTTTATTTTTCAAGTAACCATTTCCATACTGGTATTACATCTATGCCTTCTGTTGACAGCTGCCATACATCAGTTTCATCATAGGTTATGATGTAGCAATGCTTGCACGGTAGTATTTTGCGAATGGCCAACAGAGCTTTTACTTCTCTTTTTCTGGTTTCTTCATCGAGAATGGAGTACGACACCTGTATGGCCGTTTCACTCTCAGGGATATAAAAATCCACTTCTGTGCTTTTGTTGTAGAAAAACACAGCATCTTCACGACCATATTTGCGTATCAGGTTTGTACCCACTAAGTTCTCAAGTAGGGACGTATCTGCATCTATCAAAAACAAGTCGAGTATTCCATTGTCGAGAAAGTAATATTTTGCATTGCTCTCTTTGTCGGCCAATTTCGATGCAATATTAGTTACTTTTGCGATGAGCCATGATGCTTCCATATACTCCATGTATTTCACCGCTGAGGTAGTGCTCAGTTTTGCGCCGGTAGAAGAAATGATATTGGCTATTCGGTTGAACGATATAGGCTGCTTCACGCTTTCTGCTATTTTCTTTATCATCACCTTCAGTCCGAATACATTGCTTATTCCGTTTCTTACCACAATATCGCCCAAGTATATCTTCTGATATACGCTCAACAGATAGTCTCTTTTCGATTTCATCGTAACGGCTTCGGGAAATCCTCCGTGATGAATGTAATCTTTCAAACGGTTCATCACACGAGCTTTCCCTTCAGTGGTGATAAGCGACAACATATCGTAAGGCACTTGCCATGCGTCGAGAAATTCGGCAAAGCTATAAGGATATACGTTTACGGGAATATATCTTCCGCCCAATGTGGTTTGTATATCCGAACTGAGCATCTTTGCATTGCTTCCCGTTATGAATACTTTATATTTGTTGTCGGCCAACCGTCTGGCAAATTTCTCCCAACCGGCAATGTTCTGAATCTCGTCTAGAAAAAGCATGGGACGCTTGCCGTATATCTCATAATGGGCTTCAAGTATGAGATTGAAATCCATGGCCGTAAACCCTTCCAAACGTTCATCTTCAAAGTTCAGGTACAACATCTCGCTCCAGTCATGGCCTTCTGCCAGCATTTGTTGCATTCGCTGGTAGAGCAAGTAAGATTTGCCTGCTCGCCTTATGCCTACAAGGATGTAGCGGCCGAACCCTTCAAAGGATATGTCACGAGGTTTTACTTCGTGTTCTTCCACTTCATTCTGGCTCTCAACCATGATTTTCTGCAACAGTAATTTATCCATGCTTTTATTGTTTTGTCCAATCAATTGGACAGTTTTTCGCTGTTTTTGTCCAACCGTTTGGATAATTCTACATCGTTTTTATCCATTCCGTTGGACAAAATTATATATTTTTCCATAAATGGAGGTAAAGTCTTGTTGTAAAAATATTAAATTGGATGTTATTTTCTCTGTCTTATTTGTTGTAAAGGTGCTTCCACTCTTCCCGCTTATTAATCTCTGCTTTTTAGGGCGACTGATTATCTCTCCCTTAAGGGATTAAAATACCCGGAAGTGGAAAATCTGCGACATAAGTTGGTTTATAATGTGGAAATGTATAACTTTGCGCAGAATACGTCAACATGACGGACAGAACAAAACATTTAATCAAGAACACACGACATGAACTATTTTATTATCGTAAACGGCGCACAACAGGGTCCTTACACCATTGAGGAACTGCGCCAACGCCACATCGACTCATCCACACTCGTATGGACTGAGGGCATGGCACAATGGACTCCGGCATGGCAGGTGGAAGAACTCAGGACGCTCTTCAATGAGAACGCCGACAACAGCTTGGACGGCATCCCTACCCCACCGCCAATGCCCGGCGACATCAACGGAGCGGGATACAATAACGCTGCCGGCAACGCACAGTATGGCCAAGGCGTCGGGCAGCCAACAACCGCCAACATGCAACCCGCCCCACCTGCCAAGAAGAGCAAGAAGGTGGGCACTTGGATCGGTGCGGCTGTGGTGGCACTGCTGCTCGTCATGGCCATGACCAACCCGTCGATAGACACTCACAAGCAGATAGTGAAGGAAAACATTACCAACGGTGTGGAGAAAGGACTCAGCGAGAGCGACAGCGACGCCAACGGCAACCCTCTGCGGGCCTTTGGCACAGCAATGGTGAAGGCCTTGGCTACACCTTTTGTCAATGCTGCCATCGACAACATGCTGCAGTACCACAACTACCTCTTCTGGTCGACAACGACTATCGACCTGCCCGACACCGACACCGGCGAGGTACTGAAAGCCAAGACCGTACGCACATCGTTCGGCATTTTCGGCAAGGTGTTCACCTCCGATGAGGACAACGTTGCCAAGGCAATATCGAAAGTGGTGAACGAAGGCAACACCACGTCTGACCAGTCGGCTACAACCGACGACAACACCGACGACACAGATGCATCATCAGCAACCGACAATGTTGACGACAACACCGACGACTTTGCATCGCAAGTAACCGACAGCGTGTTGTCTATAGGCACCAAGGTTGGCAAGAGCGTAGCAAAGCAGGTCGGCCACGAGGTCGGACGTCAGATAAAGAAGGAGATCCGTCAGAACACCGACAGCACCACAGCAAGCGGCTTGGGCAAGATCGTGGATGCCGTGGAGAGTTTCCTGAAAGGCCTGTAAGCAAAATCTGGCAGGAATTGTTGGTGTCCGGCAATTTACTCATATCTGTGTAAGATGTTGAATGCGGCACCTTTGTATCGGCTCTTGGTGTGTAGGGCTTGCACCTATGTTGTTTAGGGGCCTCGAATAGGGCCAATGTGCATAACCGGTGACCGAAGGGGACCTGCGGCAACCCGGAAAACAAAGCAGGCGTCCCCGAAGAGGGCGAATACTCTCATAAGATATTGTTGATGAGAATGTTCGCCCTCTTCGAGGACGCCTTTATTAATGTGCGTAAACCGCTGGTTCAGCTCGCGTTGCTCGCTTCACCGGCGGTTATGTAAAGTTAGCCGTCTTCGACGACTTGGTTCTTGCGTTTTTTATATTTTCAGTATCAATACTCGTCCACGTTCTGCGCCTTGCGGTAAGCGTCGAGTTCCTTCTGCAGCTGCTTTGTTATCTTCTCGTAGCCGGGCTTGCCGTAAAGGTTGTTCACCTCGTGAGGGTCGCTCTGCAGGTCGTAAAGCTCGTTGTAGTTCACCGTCGAGTCCTTAGGCTCGAAATATCCTATGCCTATGAGCGACTTGAGGGTTGCGTTCTCCACCGTTCCCTCCTGGCCCTGGTACTTGTTCTCAGGCACGGCATCGAGTCCGCCCTTGCCGTAGAAGTGAATCAGCTTGTAGCGGTCGGTGCGCACACCGTCGTGCTTGCGCACCATGTGGTACGTCGGGTAGTCGTAGAAATGGTAGTAGATGCTCGTGCGCCACTTCTTCTGCGCGTCGCCGTTGTCAAGCACCGGCAGGAGCGAGCGTCCCACCATCTCCTTCGGCTTCTGCACGCCGGCGAGGTCGAGGAATGTCGGCGCATAGTCGATGTTCTGCACCAGCTTGTGGCACACGCTGCCCGGCTTGGTGTGTCCGGGATAGCTTATGATGAGCGGTGTGCGCAGCGACTCCTCATACATGAAGCGCTTGTCGAACCATCCGTGCTCGCCCATGTAGAAGCCCTGGTCTGAGGTGTAGACGATGATGGTGTTGTCGGTAAGTCCGTTCTTGTCGAGATAGTCGAGCACACGGCCCACGCTCTCGTCGACGCTGGCAATGACCGACATATAGTCGCGTATGTAAGCCTGGTACTTCCAGTTGTCGAGGTCCTTGCCCTTGAGGTTAGCCTCCAGCAGTTTGCGGTTGCGGGGGAAGTAATAGCGTCCCCAAGCCGAGCGCTGCGCCGGCGTCATGCGGTTTATCTCGCCCATGAGCGCGTTGTAGGAGTCCTTGCTGTCCTCGTTGTTGAGGTCGAGCATCTCGGGCACCTTGAAGTCCTGCTCCCAACGCATGTGCTTTGTCACCGACATCTTCTGCGTGCGCGCAGCCGACCCGCGTGTGGCGTAGTCGTCGTAGAACGTCTCCGGCATGGGGAACTCCACGTTGTCGTACATGCCGAGATACTTCAGGTTGGCCTGCCAGTTGCGGTGCGGTGCCTTGTGGTGAAGCAGCAGGCAGAAGGGCTTCGACGGGTCGCGGTGTTCCATGAACTCGATGGCATGGTCGGTGGTGAGGTCTGTTGAATAGCCCTCTTCAACGATAAACTTGCCGTCTGGCGTGTCGGTGCCGCGATACTGCGGATTCCAATACTGTCCCTGGTCGTTGTAGATGTGGTAATAGTCGAATCCCTTCGGGTCGCATCCCATGTGCCACTTGCCCACGACGCCCGTCTGGTAGCCAGCCTGCTGAAGCAGTTCGGTGAAGAACGTGCGCGAGGTGTCGATGCCCTCGCCGAGCTGGCGCTGGCCGTTCTGGTGGCTGTACATGCCCGTCATGAGGCAGGCGCGCGACGGCGTGGAAAGCGAGTTCTCCACGAAAGCCCTGTCGAAGAGCATGCCGCGCTGGGCTATGCGGTCGATGTTGGGCGTGGGCGCGAGCTTGGAGATGCCGTGTCCGTAGGCACTTATGCACTGGAAGGCATGGTCATCACACATTATATATACGATGTTGGGCCGCTGGGGCTCCGCCTTCTGCTGTGCCTGCACGGCGGCGGCGCAACCGGAAAGAGCCACAAGGGAAAGTATAGACTTGTTCATCTTGAATTGTTTATAGATTGACGCTTTGTTTTTAAAAATAGAGTTTCCGTTATACGATGCTGACGTGAATTCAACATGCAAGTGCAAATTTAAACATTCTTTGGGAAACATAGGTCTCTATTTATATGTTTTTTGCCCGTTGCCTGTTGATTTCACGTCAGCCCAGTCAAGCGGCATCAATCGCAGTCGTAAGTGTAGTCAGCGGTGCCGTCGGCGTTCTGCGGCCATCCCGGGTTCTGGTAGATGATGCTGTTGGAAGTGACTCCGCTACCGGTAATAAGGAACTCGCTTATTGGTATTGGCTCCAGATAGTGCTGCTTCGGGAAGGTGTAGCCGCCGTAAGCCACCGATGTGGAGCTTATCTGCAGCGGGCGCATATACTTCGACACGCTGCTCTGCGACACAAGCTCCTCTGAGCGCTGGCTTGCGCTGTACATGGTGTACATCTCGTCCCAGAGGTTGAATCCCTCGGGTTGGTAGTCGACCATGTTGTCGAGACTGCGCCAGCGCTTCAGGTCATCGAGACGCAGGCCTTCGGCTATCAGTTCGCAGCGGCGCTCGCGGCGTATGCTGTAGAGCGTGGCGTCGACGGTCTTGCCGTGTGAGTAGACGCCGAGGTCGTTCTCCTGTGTCACGTCGGTAGCGTTGATGGTCTTCTGGTAGTCCTCGTCGATGCCGGCACGCCTGCGCAGTGCACGCCAGTAGGTGTCGCACTTGCTGTCGAGCTGGCCGTAGCGCTCATAGTAAGCCTCGATGTAGTCGAGATAGCACTCGCCGGCGCGGAATATTGGCACAGCCGTTGTGCACTTGTACTGCTCCTGCTGCTTAGAGTCGCTGCTGCACCATTTCTGCAGTTCGTAACCCGTCGTAGCCTTCTCACGTCCGCTGTTGTAGATGGCGGGGCGGTGGTAGTAGACGGTGTCGTTGACATATCGTCCGCCTTCCTGACGGGTGTTGATTATGGAGCCGGCAGCACGCACCGAGCCGGTGAGTCGCGGGTCACGGTTCTGGAACTCGTAGTAGCTTATGCGGTCGCCCTGATAGCCTGAGCCTGGAGCATAGATAGGCAGGCCGTTGGTCATGAGGAACGTGTTGACGAGGGCACGGGTAGCGTTGCAGCCGCCGCCGTTCTTCAGATAGGCCGAGCAGCTGTGTGCCAACACACCGTTCTGATAGTAGCGTGCGAGAATCACCTCGTCGTTGTCGGCGAAGGCATCGGTAGAGACAAACATAGCCTGGTAGTCGCTGTCGAGCTGGCGTGCATCGGCCACCTGCTTTGAAGCGCTGATGGCCTCGTCGAGGAAGAAGTTGACCTCAGCCTCGGCCGACCCGGCCTTGAAGGTGAAGTCGGGCCATGTGGTCTTGCCCGGCCACTTGCTGTTGCCCGGCACGAAGCACGTTCCGGCATGATAGCGTTCCCATGTGCCCTCGTAGAGAGCCACGCGTGCCTTGAGGGCCAGGGCAGCATCGCGGCAGATACGTCCCGACTCGGGAGCCTTTGCCTGCAGATAGCTGGTGGCCGTGTCGAGGTTGCAGAGTATGAATCGTGCCACCTCGTTGCGCGGGTAGCGCTTGCTGTTGGCGGTCAGGGTAGTCTGGTCGTCGGGCAGCATCTCGGTGACGATGGGCAGGTCGCCGAAGTTGCGCAGCAGGCGGAAATAATCGTAGGCGCGCAGGAAGTAAGCCTCGCCCAGATAGTGCATCTGCATGGCATCGCTCTCGCTCAGTATGCCCGCCTTCATGTTTGAACGCGTCTTGTTGATGAAGTAGTTGATTGAGCGCAGGTTGGAGAAGTCCCACTCCGAGCTTGCCACCTGCACCGTCTTCTTGTCGCCCTTGTAGAAGAGCGACTGTGCCGACGAGGAGCACTGGTTGTCGCTTGTCACGTCCTCAGAGTAGAGACCGCCCCACAGTTCCTTGTTGGTGGGCAGAATGCTGTAGAGGTCGTTGACGAAGAGCTTCAGGTCGTCGGCCGTCTTGAAGTATGTTGTCTCGTTGCCGAAGTCGAGCGGCTCGCGCTCCAGAAAGCTGTTGCACGATGCGAGGAGCATGGCCGAAGCCGCAATGAATAGACATTTTATCTTTTTCATCTGTATATGTCGTTAGGATATAGAATGTGTTAGAACGTTATCTCGAGACCGGCAGAGTAGGTGCGGTATTGCGGATAGGTCTTGCCGGCTCCATATTCGTCGGAGTTGCTTCCGATGGCTTCGGGGTCGAAGATGCGCAGCTTGGTCCATGTGAGGAGGTTCTCGCCTGAGAAGTAGATGCGTCCCTTCTTTATCCACTTGGCCCACTTTCTGTTCTGCGGCAGGTTGAAGCCAATCTGCAGGTTCTTCAGTCGCAGATAGCTTGCGTCTTGCAGGAATCGGTCGCAGGTCTGGATATTGTTCTGGTCGATGCGCAGACGTCCGTAGTAGGAGTCGAGGTTGGCGCCGAGTGCCGAACCTGCATAGCGGAAGTAGTCGAGGTGGTCGGTATAGAGCGAGCGCTGCCACTCGCGTGCGAATCCGAAGAACGTGGCACTGCCGCTGAAGAAGAAGTCGCGCTTGCCTATGCCCTGGAAGAAGGCGCGTACGTCGATCCACTTCCACTGTGCCGTGAGCGTGAAGCTGTAGGCGTAGTGGGGTGTGGTGTTGCCTATTACCTTCAGGTCGCCGTGGTCGTCGAGCGTCTCGCTGCCCTTGTCCACCTTGCCGTCGTTGTTGAGGTCGCGGTACATGAGGTCGCCGCCGCCCCACTTGTCGCCGATGGCGCTCTGCGAGTGCTGTGCCAGATATTCGTACATCTCGGCATCGCTCTTTGCTATGCCCACTACCTCGTAGCCCCAGATGTCGCCATACTTCTTGCCCTCATACCATCCGCTGATCTTGTTGTCGGGCGAGTCGTACTTGGTGATGAGCGTGTTGTAGTCGCTCAGTGTGGCAGAGATGCTGTAGCTGAAGTTCTTGCCTATGCGGTCGCGCCATCCGAGCTCAATTTCCCATCCGCGTGTGCGCATCTCGGCGTTGTTGGTCTTTGGTGCGCTTGCACCGTAGAGTGCGCTCAGGGCGTTGGCGGGTCCCACCATGTCCTTGGTGGTGCGCTGGTAGTAGTCGAACGAGCCGGTGAGACGGTTGCGGAAGAAGCCCCAGTCCACACCAAGACCGATGTTCTCGATGCGCTCCCATGTGAGCGAAGCCGAGTAGGGCGAATACATGGGCAGGGTTGTGGCCTGCTTGCCGTCGAGCATCAGCTTGCCGGGATAGGTGTTCATCTGCTGGTAGTAGGGGTAGAACGATGTGGTGTTCTGGTTGCCCAGGGTGGCATAGGAAGCGCGGAACTTAAGATATTCGAAGCCAGCCTTTGCCAACGGTTTCCAGAAGCTCTCTTCGGCGATGTTCCAACCTGCCGACACTGACGGGAAGTAGCCCCAGCGCTGGTTTGTCGGGAAACGCGAAGCACCGTCGGCACGCATGTTCACCTCAAGCATGTAGCGGTTGGCATAGTTGTAGTTGACGCGTGCGAAGAAGCCGAGCGACGACCATTCGCCGTTCTTGAACGACGACAGCGTGGTGTTGCCCGCCCCCTCGCCGAGGTCGGCGTCGGTGGTGGCAAAGCGGTTTATCTTGCGGTGGTAGTATTCGCTCTGTTCACCGAGCAGGAACGTGAAGTTGTGGTCGTTGCCGAGCTTCAGGTTATAGTCGGTGTAGATGTTGGTGCTGAAATAGTTGATGCGCGTTGTGGCGTTCTCGTGGTAGGTCTCGCCGGCAGCAGGCTGCACCGAGAACGAGCCGTCGCTGTTGATGGTGTGCTTTGCGCTGACGCCCTCGAGCACGAGGATATATTCCGGCTCACCGCTTGGCTTGTCTACGGTCACGGGCAGGAAGTCGCGCGAATAGGGGTTCTTCTCTATGCGGCTGTTGAGCTCGAAGTGCAACTTCCAGTCTTTTATGGGTTCCACCACGATGTTGGCCTGGTTGTAGAGCTGCCGGGTCTTGGTGTCCTGGCGTCCGCCGTTGAGCATCGACGGTATGAGCGACTCGCCAGAGTACTGTCCGTTGGGCAAGATGGTGACGGCGAGCGGAGCGCGGCGTCCGAGGTTGTGGTAGAACAGGCTGTTGAGAGCCGACGGCTTGTCGTTGTCGATGTCGATGTAGCGTGTAGACCAGTTGACGGTGAGCCATTTGGTGAACTTGTAGCCCAGTTTGCCGTTGAAGGTCATGCGGCGGTATTGCTCGTCGGCATAGTTGAAGAGACCCGTCTGGCCCATGTAGTTGGCCGAGGCATAGTAGGTAAGGTTCTTGTAGCCGCCGTTGAGGGTGACGTTGTGTTCCTGCGACGTGGTGTGGTCTTTCAGGTAGGTGTCATACCAGTTGGTGTTGCCGAACGCCATCTGGTTCGACTTCCACTTGTCGTCGTTCTCGTAGGCTTCGGTACCGTATTCCAGTTCACCGCGCTGGTAGGCGAGAATCTTGTTGAGCTGCGACTTGCCGAACGGTGCCGTTCCGCCGGTGTTGGTGTAGGCGTCGTTCACCATGAGTGCGAAGGTGTAGCTGTCGACGGGGTTTGGCACGCTGATAGGCTGCTTGATGTTGAGGTTGGCGCGGTAGTTGACGCTGAAGCCCTTCTTGCCGCTCTTCGTGGTCACGAGGATAACGCCGAACGGAGCGCGCGAACCGTAGATGGAAGCCGAAGCACCGTCTTTCAGCACAGAGATGTTCTCGATGTCGTTGGGGTTGATGGTCGACAGGTCACCCTCCATGCCGTCGATGAGCACGAGCGGAGACGAGCTTGAGCCCTCGCCGATAGAACCGATACCGCGGATGTTGATGTTCATCTCGGTGCCGAGTCCGCCGCCGGCATCGTTGGAGATGTTAAGACCGGCAATGGTACCCTGCAGTCCCTGCACGGCATTGCTGATGGGTCGGTCGGTGAGCACGTCGTTGCCAATGGTCTTCACGGCACCCGTGGCGTTGACCTTCTTCTGTGTGGCGAAACCCACGATGACGGTCTCCTCCAGCACGTTGGCAATGGGCTTGAGGGTTATGGTGAGGTTGTGCTTGGTGCCCACCTTCTGCTCACACTCCTCGTAGCCGATATAGGATACCTGGAGCACCGACGATGCGCCTGCCACGGTCAGCGAGAACTTGCCGTCCATATCGGTGACGGTGGCTGTCTTGGCGTTTTTCACGCGCACTGTGGCGGCGGGCACACCCTCACCGTTTTCGTCTATCACCACACCGGTAACCTTTACCTGTGCAAGAGCGGGCAACGAAAGCAGCACGCAGCATAATATAAGAAAATATTTTTTCATGTCTTCTAAACTGTCTTTTTGGAATAATGGCTGTGTGTCTATACAACTCTTTATTTGTCTCTCTCTCCGCTCTGGCTGAAGCGCAGGCGCACCAGCACGGTGCTGTCGTTGGTCATGATGTCCTGCACGGCTGTCACCGCACGCTTCTTGTTGCGGTTGCGCAGTGTGCGGAAGTAGACGTAGCCGTCGCCGCCGCCCGATGTCGACGTGGAGCCTGTCAGCAGGTTGTAGTTGAAGTACCACTGTGCCTTGCCTCCAGCCGAGGGCACGGGTGCCTTCCACTGGGCGTTGCTCTTGAGCGAGATGGTGAAGGTGTCGGCTGCCGAAGGCAACTGCACCACTTCGTATTCGCTGAACTTGGCTGTGGTGTTGCCGTCGTACCATGTGGTGTCGTTCTTTATCTGCAGCTTGCCGTCGGCGCCGATGACGGGGTTGCCCTGTGCATCCTTCACGGTGTCGCTCTTCACTGATGAGTACTGGTATGTGGAGTCGATCTGTCGCAGGAGCTTCAGCTCTGCCGTGAATCCTCCGGTTGACACTATCTGCGGCTCCACCTCGAGGGTCGACTTCAGGCTGAAGTCGCCGGGGTTGGTGGCCGGATCCTTGTCGCACGAGGCTATGGTGAAGCCTCCTATGGCGAGTAACGTCAGATATATGAGTTTCTTCATGTCTTATTTTGCTTGTTGTTTTGTCTTTTTCGGATCTAAAGCGTATATCTTTATACCTTTATTCCTTTATATATATGTATTTGGTTGTCGCTGGCAGAGCGTAGCGTTCGGCCTTCACGATGTATGCGCCCTTGGGCAGGCTTCCGGCGTTGAGGTTCCGTGCACGTGCCGAGCGAATGAGCTGGCCTGCAGTGTTGTAGATGCTCAGGGCGGTCACGGTGGCATCGGAGGCGGTCACGGTGCCTGTCTGTGCGTCGTAGACGATGGACTCGCCTTGGGCGCTGACGTTGGCTATGGCTGTGGGGTGGTTGATGCTGACGGATGTGACAAGCGAATCGACATTGGCATTGAGCGCATACGATGAGTTGCGGGCTATGCAGTACTGGTTGCTCACGTCGATGTCGTTGCCCATGTCCCAATAGAAGATGCCCTGCAGACGGTTGTCGACCACATACTTGGAGCGTTTGTACACCTGGTTGGGCGACATGAAGTAGTAGTGCACGCTGCCCACAGTAGCCTTGCCGTCGAGCGACTCGTCGTTGGGGTCGAGCGTGCCGTCGGCCATCAGGTTGCGGAAACCGGTGATGGGCGAAACGGCCGCCTCGCTGTCGTCGTAAGCCTTCGATGTGGTGGTGCTGTAGGAGAGGTAGGTCTTGCTGTCGGGGAAACCGTAGTTCTTGAATGCCTTTGCAGAACTCTGGAAATTGTCGTAGCTGAAGAAGGTCTTCTGCGGTCCGTACTGCTGGAAGGTGAATCCGTCGACGTTGCTCATCTTGCCTGTGGGGAACTGATAGGCACCATAGGCGTGGCACGAGATCATGAAGGTCTTGCCTTCGGGCAGGGCGGCACGTATCTCGTCGGCAAGCAGGCCGAGCGTGGTCTGCGCGCCGTCCATCCATTCAAGGTCGAGCTCCACACCGTCGTAGGGCTTGGAGAGTTCGGCGAGGTCCTGTGCGAAGATCTTGCGGCGCGAGGCATCGCTGATGGTTGTCTGCCATCCGGTGTGCGACGACACCGAGATGCGTATCTTGTAGCCGGTGTATCCCTCGTAGGCGCTCTTCATTATCTTCAGCCACTCGTCCTGCGAATAGCTGTCCCATCCGGGGTTCTCTTCGTCGTCGTAGGTGTAGAGGGCCTGCGCCTTGTTTATCACCTCTGCCGTCTGCGACTTGCCGAGGGCGGGCAGCGGGTGCGACTTCATATAGTTCTTTATTTCATCGAGGCTGAGGTTGCCGTCCCAGATGCATGTCTCGTCGAGCTTGGCGTGCAGGCCTTCGCCGATGACGGTCACGCAGTCGTCGTTGCCCGTGGGCGTGTAGTCGGTGGAGCCGTCGCTGAGGTCTCTGTTAGACCATGCCTCGGCACCGTCGTAGGCAAACATGAAGGTGAGGCGGGTGGTGCCGCCGTCGCGCACGGTCACGGCGAAGTGGACCCACTTGCCGGTCTCGAGCTTCTTCTGGTTGACAAACTTCTTGCCGTTGACCTTCACTATGACCTGCTTCGTTGCTTCGTCGCCGAGACTGATGGAGAAGCCGTTCTGTCCGTCTTCGGTCTCCTTGCGCACGATGTAGGCCCCCTCGGTCCATTCGTCGAGATAGAGCCATGTCTCGAAGGTGTAGGTGCCGGTGCCGGAGGCGTTGAGCGTGGGCTTCAGCACGTCGGCAGTGGTGGTGATGGACGAGTTGCCGTCGAGGCTTATCACGCCCTTGCGGCCTTCGAACTCGCTGAGCCACTTGCCGCCGCTGATGGTGGCGTGGTCGCAGGGGGTGATGTATTTGAGGTGTCCGTCGGTGTAGCTGTTGATGCCGAGGATGATGAGGTCGTTGGCAAGCAGATACTGGTCGCGGGTGACGGCCCGGTCGAAGAAGCGGTTGTTGGCGGTGTAGGCTCCGCTGAGCAGATAGGGCAGGCCGGTGTTGTCGGCTGCCGACACGCGCTTTGCCCCCTGCGGCATCTGCGCGTGGTGGTTGGTGGCAGATGCCGTGAAGATGGCCTTGTAGTCTACGATGTCGGCACACTGCTTCTGGTCGAACTTGTAGTATGCCACGAGGTTGTTTATCTCGGGCACCCACTTGTTGAGCGTGGTGTGCACATAGTAGTCGTGGTCGGCATTGAGGGCTGTGCTCCACAGGCGCACGTCGTCGATGCGTCCCTTGAAGCCGCCGCCCATGGTCATGTCGCCCATGCTGGCGGGCAGGGCGAAGTCGCCGGTGACGATGGTCACCTGCGTACCGTCGACGAGGGCGGTGGCAGTGCCGCCGTCAACCACTATTGTAAGCTGGCTCCACTGTCCGGCCTTCAGCTGTGAGGCGCTGACGCTTATTGTCGTTGAGCCCAACCGGGCTTCTATTGTTCCTGATGATGCGAGCGAGAGGTTGACGGCGTCGCCGATGCTCATAACGGTAGAGCCTGCCGTCCACTCGTCGGGGCAGAGCCACAGCTGCACGGTGTAGGCCTGGAGGCTCTGCAGCTCGGGCATGGCTCCGCAGTTTACCTTTGCCGATGACTCAAGGCTGAGGCAAAGGTTGTCTACCTGTGCGTTGGCGGAGAGAGCCATGGAAAGAGCGAGCAATGATAAGAAGGATTTTTTCATTATTGCCTGTTTACGAAAAAAAAGGAAGCGGCAAGCAGGCTCTATGCCCGCTGGCCTGCTTCCTTTCGCTATTTCTTATGTGGATAATTATTTCACTACGTACTTGGCAGTCTTGTCGCCCTGCTTCACTACATAGACGCCCTTGGCGAGGCTGTTGGCGTTGACGCGCTTGCCGTCGATGGTGTAGACCTGCTTCTCGGCGTTGGCGTTGTCGGCAGAGATGGCGTTGATAGATGCGGCTACCTTCTGCGGGTCAACGGTGTAGGTCTTGTAGGTCTTCTGGCGCTTGCCGAGGATTGGGCTCGGGTTGCTGTCGAGCTTGGTGAACTTCACTTCCTTGATGAACATTGTGGCGCCTGCAAGGTTGCCGGGGTTCATCTCCATCTTCACGCGGAGCGGAGCATATTGGTTGAATGTTGCATCCTTAGCTGCCTCGGGGCAACGCACGTCCCACTCGTAGACCATCCACTTGGTTGGGTCGTAGATCATGTTCTCGTCGTCGTCGAGCACAGGCTCACCGTCATCATAAGTCTCCACGAAGTCGCCTGTGAATACTTCAACACCTGAGTCACCGTTAGAGCCGTTGGGCTGCACGTTGTTCTCCGCGTCCTGCGCATAGGCCTTGTTGATCACGGGGTTGGCTGCGCTTGGCGTATTGCTGAAGATGTTGAGGGTGATGCTCACGCGGATATTAGGCTCCTCGGCTGTACCGCCTGCAGGTGTGTTCTCTGGGTCGGTGCACCAGTCGAAGTTGAACCAGTTGAGACCGCCGGTACACTGTGGGTAATTCATGCTGTAGGTGTCGTTGTATTTTGAGTTGACACCGTTCACGCACAGCACCTTGCCCACTTCGCCGCCAAGGTCGACAATGCTTGTTCCGGCCTGCAAGTCTTTGGCATAAGGCTGCGCGGTGTTGGCAAACTGGCCGCCGGCAACGAAGAAATAGCCGTTGTCGTAGCCTGCGACAACGTCGTTGCGGAGAACAGAGGCATTGGGGTTGGCACCGGTGTAGATTTTCTGGATGGTCTCCTGCCCCACCTCACGGTCGTTGTATTTATACTTCGAAGGGGTGAAGTCGGTGCCTTCTTCCTGTGCGAAAGCTGAACCTGCAGCCAGCATGACAGCTGCCATAGTGAGTAAAACTTGTTTCATAGAATGTGTTTTTAAATTAATCGTTTGGTTATTTTTGGTTATTGATAAAGCGTGAAAGGGTTCGCGGCTGCAAGAAAACGGGCACGCGAAAACGTGCGCAAAAGCCTATGCCTCTGCGCTATGCGGTCAATATAGTATATGAATGGGAGCTACATCTGTTGGCAGACGATAACCAGCCAACACGCATCTGTTCCGCTTTCGCCGAACAAACTGTCGCGGGTTTACAAGGTAGAGGGTTTACCCCCCCCACCCAAGGTTTCAGGGTGTGAAAAGATGATGTAGCGTACATAATGTTTTTTAATCTTTCAGGTCTATGGCTGCAAAGATAACACAAAACCATCGGCCATGCAATTATTTTTTACACTTTTTTTTGGCTGCGCGCATTGATTTGTCATGATTTTGTCGCACACAAGTCATGCCGCATATAGCTTTTCCCGTACGAATTAACATAGACCCAAAGAAAGATTAATGTCGGATTAACGGCGATTAATGTTAAGTTGTTTTGAACGTGTAATCATCATTAATCATTCGTTAATCTCTCATTAATATTTTGTCAGTGAGGCGGAAAAAAGCCAGTGTACGTCTGCAAACCGAATGGAAAAAATGTCACACAACTGATTGATTCACGCAGAGCCTCGGAGGTTATTGAGTCGCAGAGAATAAAGGCTCGCGCCTTTTTGAGCTTCGGAGAGGCTGGCGTAAAAGAGGGCTACGGACAACCCCGAACCGTCCCTACCACTCCCTGCCATCCATACAAAGCCATGTCCGCAAACCGTTTTTGTCCACGAAAAACACGGATGGACACGAAGTTTCAAGGGCACCAAATTTTAAGAACACGAAATTTCGGCTTCGCCGATGACGCATAGCAAGCCACCCATTTCATGCAATACAACCGATTGCTCTCTCAAAGGCCGTAGGCCTCTCTTGAAAGCTCTGTAGCTCAAATGCCTCGGTGGCTCAATACTCTCCGCGGCTCTGCGTGAAATAATCTGCGTGAAAACATAAAGAAAAATTAATGTCGGATTAACGGAAGATTAACGGCGATTAATGTTAAGTTGT
>CAZXGQ010000006.1:0-51672 GCA_964640415.1 uncultured Prevotella sp.
ATCAAGAGCCTCCTTCTCCAAGCCGTTGGCACGCAGAATGATGCCAAGCCACTCCTGGGCATAAAGAGCCAAGGGGCCAACCTTGTCCTCATAAGGCAAGGCACTTTCTGCAGCATAGTAAGCCACATCATGATTATTGTCGAAAAACAAGGAATAATCATTCGCATAATCTAATATTTTCTTGACATGATTCGGCATATAAGTGAGATAGCAATGGAAGGATATCCATTTGAGCACATCACGCAGCTCATATAAGTTGTCCAAGAATTTCGCCTTCACGAAGAAATCCTTCAGTTCTTCGTTAACAGGAATCTTCTCAAACCATTTGTCCATCAGTTCATAAGCAACCTTTGCCATAATTAAGATGGCTGGGGTTTCAGGGTTGACAATCCTTCCTTGGGGGAAACGGCACATGATCAGTGTGTTCCAAATGACAAACCGTATGTCTTCTATATTAGGCTCATCACGCATATATTCCTCTTCATCTAAGTCGTAAAAAGGCAGATACTTACCATACATTTCGTGTACCTTGTCTGTGAACCCACGCCAAATGCAGGCATCAGCTATCACGTCTTCGTAGTACATCGTAAGGTTTATGGCAATCTCCGTCAGAAGTTCGTCCCCAAGGTCCCGTATACCAGTTTCCTTTATCGCCTCTATTAAAAGACTTGCAAAATTGGAATATTCTCTGTCAGTATATGATACCATTCCTTTGGGATGCCGGTTCCTAATTTCTGTTTGTGGTATTAGATATTTTCTCATTTATCATTTAGTATTTAAAGCCAGGTGGCGGAATTAAATTCAGTTGACAATATAAAAGAAATTATTATTTAGCAAAATTACATTTTTTCCTTGAAACTGCAGAAGGTAAAGTGGATAATTTTCATTTGTCTTGATCTGATTAATTCGCTCAGAGCCATATTCAGCAATGACAAACTGAACAAAGAAACTGCAAAGACGAAGTTAAAGGATTGGTAGGCGAAGTCGCAGCCTGCACACCTTGCGTGAAGCGAGGCCGTCTGTGATGCCATCAAGTTCCACGAAGATGAGATACCAAAATATTTCATCGCAAGGCCGACAAATGCCTCCAGAAAGTCACTCAACTCAAAAATAAAATGCTTCAGAGCACTGAGGAAGAGAATATCGGATATACTATTCTTCATGTACCGTTTGTCTACAGTTTTTGGGTTACTGCCATGATTTTTTATACCACGGGACTTGTCGGGTGCGCCAAAAAATAAAGTTAGAGGGTCAAACTTGGGTTAAATGGCATAACAAAAACAGACCACAAGAAAATGTATAAAAAAGCAGATTGCACAACCGACGGGGGCGGTTATTGCAATCTGCTTTAGTACTTTCACAAGGTCTGCGTCAAATTCCAGAAGAACCTACAGACCTATTATTCAATCATTTAGAGCTGCTCGCTCCAGTCTTCCTTGCTCTTGCGAACGTAAGACTGGTAACGGCGCTTAGCAGCCTTCTCTGTCTCTGCATAAAGCTCTGCAGCCTCTGCTGGGAATGCTTTCTGGAGAGAAGCGAAACGTACCTCACCGAGCAGGTACTCGCGGAACTTCTCCCACTGTGGAGCCTTAGAGTCGAGCTGGAACGGAGTCTTGCCCTCGTTAGCCAGACGTGGATCGTAGCGCCAGAGGTGCCAGTAACCGCACTCAACAGCCAGAGCCTCCTCGTGCTGTGAACGTCCCATGTTACGCTTGTCGCTCTTGGTGCCCTTGATACCGTGGTTGATACATGGAGCATAGGCGATAACCAATGACGGGCCTGGATAAGCTTCTGCCTCGCGGATAGCCTTCAAGGTCTGAGCATTGTCTGCACCCATAGCAATCTGAGCTACGTATACATAACCGTAAGTTGCCTGCATGAGACCGAGATCCTTCTTGCTGACGCGCTTGCCCGAAGCGGCAAACTGAGCAATGGCACCGATAGGAGTTGACTTAGATGACTGACCGCCAGTGTTAGAGTAAACCTCAGTATCGAGAACCAAGATGTTTACATCCTCGCCAGAAGCCAATACGTGGTCGAGACCGCCGTAACCGATATCGTAAGAAGCACCGTCGCCACCGATAATCCACTGGCTGCGCTTTACGAGATAGTGGTCGAGAGTCTTGAGCTCCTTGCAGATTGGGCAACCTGCCTCAGCACCCTTGGCGATGATAGGCTTCAACTCGGCTGCAGCCTCCTTAGAACCCTCTGAATCGTCCTTGGCTGCAATCCACTTGTCGGCAGCAGCAACAAACTCAGCTGAGATACCCTCCTGAGCCTTGCCTTCCTCGAGCAGGTGAACAATGCGCTGCTTCATCTTCTTGTTGCCCATGGCCATACCGAGACCGAACTCGCAGAAGTCCTCGAACAGTGAGTTGTCGAATGCAGGACCCTGACCCTTCTCGTTGGTTGTATATGGAGTAGATGGGATAGAAGCAGAATAGATAGAAGAACAACCTGTAGCGTTGGCAATCATCTGACGGTCACCGAAGAGCTGAGAGATGAGCTTGACGTAAGGAGTCTCACCACAGCCTGAGCATGCGCCTGAGAACTCAAACAGAGGAGTAGCGAACTGTGAGTTCTTGGCTGTCTGCTTGATGTCTATGAGGTTCTGCTTGCTCTTCACGTTGTTCACGAGGTACTCCCAGTTCTTAGCCTCCTGGATCATGTCCTCAGCGTCGACGTTGAACGGAACCATCTTCAGAGCCTTCTCCACTACGCCTGTCTCCTTATTCTTCTTGCCAGGGCAAACGTCAGCACAGTTGCCGCAACCCAGACAGTCGAGAACAGAAGTCTCAATGCGGAAATGCATGCCGGCCAAAGCCTTAGGAGCCTTGATGTCTTGAGTCTCGATGTTGATGCCCTTGAGCTCCTCGTCGTCGAGAACGAACGGACGGATAGCAGCGTGAGGACAGCAGAATGCACACTTGTTACACTGGATACAGTTCTCTACATTCCATACAGGAACGAAAGCCTCAACACCGCGCTTCTCCCAAGCGGCTGTGCCGTTCTGCCATGTACCGTCTACTGTGTCGTGCTTAACGAAGTCGGATACCTTCAAGAGGTCGCCTGCCTGGCCGTTGATTGGGCGAACGAGCTCCTTGACGAATGCTGGAGCTGCATCTTCCTTCTTCTCCTCGTCGGCAAGGTTGGCCCAAGCTGGGTCTACAGCAAGCTGCTTGTACTCGCCGCCGCGGTCTACGGCTGCATAGTTGAGGTCTACGATATCCTGACCCTTCTTGCCGTAAGACTTCACGATGAATGCTCTCATCTGCTCTACTGCCAAATCAACAGGGATAACTTCTGTGATGCGGAAGAATGCAGACTGGAGGATAGTGTTGGTACGGTTGCCGAGACCAATCTCCTGAGCAATCTTAGTAGCGTTGATATAGTAAACGGTGATGTTGTTCTGTGCGAAATAGCGCTTCACCTTGTTAGGGATGAAGTTGACGAGCTCCTCGCCGTCGAAGATGGTGTTCAAGAGGAAGAAACCATTCTTGCGGAGACCGCGGGTCACGTCATACATGTGCAGGTAAGCCTGTACGTGGCAAGCCACGAAGTTAGGAGTGTTTACCTGATATGCAGAGTGGATAGGCTCGTCGCCAAAACGGAGGTGAGAACAAGTGAAACCACCTGACTTCTTTGAGTCGTAAGAGAAGTAAGCCTGGCAATACTTGTTGGTGTTGTTACCGATAATCTGAACAGAGTTCTTGTTGGCACCCACAGTACCGTCAGCACCCAAACCGTAGAACTTGGCCTCGAAGAGGCTGTCGCCACCCATAGGAATCTCCTCTACTGCTGGGAGAGAAGTGAAGGTCACGTCGTCTACGATACCCACTGTGAAGTGGTTCTTTGGCTCTGGCAACTCGAGGTTGTTGAATACAGAGATGATCTTGGCAGGAGTTGTGTCTGAAGAACCCAAACCATAACGGCCGCCTACGATGAGAGGCTTGCGTGGGTCGTTGTAGAGGGCAGACTTAACATCCAGGTACAGAGGCTCGCCCTCTGCTCCGGGCTCCTTGGTACGGTCGAGCACAGCGATGCGCTTAACAGTAGCGGGGATAGCCTCGCGGATGGCCTTCACGTCGAATGGACGATAGAGGTGAACGGCAACCATACCTACCTTCTTGCCCTGCTTAACCATGTAATCGATGGCCTCGCGAGCAGGCTCTGTAGCAGAACCCATCAAAACGATGATGTTCTCTGCATCCTCGGCACCATAGTAGTTGAAGAGGTGATACTCACGGCCTGTAATCTTTGAAATCTCAGCCAAGTGCTTCTCTACGATTTCAGGGATAGCATCGTAGTAGCTGTTGCAAGCCTCACGGTGTGTGAAGAATGTCTCTGGGTTCTCAGCAGTACCGCGTGTTACAGGGCGCTCAGGAGTGAGGGCACGGTCGCGGAACTTTTTGATCCACTCTGGGTTAACCAAAGGACGGATATCCTCCATATCCATCTCCTCTACCTTGTGGTACTCGTGTGATGTACGGAAACCGTCGAAGAAGTTGATGAATGGAACTGAGCTCTCAAGTGTAGCCAAGTGAGGAACAGCAGAGAGGTCCATAACCTCCTGTACTGAACCAGAGCAGAACATAGCGAAGCCTGTCTGACGGCAAGCCATCACATCCTGGTGGTCACCGAAGATACACAGAGAGTGAGAAGCCAACGTACGGGCTGAAACGTTGAACACGCAAGGAAGCAGTTCACCGGCAATCTTGTACATGTTAGGAATCATCAACAGGAGACCCTGTGATGCCGTGTATGTGCTTGTCAGGGCACCTGCTTGCAGAGAACCGTGAACGGCACCTGCGGCACCACCCTCTGATTCCATCTCCTGGACCGATACTGTTTGACCAAAGAGATTTTTGCGACCCTTAGCAGCCCACTCATCCACATGCTCTGCCATAGGAGAGGATGGGGTGATTGGGTAAATGGCAGCAACCTCTGTGAACATATAGCTCACATGAGCAGCGGCGGTATTACCATCAACCGTCACAAATTTCTTTTTTTTATCCATATTACTACAATAGAAATTAATGTTGTTGTATAATGTCTTGTTTGTTTATATGTCTTTCTTAATACAGGAAACCAAAGAGCCAAAGCGGTATTTGGTTGTCAAGTCCCACTTCCGTGTTGTATCTCGCATACCAAGTTCCCTTGTTGAACCTTGTCTTTATGGGCGAGTTGGCATCGCATACCTTAAATCTTTGCGTTCCGTCAATCATGTAGCTTTGCGGCTTGTCGCCCTGGTTCACCACATGGTCTTTCCACATCGTGTTGACGAAAAAAGTCTCCATGAGTTCTTGCTGCTCTACCGTTATTGGGTAAATGGCATACATGAGATTAGGATTGTGCATCATCACTTTCGCCGGCTTCTTGGGAAACTCCATGTCTTCATAGTAAATCATGTTCAGCAGACGAGCATCAGTGAGATACTTTATATAGTTCATTACTGTAGCGCGACTCGTATTTATATGTTGTGCCAACTGGCTGACATTTGGGGCAACAGGAGCCTCTCGGGCAAGAAGATAGAACAGTTTCTTTATCTTTGCCAGGTATTTAAGCTCAATCTGCTTGATGAAGAGTATATCCACCTCGGTCATCATATTCATGGTCTTCAACAAGTTTTCCGAGAAGTTGCGCTGCTCAAGAAAGAAGGGGTAGAAGCCATGATGAAGGTAGTCGTTGAAATAATCTGACGGGCTGACAATCGGCAACACTTTCTTGACTATATGCTCATGATTATTCAATATCTCATCCAAAGTATACGGACGGAAACTTGTTCCTGCGGTGAGATTTAAGTATTCGCGGAATGAGAACCCTCTGAGATAATAGAACTTCAGTATATCTTTAATGGCAGGATAGTCTGTCTTCAAACGCATGACACTGGACCCTGTGAAAACAATTCTCAATTCAGGATAAAGGTCGTAACATTTTCTAAGCTCTTGGCTCCAATTGGGTTGTTTGAATATTTGGTCTAGCAACAATACTTTTCCGCCATTGCGTACAAACACACCAGCGAAATCAGAGATGCCATTGCCTTGAAAATAGAAGTTGTTCATGTTCACATAGAGACACTGGCGATTGTTCTTTCCGAATTTCTCCTTAGCATATTCAAGAAGGAAAGTGGTCTTTCCCACGCCACGAGTGCCTTTTATGCCAATAAGCCGATGACTCCAGTCGATTTCATCCATGAGACTACGGCGCACCGTAGCGTTGGTGTGTTCGACGAGATAGGCGTGTGTCCTAAAGAAAGATTCCATCAACTCCATATTCGTGATTTTGCGATTGCAAAGATAATAGTATTTTTGCTTTTTGCAAAGTCTACATTGCAAGAGTTATGAATTTTAGTTTTTTTTAATGGTGTATCCTTTATAAATAAGTTTCTTGGGAAAGTTTTGTGTCTTTCAGAATTAAATATTAGTTTTGCGAGGCAAAATGAAATCCACAATATAAATGAAGATCTTATTATTCAATCCCGAACACGACATGGCACTTGCTTCCGGCTTGGTAAACTTCACCCCTGCCCGCGCAGGTCGCTTGATGCGTCATGACTTGTGTTTTCTGCCGACAGTTTGGGCAAAACAAGACGAAGCGGTGTTGGTCGAGGATGTTGATTATGCGTGGAAACAATATAAGAGTACTGGTTTAAGCAAATCATGCAACTTAATCAACGGCAACGAGTTATCACGTATCGCATCTACTGGTAAGACATTGGACTTTGAACCTTGGGGGTGGGACTTGCCCGTGCGAGAGCATCTATTACGATGTGGCGTACCATTGTCATCATTGCCTGACAATGATTATCTCAGCACCATTAAGAAAACAAGCCATCGTAAATGGAGTGCAGAGAACCTGCTGCCATCGCTTGTAAAAATAGACAATACCGTTGGTGAGGCCAAGGTTGGACACTGTTTTGAAGATTTAAAGGGTTTTCTTTCAATACATAACCGGGTTGTGATAAAGTCACCATGGAGTTGCAGTGGAAGGGGAATAAGATACGTCGAGGATAGTTCATCCAAGCAACTTGAAGGTTGGTTCAACAACATAATCAAACATCAAGGATGCATATTGATGGAACCTTATTATGACAAGATCATTGACTTCGGGATGGAGTTTGCATGCGACGGCAAAGGTTCGATAGAATATCGTGGGCTCTCACTTTTCAAGACAAGCAACGGTGCATATACAGGCAATATAGTCGCAGACGAAAACACCAAAGAGGAAATCATCGCAAAACACTTACAGTTAAGTTTGTTGCATGAAATTCAACAATCCGTAGTCAATATTCTCACGCCTTTGTTAGGCAATACATATCGCGGACCGTTTGGCATCGACATGATGGTTGTCAATTATGACGGCAATATCCTCGTACACCCTTGTGTCGAACTGAACCTTCGCATGACCATGGGACATGTTACGTTAGGAATAGACGAAGCCTCTTATCATCTCATGAGCATTGTTTACCGGCAAGGTGAATACGCCCTTGAGCTGACATAGGCAAGGATGCCAAGAACATATGGTCAGAATTTCCATTGCATCTGCATTTCGAGCTCGGAGATTGTGGAACTGTCAATTTGTTGTGGACCTGATGATATTACATCACGATCGAAATAATGAGTACATCCGCCTTTGAGGACGAACGCCAACTTGTCACTTGCCGCAACCTTGCAATTAAGGGCCAAGCGTAATCCTCTTCCATAAAACGATGTGAACGAGAATGTATAAAGCAGACCGGGATCATAAATATATACCCGTGAGTTGTAGTCACCAGTGTGGAAATAACCTACCAAGCCAAGAAGCTTAAGCCATTTTTGTTGCCATCGCACACTCTCTGAAATCATATAACCATAGCTCGTGGTATTTCCGTGACTTGCTGCAAAATCGGATTGAGTGCTCAATGTCAGTCCGTTGTCAGAGTAGGAGAGTGTAGCCCTCGCCCTTGAATCAACTTTTCTTAAAAGCGATCCGTCTTCCTCGCCATTAAGTTCTTTCATCTTCATCCTGTACCTTAGCAGGAACGACCACTTGTCTTTAGAAGTATCGAACTGGATGAAATTATCCCATCGGTAAGTGGACGCAGGAGTGTTGTACTTCGGCCAGGCAAAATAGGAGAGGTCCGTATAAAGTGTGAGTGTTGCATTGTTCCACGGGCTTATCTTTCCTCCAATGAGAAAACCGCTCTCGTCATTCACAGATCCGCCTTCAGCAATGGTGTTGGCGTAAAGGGCCTGATACTTGTATGGATAATAGCGTTGCAAAGCCATCAGTGTAAACCTTGACGACAGCTCATAACTTATTGTGTTGACCGTAGCGACCTGAGCATTCATGTCAATTGCCGTTTCACCACTGATGTTCAGCCTACGGCTAATGTAGCCATAGTCGATACTTGCATTGAAGAAGTCGTACCCATAAGGATACCACTTCCTGTATTCCTGTCCCTTATACATATTCAACTTGCGATTGAACGATGTATAATAACCGGTCGTCCCTATATGAAATCCATTTCTCAACCAATTGACATTTCCTCCTAAGAGCGTCACCGCAGTGTTGCCCTTTCTGTCCAACTCACTCAATGTGCGGTGATAACCTGTCTTGACGATTGTCGCAACCGACATGGAATCTTTGTTCAGCGTTGCATCAATCTTGCGATACGACGCAAAGGCAGTCAAATCGAGTCCTTTGGCCAATTTGAATGTAGCGGCAGCACCTTGTAAATAATTATAATCTGAACGGCTGGCATGAGCAAATACATGGGTTGGAGAACTCAAAAGCGTGGACATCGTAGCAAGTTTACCGAAGCCAAAACCATTGTTTAGAATCAACCCCATTCCAAACCTAAGGCGATATCTGCCAAGGGCAAGGGTCTTCAAACATTTAATGTCGTTCAGAAGCAGATAAAAAGAGTAATAGTCGTAGCCCCACTTGTTCTTCCCTGCGAAGAAAGGCTCTCCAGCGTCTTGCGAGGCGGTAATGCCAAACTTGACACGCTGCCCATAACTAAACGTGTATCTCAACCAATGCTTGTACTTATAACCGAGATACTTATTATCATAGCCCTTACGGGTATAAAAGGGAATATTCAGGTCGGCAATTAACGTGTTTTTGCCATATTTCAACACCTTGCTTATGTCCGGTATTGTGTCTGAACGTAGAGGCGAACCTATGGTAACGAACTGTTTGAGTAGCATAATGGCCTGTCGGTCAAGAGCCTCTATAAGGAGCAGTTCCATAGGACTTTCTATTCTCCTAACTTTGTCGCGATACTCCATAATACCCATCACCTGTTCGAAGGAAAGGAACGGCAGACTTTCGAGCTGCTCACGTGAACAAGTGTTTATATCCAGTTTGCTCTCTGACAGCTCGCTCAGTTCATCATACAACTGTTCGAGGCTGCCGTCATCTATATTCTCGCTTTGCCCCATCTGCTCAAGGAAACTTTCCCATGAGTAATCGTTTTGCGAGAAAACATTTACTGCAAAAAGCAGAGCTATGGTTGTTATTAAAAGACTTTTCAAAAGATATATGTTTAGAGGTTGTCGATATTCCTGTCATACAGGATAGTATTCATTGCAAAATTAGATAAAAAATCAACATCTCCAAACAAAAAAAGACAGTTTCTTTAAAACTGTCTTTCTTAGGGCACATATTTATTTATCGCTTTCTATCTTTTTCTTTCTGCCTATCATCTTCTTCACTATGAAATAAACGATGGCGATGGCACAAAGTCCAATGATTGCCACTTTTATGTATTCTCCATATTCGAGAATCTTGTCGTTGAGCTGCTCCTCTGGCACGATTGAGTGCAAATACCAGCCAAGAGATGCAAGAATGACATTCCAGCAACCAGCGCCAATGGTGGTATAAAGCAAGAACTTCCAATAAACCATCTTGGAAAGACCTGCAGGAATAGAGATGAGATGTCGAATACCTGGAATGAGACGCCCTGTGATTGTGGCCACCATGCCATGGTTGTTGAAATAAGCCTCGCTTTTCTCTACCTTGGCTTGGTTAAGCATACAAAGATGACCAAGCTTACTGTTGGCAAAACGGTAGATTACAGGACGCCCAAGATAGTAACCGGCAATATAGTTTATAGTAGCTCCAAGGTCGGCCCCAATAGTAGCTGCCAGAATTACCAATATAATATTGAGGTTTCCACCCGCCGAATGGTATGCCGCCGGAGCAACGACAAGTTCGGAAGGTACGGGTATCACAGTACTCTCAAGCAACATTAAGAAAAGCACTGTTCCATAATTAAGGTTGCCGAGCAATGTCGATAAAATACTCATACTTGATTAAATCATTAATAAATATAACCTTATTTGTCGTCTATAGACTTTCCCTTCTTACTTAAAGGATGATGAATGGCATAATTGTAGAAGTCTCTGACAGACATGCCATTGGGAAAAACATCAGAGAGTTCACGCTGAATACCAACGGGATTACGTTCAGTGGCTTTCTTCAAGTCGGCCAGGAACTCCTCTTGAAGCCCGAGTTCATAATCGGTTCTTACAAGGTAAGCCCACAGGTCTGTGTATTCCTTATTGCTATCCGAATCGGCAAGCTGGCGGAATATGTCATGGGCTTGACGAAGGTAATTGCAATCGAACAGGCAATATGCAATATAATAAAGCGTGTTTCCAAGTTCTTTATCAGAAGTCATGTGGATAGCCATGTCAAAGCAAGCCTTTGCGGAATCTGCATCTCCGGCAAGCAAGTTGACATATCCCTTAAGTAATACGACATCCAGTGAAAAATTTCCAGAAAGCGCCTCTAGCTTCTCTGCAACTTTTATGGCCTCTTTATATTCTCCGCACAACGCATAGACAAGACTCGTGTTCCTGTAAATTTCAAACTGGTTTGCCGACATTGACGGACAGAGGCTTGCCGCGTTCTTCCAATATTGCAATGCTTCCGCGAAGTTGTTCTCATTCATGCAGACAGCGGCTATGCCCATATCCGCAACCTCACTATGTGGCTGCAAACGTTTGAAGCTTTGATAGCACAACTTGGCCTCTTGGCCATTGCCGAGCATCATCAAACAGTTGGCCTTGTTCAATATAGCATCGGGGTCATCCGGCGCTATGGCAAGCGAATAGTCGCTGCATTCCAAGCTGCCGCCGAAGTCATTTGTAAGGTATTTGGCGGAAGCTAGCAGGTTCCAATAGCCATTGTTGTATGGGTCTTGGTCTATGAGCTTATTGAATATGTCCTTGCATTCCTTGTACGAGCCATTGCTCATGGCGACACGGCCTTTCAGTTCCAAATAGTCGCCGCACTCGGTATCGCTGCTCAAGGCAAGCCATCTTTCTGCCAAATCATAAACTTCATAATCGGCAAACAACGAAGCCACATCAAGGTAATAGTCCTCTATGTCTTCTTCATCTATCGTTTGCTCCTTGTCCTCAAGATATTTCTCCGCGTCTTCAATGCGGTTGTCTACAATCATGATTTCAGCGACAATATAGAAATACTCAAGTGCATGCTTGTCGGCAATCATGTCAACACACTCCATGGCCTTGTCGACATCATGATATACGAGTATGGAGACCCTTGCCTTGAAAGCAAGAGGCTCCGTAGCTCCTGGGAATATAGCGAGCGCATCGTCTATTACCTCCAATGCCGTATTCAAGTCACCATGCAGATGATAGTATTCTGCGATATCGGTGAATTGCTCAGGCTCAAGGAAAACAGAGGAATTGTTTTTACGCGCTTCCTCATACTTGTGAAGGTTTTCCTTGAATTCTTTTGAAAAGAAGATGTTGTCGCTCAAATTATTACTTTTTAATTTGTTTTGCCCATGTGTCCTTCAGCCCAACAGTCTTGTTGAACACTGGTGCATTGTCTGTTGTATCAGGGTCTGCCATGAAATAGCCCGTGCGCTGGAACTGCAGATACTGTCCCGGCTTCATCGTAGCAGCGAAACGCTCAACATAGCAATTGTCATACACGTGCAACGACTGCGGGTTGAGAAGCTCGCGGAAGTCGCGCTCGTCAGCTGATGGATTCTCTACATCAAAAAGACGGTCGTATTCCCTTACCTCTGCTTTTACGCAATCATCGGCATTCACCCAATGCAGTGTGCCCTTAACCTTGCGGTTGGCTCCCGGCATACCGCTCTTGCTGTCAGGATCGTATTCGGCCTGAATCTCAATGATGTTGCCGTCGGCATCCTTTGTACAACCTGTACACTTGACGATGTATGCGTTTTTCAGGCGTACTTCCTTGCCCGGTGTCATGCGGAAGAACTTCTTTGGTGCGTCCTCCATGAAGTCGGCACGCTCAATCCACAGGTTGCGGGAGAAAGAAATCTCATGGCATCCTTCAGCCTCATTCTCTGGGTTATTGACAGCTTCCATCATCTCGGTCTGACCCTCAGGATAGTTGGTCAACACGAGCTTCACAGGATCAAGGACAGCAGACACACGTGTTGCCTTCTTGTTAAGGTCATCGCGCACGGCAGCCTCAAGAAGAGCCATGTCGTTGAGTGCATCAAACTTGGTGTAGCCAATGGAACGGATGAATGCCTTGATTGACTCTGGAGAATAGCCGCGACGACGCATGCCACACAATGTCGGCATACGAGGATCGTCCCAACCCTTGACAAGGTTCTCGTCGACCAAAGTGTGGAGCTTGCGCTTCGACATCACCGTATAGGTAAGGTTCAGGCGGTTAAACTCAATCTGCCTTGGGCGGTTGTCGTCCAAGCCGTCCTTGGCGGTAGTGTCATACTCCTTAAGATAATCAATGAACTTGTCGTACAGAGGACGGTGAGGCACAAATTCCAAAGTACAAATGGAGTGGGTCACACCCTCGAAATAGTCACTCTGTCCATGTGCGAAGTCGTACATGGGGTAGCAATGCCAGTTGGTGCCGGTGCGGTGGTGAGGAGTCTGGATTATGCGATACATCACCGGATCACGGAAATGCATATTGGGGTTTGCCATGTCCATCTTGGCCCTCAGAACCATAGAACCCTCGACAGCCTCGGCTGTATTCATTTGGTTGAAGAGCTTAAGATTCTCCTCAACAGGACGGTCACGATACGGACTGAATGTGCCGGGAACAGTAGGCGTACCCTTTTGTGCGGCAATTTGCTCAGAGGTCTGCTCGTCAACATAAGCGTTGCCATTCTTTATCATCCAAATGGCAAAGTCCCACAGCTTCTGGAAATAGTCTGAAGCGTAATAAATATTTCCCCACTTGAATCCAAGCCACTTGATATCGTTGAGGATATTCTCTACGTATTCATTGTTTTCCTTGGAAGGGTTGGTGTCGTCGAAACGAAGGTTGCAAATGCCTCCAAACTCTTCAGCAGCACCAAAGTCCATACAAATGGCCTTTGCGTGACCAATGTGCAGATAGCCGTTGGGCTCTGGGGGAAAGCGTGTCTGGATGCGACCGTTGTTCTTGCCTTCCTTAAGGTCATTGCTGATTATCTCTTCAACGAAGCTCATGCTGCGCTTCTCTTCTTTTTCGTTTTCTTTAATCTCCATTTTAATGATATACTTTATCTAAAATGCAAAGTTAGTCATTTTCCGCTATAATCATAGAGATACTAAGAAAAATCTTAAAAATAATTGATTTAAATATTGCACGTATCAGAAAAGATTCTTACCTTTGCCAATGTTATCCTGAATACAATCTTTTTACCTTAAGAAGGCTAATACCTATTGAAGTAAAATGGCGCTCGCTGTGAAGCAGGCGCCATTAATCGTTTTATAGGCTTTTATATTCAAGACCACTAATCGTTTTATTGCTTTAAAACATATAGCCTTAGGATCATGCGACCCTAAGGCTATATGTATTTTACTTAATTCCCCTTTGGTTGAGTGCAGCTGCATATCTGTGTGCGTTGGCCATGTGCTCCGGATAAGTCTCCGCAAAATCGTGGGTTCCGCTGAAATCAGGTTTGGCGCACATATAGAGGTATTTGTGATGAACCATGTTAAGCACTGCGTCAATACCCGCTATCGAAGCCACACGTATCGGGCCTGGGGGCAGGCCTGGCGTCTTATAGGTATTGTAAGGACTTTGGATAGACAACATGTTTTGGTAAATGCGCTTCAGTGCAAAGTCTTTCAAGGCGAACTTTATCGTTGGGTCGGCTTGAAGTGGCATGCCCTGCGGATACTCTGCATCGCGAAGCATGAGTCTGTTGTAATACATTCCGGCAATCATCGGCTTCTCCTTGTCGTTGGCAGTTTCTTCGTCCACGATGCTTGCCAGTGTCGCAACTTGAACAGGCGACAGGTTCAGAGACTTTGCCTTTGCCATACGCTCTTCCTGGTCCCAGAATTTGCCATTTTCTTTCTTTATACGTTTCAAGAGGTTATCGATATCGGTATCCCAATAAACATCATATGTGTTTGGTATGAACATGGCGGCAACAGTAGTGGTGTCATAACCGTACTTGGCACATTCCTCGTTGTCGGTCAAGGCTTCTACTATTGTCAGACTGTCCAACATGAGTTTCTTGCTGAGAGCTCCTGCCATGTCTTGCATCGTCCGCACGCTTGGAACCACGAGGTTCAATGGATCTTGCAATCCGTTTTTGAGATGGCGGAAGACGGTAAAGGCACCCATCGACGGAGTCAACTCGTAACGTCCCGTGCGCACCCTATTAGTAAGGTTGCTGTGGCGGGCAAGTATGGAGAAAGCCTGAAAACAATGCGCCTTGGCTTCTGGTTTCAGTTTCATCACCAAAGAGTCGTAGTTGTCATCTTTGTCCACATAGACGTACTTGGTGACGCTACGTCCTGTGAATGATGTGAAAAAGTAGTAGTATGTCAAGCCTATCAAGGCTATCACACACACTGCCGCAAGGATAAGATACCTCTTGCTAAACTGTCGTGTCATTTGTTTTAAATGTGTTTATTCAAATTATGTGTGCAAAGTTACACATTAATGAGTAACTTTGCATCGTGAAAACGAATGTTTTATATCAAAAAACAAAATAAATTCGAGATGAAATGAAGTATGAAAGTTATATCTTCGATTTGGACGGCACGCTGTTGAACACTCTCAACGACCTTGCCGCAAGTTGCAACTTCGCCCTTCGCTCTTATGGTCTGCCCGAGCATAGCGTTGACGATATACGCCGGTTTGTGGGCAACGGCGTGAGACTGCTCATGACTCGCGCAATCCCCGGGGGCGAGAGTTTCGAGCATTTTGAGGAATGTTTTGCTTGCTTCCGCCAGCATTACCTTCAGCATAACCTGGACACGACCGCACCTTACCCAGGCATAATGGAGCTTATAGCACAGCTCAATACCAACGGCAAGAAGATTGCAGTAGTGAGCAACAAGTTTTATCAGGCAACACAAGACCTCGTACGGCATTTCTTTGGTGAGCAGATAAAAGTCGCGATAGGGGAGCGTCCCGACATCCACAAGAAGCCTGCGCCCGACACGGTGATTGAAGCCTTGCGGCAACTCGACATGCCAAGTTCCACCGCCGTCTACATTGGCGACAGCGATGTGGACATTGATACGGCACGCAATTGCGGCATGCCCTGCATCAGTGTGCTATGGGGGTTCCGCGACCGCGACTTCCTTATAGAGCACGGTGCCACAACACTCGTAAAAAGTCCGGAAGAAATCAGCGCTATTTAACTACAGCCGAGTATAGTACCCAACTTACTGATTATGCTTCGCAAGCATATAAAACAATGTCGCGGACTCTTATTCTAGGGTCCGCGACATTGTTTTATTCGCTCAATGGAATGCTGTTGATTCTCGCTACGTGGCGACCGCCTTCAAACGGAGTGGCGAAGAATTCATCCATGATTTTAACGGCAGTGTCGTTGTCTATAAACCTGGCCGGCAACACGAGCACGTTAGCATCGTTGTGCTGACGTGTGAGATGGGCAATCTCCGGAATCCAAACCAGTCCGGCGCGGATGCTTTGATGCTTGTTGAGCGTCATTGCCATGCCTTCACCCGAACCACAAATTCCTATTCCCTGACAAACTTCACCGTTCTCGATGCCATGGGCAAGGTTGTGGGCAAACTCTGCGTAATTGCAGCTGTCCTCACTGTAAGTGCCATAGTCTTTGTAGGTGATACCTTTTGAGTCAAGATACTCCTTTACAAACTCCTTGAGCTTGAACCCAGCGTGATCAGACGCGAGCCCCACGGTCTTAGTCTCCATTTGCTTATCTATAATTAATTTGGTATTGCTAATTACATATGTACGAACCTTACCCGGACAATCACTCTATTATCTTTGTCATAGTCAATGCCGAGACGAGTCCGTCGGAATTCACTTTTGCCTTTATCTTATATGTAGCGTGAGTTTCCTTTGATGCGTCTGTACGCTGAATATCTTGCGTAGCCGATACCGACACAGTGTATTCATACTCGTCTTCACCAACCTCACGCTTGTCAATGTTCATATCGTTGCTCAGGCTCCATGTCATTCCTGTGACATCGTCCTTGTAAATCTTTTGCAGGAACACGCTCACGTCAGCCTTTGTAGCATCTTGCTTTCCTAGGAAGTTTGACATCACCGGAGTCACGGACGCCTGAAGCGACTGTTCGTTTCTTGCGTTCACGGCTTGGAAGAAATGTCTCAAAGAGGCGTTCACCAGCACTTTCTCCTCTGGCTGCACTGTGCTTGCCTTAAGCTTGCGGATGGCATCGTTTGCCTCGTCCACATGCTCGCCATTGGCATGCTCGTCAAGGTAGGCCTGGATTTCGTCAAGTGTATTGGCGTTGGAAGCAAAGGCCCAATCGATAGAGTCGATCTTATGTTGGGCCTGCGCCTTGTGCTCTGAGTTTGGATGCTTGGTGAGATAATCAAGCAGCGCCTGTTTGGAGCCACTCACCACAGCGTTGGTCCAGTCGGCATCACTCTGCTGCAAAGCGCTGAGGTGAGCCTGGATGGAGTCGACGTGCTCGGCAGGTGCATCCTTATAGTTGTCGAGATATGTCTGCAACACAAGCGGGTCATCGCTTCTCAACGCGAATTCGTAGGCTTCCTCTTCCTTGGATGTCTTGGCGTTGTTGTAGAAATAGAAGCAAACGCCGCAAAGAACCAAAGCGAAGATTATGGCCGTAACAAGCGCCCCATGATTCTTTTTCTTCTTTACAGGTGGGGGAGTGGCACCGCCATTGGCATTGTTGGCGCCAGGCATTGCTGGCGGCACAGGTGGTTGCTGCGGCATTGCAGGCTGCTGAACAGGCGCTGCATCTTCCCCGTTGGCCACATTCTGCTGTGCGCCATTGCCGGTGACACCTGTCAGTTGGGTGACATGGTGGCAGTTGGGACACATCTCCTGATCTTTGAAATACACCTCGCCACATTGCTGGCACTTATATATCTTTCCTGCTATAGCCACGCCACAACAAGGGCAGAAAGGAGCCTTGTCGCTTATCTGTCGCCCACACTCGGGGCATTTAATCATTGCCATAATATTATATATAATGTATTGCTTTGTTTTACTTCCTTTTATCTATGCCTGAAACGTATTTCCCTCAGCTTGTGCTTTCCCATGAACCGGCTCTTGTCCACATAACCGTTTATTCCGTCGAGCTTGCCTTTTGCGGTATATTGCCACAACAAGTAATCCTTGCCGTCAGTGAGTACCGGTTCGTGCGACGAGTATTGTGCTATCATGAGCTTGTAGTCGTCAAGCATGCCTTGCAGGTTGGCGTTGTAGAAATTGGTTCCCGTATAAACGAGCGGGCGCTGCCTGTAGGCCGTCTCCACAAGGGTCAGAAACTTCGCAAGAGAATCACGGAATTCCTCACGTGGCATGCCGCTGCGCGTCTCCACGTCTATCATGGGCAAGAGGTCTTGGTCACCGGGGCGGCATTGCGCCATGAAGTTACGCAACTGTTCCTTCTGATCCACCTTTGGCCTATAGAAATGGTATGATCCTACTTTCAAGCCATAATTGTGGGCAAGGTCAATGTTTTGCTTGTATTTGTCGTCTATGTTTGTGCCACCCTCTGTGGCCTTGAGATAGACATACGCCATCTTGCTCTTGCCGACGGTCTCCCAGAACACGTTGCCCTGATAATGGCTCAGGTCTATGCCGTGGATATGCCGGCATGTGTCCTCGCATTCCACGTGCCCGCCTTGCGCAAACGACGCCAGACTGAGCAGGTTGAAAAACAAGATAAGAGAGAAACACTTCATGTTGCCAAGATTCATATTATTTGAAACCGCCAAATCGGCCAGTACCTATTCGTTCTTACGGGCATTGATACGCTCTATCCATTCTTGACGGCGAGCCTTGCGTTTTCGTGTCGTCCGCCTAAGGCTTACAATCATCCTGAATCCCATCCAAACGAGAATCACCAGGATAACCACAAAGACTGCTACGAGAATATAAAGATCCTGTTTCATAGCTTATTATCAGTTTTCCATGTACCATTTGTAGAGCTTTTCCACACCTTGCTCAATCTCTACCTTGTGGGTCCATCCTAGGCTGTGGAGCTTGCTCACGTCGATGAGCTTACGGGGAGTGCCGTTGGGCTTGGTCTTGTCCCAAACTATCTCGCCTTCAAACCCTACGGTCTTCTTCACGAGTTCGGCAAGTTCTTTTATTGTCAGCTCCTTGCCTGTGCCAACATTGATGTGGCAATTGCGAATCTCTCCCAACGAAGGTATCGCGCCGCCGCGTCCCTCTGAGTTGTTGCGGTTCACCTCGCCATCGGTCTTGGCTCCGTAGAACACGCTTGAATATTTCTCTATGCCTATGACGTCCTTGAAGTCAACATTGAGCAACACATGAACAGAGGCATCGGCCATGTCTTCCGACCAAAGGAACTCTCTCAAAGGCGAGCCGTCGCCCCATAGCGTCACTTTATTGTTCTCTATCCCATAGAACGCCAGCGTCTTCTCTATGCGGTCCTGAGGGTTGTTGCCGTCCACGTTGCCTTCACCAATGATGGCGCGCAGCTTGTCGGTGGGGTTTACCGGGCGCAGGCTCATATCGCGGCGTATTGCTTCCCAATCGTTTTCGTGAAGCAGCTTGGCAAGAAACACCTTGCGCATCATCGCCGGCATGACGTGTGAGTTTTCCAGATGGAAATTGTCGTTGGGACCATAGAGATTGGTTGGCATCACTGCAATATAGTTGGTGCCGTACTGCAGATTGTAGCTCTCGCACATCTTCAGCCCTGCTATCTTCGCTATGGCATATTCTTCGTTGGTGTACTCCAAAGGCGAGGTCAACAAGGCGTCCTCTTTCATCGGCTGCGGAGCATTCTTGGGGTATATGCAAGTAGAACCGAGGAAAAGAAGTTTCTTGACATGATGCTTGTAAGCCTGTTCAATGACATTGCACTGCATCTTCATGTTCTGCATGATGAAGTCGGCACGGTAAAGCGAGTTTGCCATTATTCCGCCGACAAAAGCTGCGGCCAGCACAACAGCATCGGGGTGTTCTTCGTCGAAGAAACGCTCAACGGCCAACTGGTCGGTAAGGTCCAACTCACCATGGCTACGGCCAACAAGATTGTCGTATCCACGCTGTTTCAGATTATTCCAAATTGCAGAACCAACAAGACCATGATGGCCGGCAACATAAATTTTACTTGACTTGTCCAACATTTCTATGGATTTCCCTATTTTATAATCGATCGTCAACCGATTTTATATATAAGTGCAAAGTTACGAAAAATTTCAGACTTTCCAAATGTTTTAACTCAAATCGGTCATTTGAGTTGAAGGGAATGCAAAACTCAAAAAAGGTCTGTGTAGATTTGGATGGATCTCCAGCCTGGCAGCAGGGGCTGATAGGGATGGGCAACAGTCGTCCGCAACCAAAACAGATCAATGTTTTTAGGGGCATCCGACATTGGGAGTGTTGTGCCGGATAAAACAAAACGTCTCTGTGTGTTGTGAATGTAAAGATTTATAGCAAGAATTTAACACTTGTGGGGCACACCATCTAGAATGTCCACGGAGGCTATCAAGTGTAAAAAAGGGCACTTCCAAGCCAAATTTAGCCCCCAAAAGCAAGAAATCGCATCGCGATAGTAGCACTATCGCGACCTGATTCTAACGTAAAGGCGTCGCGATTCTAACGTAAAGGCATCGCGATTCTAACGTAAAGCCGATTCAAAAGCTCTTTTTTAGGCCACATACAAGACTACAAAAAGTATATTCACCTATCAATCAAGATGTTATATAATATCCGCAAAAATGGCTTCAAATCGCACGAGAGGAAATGTTTTTCAAAAAAATCGATTCTCAAAGAGCCTTTTGTCAAGATTCTTTATCTGTTTTAAAGATGGCCATGGTGTGTGTGGGGGGGTAATGTCATCACTCCATTTCCCGGAAGAACCAAATTGCACGACTGCCGTATCACTCGAAATGTCGGATGAACCTAAAATAAGACAACCGCAACGGTTTTGCTTGGATTTGACAAACAAAACCGTTGCGGTTGTCTAAAAAAACTTGTTACTCAGTATGTTGTTTTATAGAAGCCACCCTATGCATTTTCCAGAATGTTCATGCCAATGTCGGCCAATGCTTTCTTGATGCTCTCCACATGTTTGAGATTCTTGGTCTCTACAGTCAGGCGGAGCACACAGTCGGTGACATTCTGGCTGTCGGTGTTGCGCTCGTGGTGAACGCTGATGATGTTGGCACCCAGGCGTGCCAGTACCTCGCTTACGTTGAGCAGCTGTCCAGGCTTGTCGGCCAGTTCTATGCTCATGGTGCAGACTCGGCCGCTCATCGCCAAACCGCGGTTGATGACACGGCTCAGTATAGTCACATCGATGTTGCCTCCGCTCACTACGCAGATGGTCTTGCATCCCTTGACGGGCACCTTGTTGAACATTACGGCGGCCACACTGGCAGCACCGGCACCTTCGGCCACCATCTTCTCGCTCTCGATGAGATGGAGTATGGCGGCGCAGATTTCGTCTTCGCTGACGGTCACGATGTCATCGACATATTTAGAACAGATGTCGAATGTCAGTTTGCCAGGTTCCTTCACGGCAATGCCATCTGCAATGGTCGACACGGAGGCGAGTTTTTCCTGCTGATGGTCGTGCAGGCTCTGCACCATGCTGGCGGCACCGCTGGCCTGCACACCATAGACCTTCACCTGGGGATTGAGCGATTTAATGGCGTAGGCTATGCCCGAGATCAGACCGCCGCCGCCCACGGGCACCACCACAGCTTGCACGTCGGGCAGCTGGTCGAGCAGTTCGAGACCTATTGTGCCCTGTCCGGCTATGACATTCTCGTCATCGAAGGGATGTATGAAGGTGTAGCCGTGCTCATCGCGCAACTGGAGTGCCTTTTGGTAAGCATCGTCGTAGACACCGGGCACCAGACACACCTCGGCGCCCAGCCGCTTGGTGGCTTCGACCTTACTGATGGGGGCTCCCTGCGGCAGGCAGATGAGCGACTTGATACCCATGGCCGTGGCACCGAGGGCCACGCCCTGTGCGTGGTTGCCTGCCGAACAGGCTATCACACCTTTCTGCTTCTCCTCCTCGGAGAGCTGCGAAATCTTGTAGTAGGCGCCTCTGACCTTGAACGAGCCTGTCTTCTGCAGACACTCGGGCTTCAGATACACATCACTTTCAGGGTTTATCTTGGTAGCGTGCACTAGATCGGTGCGCCTGATGATCTTGCTCAGCACGTAGCGAGCCTTATAGAAACTGTCTAAGTTCAACATCGTCCTTTGTTTAGCTATTTTAGTGCAAAGGTAGTGATAATTTCCATTAACCGATGGCATGAACCATGCAAAAAACATGACGGTGCGACACAATTTACAAAGAATACTGCCAAGTTTGCCGGTACTTACAAACTTTAAGTTTCCAAAAATGCCACATCTGATAGGTTTTCCAACAAAAATAGAACAAATTGTTCTTGGATGGTTGAAAAATATATGCTAACTTTGTAAAGTGAAAAAAACAGCTAAAGATGAATAGCGCAAGCAAACAAAATAACACAAAGGAAACTACCACAAGCAGACAGAATCCATTTATGCAGCCCTACGGCACTCCTCACAACACGGTGCCGTTTGACAAGATCCAGTTTGAGGATTTTGAGCCTGCGTTTATCGAAGGCATACGCCGCGACGACGAGGCGATAGCCAAAATAGTGGACAACCCAGAGCCGCCGACATTCGACAACACCATAGCATGGACCGACAAGACCATGGGGGAGCACTACTACGACCTGCTTGACCGTGTGTCCAACGCATTCTCATGCCTGATGAGCGCTGAGACGACCCCCGACATGGAAGCGCTGGCGCAGAAGTTGAGTCCGATATTGACAAAACACGCCAACGACGTCACCCTCAACCCAAAGCTTTTCGCACGCGTAAAAAGCGTTTACGAGAACCATCGCGAGCTGACACCTGAGGAAAATACGTTGCTCGAAAAGGAATACGACTCGTTTGTACGCAGTGGTGCGCTTCTCGACGAGAACGGGAAAGACAAGCTGAGGAAACTGACTGAGGAAGCGTCGATGCTCTCGCTGCAATTCTCACAGAACCTGCTCAAGGAGAACAAGGCTTACACCTTGCACATCACCGACAAGGCGCAGCTCGACGGGCTGCCCGATACGGCAATTGACATGGCTGCCCAAACTGCAAAAGAAAAGGAACTCGAAGGATGGGTGTTCACGCTCGACTATCCGAGTTACTCGCCTTTCATGACATACTCCACACAACGCGACCTGAGAAAACAACTCTACATGGCCCGCAACACGGAGTGCACCCACGACAACGATGCCAACAACCTGGAGATATGCAAGAAAATTGTGAACCTACGGCGTGAAATAGCGCAGTTGCTTGGTTTCGACACTTTTGCCGACTACGTGCTCAAGCACCGTATGGCAAGCAACACGAGGACAGTGTACAAACTCCTATACGACCTCATAGACGCCTACAAGCCTACAGCAATAGAGGAAGTGAAAGACATCGAAGAGGAGGCCCACAAGATAGAGGGCGATGACTTCAAGCTGGAGCCGTGGGACTTCTCGTTCTACTCACACAAGTTGCAGATGGAAAGATACAACCTCGACGCAGAGATGCTGAGGCCATATTTCCAGCTCGACAACGTGATAAAAGGTGTATTCGGACTCGCCAACAGGCTCTACGGCATAACGTTCATGGAAAACAAGGACATACCTGTCTATAATCCTGACGTAAAGGCATATGAGGTGTTCGACAAGGACGGCAGCTATCTCGCAGTGTTCTATGCCGACTTCTATCCGCGTGAGGGCAAGCAAGGCGGAGCATGGATGACCGAGTTCCAAGGTCAGTGGATCACGAGGGAAGGTAAGAACGTAAGACCGCACGTCAGCGTGGTGACCAACTTCACAAAGCCTACCGAATCGAAGCCGGCACTGCTCACACTCGGTGAGGTGGAGACATTCCTCCACGAGTTCGGGCACTCGCTGCATGGCATGTTCGCCAACACACGCTTCGAAAGCCTGTCGGGCACAAATGTGTGGTGGGACTTTGTAGAGATGCCATCACAGTTCATGGAAAATTACTCCGTGGAGCCGGAGTTCCTGCATACCTTCGCCTTCCACTATAAGACAGGCGAGCCTATCCCTGACGAACTGATAGACCGCATAATGAAGAGCCGCAACTTCAACGTGGCCTACGCCTGTCTCAGGCAGGTGAGCTTCGGACTGCTCGACATGGCATATTACACCATAGCCCACCCATTCACCGAAGACATCATGCCTTTCGAGAAACGTGCGTGGAAAGACGCCATGATAACCGAACAGCTACCCGACACGTGCATGACCGTGCAGTTCTCGCATATCATGGCTGGAGGATACGCCGCCGGCTATTACAGCTACAAATGGGCAGAGGTGCTCGATGCCGATGCCTTCTCAGTGTTCAAGAAGGAGGGCATCTTCAACCAGCAGACGGCACAGCGCTTCCGCGACTGCATACTGTCGCGCGGAGGAACGGAACATCCCATGACGCTCTACAAGCACTTCCGTGGGCAAGAGCCTACCATAGAAGCACTGCTTGAGCGCAACGGGATAAAGAAATAAGCGATATAAAACCTGACACATTATATATTATGATGGAAGAAGAGGACAAGAGGCGCCAACTGGACTGCCGCTACCTGCGTATGGCGCACATCTGGGCGGAGAACTCATATTGCAAACGCCGTAAGGTGGGCGCGCTCGTGGTAAAAGACAAGACCATCATCAGCGATGGCTACAACGGCACGCCAAGCGGTTTCGAGAACGTGTGCGAAGACGAAAACAACGTCACCAAGCCCTACGTGCTCCATGCCGAAGCCAACGCCATTACCAAACTGGCCCGCAGCACCAACAGCGGCGAAGATGCCACACTCTACGTCACAGCCTCTCCTTGCATAGAATGCTCGAAGCTGATTATACAAGCAGGCATACGACGCGTGGTCTACGCAGAGAAATACAGGCTCGACGACGGTATCAAACTGCTCAACAGAGCAGGCGTAGAGACAAAATTTATAGGAGACATACTCCCTGGGAAAGAAAATGAAGAAAGAGAATAAATACCGTTTCATGCCCTTGCTTATGGCGCTTTGCGTGGTGCTGGGCATTATGATTGGCTCGTTCTACGCCAATCACTTTTCAGGTAACAGACTGACAATTGTCAACAATGGCTCGAGCAGGCTCAATAACTTGCTCAGAATTGTCGACGACCAATACGTAGACAAGGTAAACATAGACTCGCTTGTAGACAAGGCCATACCAACCATACTGTCCGAACTTGACCCTCACTCGGTATACATCTCGGCCAAGAACGCACAAGCTGCAAACGACGACCTCAACGGAAGCTTCTCTGGAGTGGGCATAGAGTTCGTAATCAGGCAGGACACCATCCGTGTGCAAAACGTGATAAAGAACGGCCCGGCAGAGAAGGCTGGCATCATTGCCGGAGACAAGATAGTGTATGTTGACGGAAAGAAGTTCGTAGGCAAGCAAGTGACCAACGATGAGGCAATGCGCCGTCTGAAGGGACCTTCTGGCTCTAAAGTAAAGATTGGTGTCCTGCGCTATGGCAAGAAAGGCATAGTGAGCTTCACCGTAACGCGCGCCGAGATTCCTACTAAGACCATCACCGCAACATATATGATCGACGACAACACGGGATATATCAAGGTGAAGAACTTTGGCGAGAAGACATATCCGGAGCTTCTCGTGGCTTTGGCCAACCTTCAACAGGAAGGATTCAAGAACCTGATAATAGACCTGCGCGACAATCCCGGCGGCTACCTGCAAAGCGCCGTGCAGATGGCAAACGAGTTTTTGCCTGCCAAGCGTCTCATTGTCTACACACAGGGACGCAAATCGCCAAGACACGACTACACGTCGGACGGACATGGGGCATACCAGAACATTCCGCTCGTAGTGCTCATCAACGAAGGCTCGGCATCGGCATCTGAAATATTTACCGGAGCAATGCAAGACAACGACCGTGCCACTGTGATAGGCCGCCGCTCGTTCGGCAAGGGCCTCGTACAGCAACAGATTCCTTTCTCCGACGGTTCTCTCATCCGCCTTACAATCGCACGTTATTACTCGCCCTCAGGCCGATGCATACAGAAGCCTTACGTCTATGGCGACGACCAGAACTACGCCCAAGACCTGCTGGAGCGTTACCAGCACGGAGAATACTTCTCGCAAGACAGCATCAAGCACACCGGTCCGGCTTATCACACCAAGATTGGCAGGGTGGTGTATGGCGGTGGTGGAATAACGCCCGACCTCTTCGTACCCGAAGACACCACTGGCGTGACATCTTATTATAAGGAAGCGGCAATGAGCGGACTTATACTCCAGTTCGCCTTCAACTACACCGACAACAACCGACAAAAGATGAAAGACTTCAAGGAGATGTTGAAACTCGCCGACTATCTAAAGAAGCAGAACATCGTAGGACAGTTTGTCAACTATGCCGACAAGAATGGCTTGCAACGCCGCAACCTGCTCATAAAGAAGAGCCACAGCCTGTTGGAAAAGTATATCAACGGACGAATAATCTACAACATGCTGGACGAACAAGCTCTCGACGAGTATCTCAACGGCGACGACCCAGTGATAAAAACGGCAATGGGGGTGTTTGCCCGCAATGAGGCTTTCCCCAAGAAACCCGGAAAGAAAGCCGGTAAATGACAGACGGCATGGACAAGCACACACTCAGACAAATAATAAAAGAACGGAAAAAAGGGTTCAGCATTGACGAGCTTATTGTGCAATCGATGGACACAACCCTTAGGCTTGAGAAGCACCACCTCTATCATGCGGCGCAAACCATACTCCTCTACAACAGCATGCCCGATGAGGTAAACACTCACGGGCTCATAGCATCGCTCCACAAGCAGGGGCGGTGCGTACTCCTGCCACGCATGAAAAACGAGAAGGAGCTGGAGCTGGTAAGGTATAAGGGCAAACTGAGCATGCGGACGTCGGAGAGATACAACATCCTAGAACCCGAAGGCGAGCCGTTCACCGACTATGAGTCGATAGACCTTGCCATCATTCCCGGCCTGGCCTTCACCTTAGACGGAGAAAGGCTCGGCAGGGGCAAAGGCTACTACGACCGTCTGCTGGCAAAGATGCCGACAGTTTACAAAATGGGCCTTTGCTTTCCTTTCCAGATAGTTGGCACCATTCCTACCGACGCTACCGACGTGCTGATGGATGAAGTCTTTTCATGAAGAACCGACAACACCTGCATAAACAACCAATAAACACCTATTGGAATAACACCTTTTTAATACATCATTATGAATTTGGATCTGCTGTCAGCGAATGACATAACACTTCTGCAAAACAAGTTAACCAACGCCAACAACATTGTACTTATATGCCACACACGCCCCGACGGTGATGCCATCGGAGCATGTCTGGCCATGAATGCATACCTATCGGGCCATTTCGGAAAGGAGTCGGCCATAGTAGTCCCCAATGCCTTTCCCGACTTTCTCAACTGGCTTCCGGGAAGGGAGAAAATCGTTCGCTTCGACAAACACCCCAATGAGGTAAAGCGAATGCTCCACCAGGCCGACCTCATTGTATGCCTCGACTTCAACATGTATTCGCGGGTTGACGAAATGAGCGAAACGCTGATGGGCATGGAGACCGACATGGTATTGATCGACCACCACTTGGGAAACGACCTCAACTGTTCGGTGAAAGTTTCGTTTCCGGAGGCAAGCTCCACGTGTGAGATTGTCTTCCGTCTGGTCTGGCAAATGGGCGGATTTGAAAAGATGACGCAGAAGTTCGCAGTGCCATGCTACTGTGGCATGATGACCGATACGGGAGGCTTCACATTCAACTCTACACGTCCCGAGATATTCTTTATCATCTGCCAGTTGCTCACCAAGGGCATTGACAAGGACAAGATTTACCGCAACGTCTACAACAACTATTCGTCATGGGCAATACGCCTGCGCGGATTCTTGATGTCGCAGAAACTCAACGTCCTTGACGACCTCCACGCAAGCTACTACACGTTGACACGCAAGGACATGAAGGATTACCACTACGTGCGCGGAGACGGCGAAGGTCTTGTCAATGTACCTTTGCAAATAAAAGGCATGAAGTGCAGCATATCCCTTCGCGAGGACGACCGCATAGACAACCGCATCTGGGTGAGTCTGCGTTCGGTTGACGACTTCTCTGTGGAAGATATGGCAAAGCGCTTCTTCAACGGTGGCGGACATCTCAATGCAAGCGGCGGCAAACTCGACTGCAGCATGGACGAAGCCGTGAAAATAACAAAAGAGGCAATAAACTATTACTCCGAACTGTTGCGGAAGTAATGGCTTATTGCCTTACCGTTGCCTCATACGAGGATTATCATTTCGCTTTCATCGTTATCAGTGGCACAAGCATCTCCTCCATGGAGATGCCGCCGTGCTGGAAGGTGTCTTTATAGTAAGACACATAGTAGTTGTAATTGTTGGGGTAGGCGAAGAAACTGTTGCCGCAAGCGAAGACATAGGACGTGCTGATGTTGGGCGACGGCAAAAACGCCTTATGTGGCTCCTTGATGGCAAACACATCCTTTGAGTTGTAGGCAAGGTTCTTTCCAAGCTTGTACCTGAGGTTGGTGTTGGTGTTGCGGTCGCCAATTATCTTCAGAGGCTTCGAGCATCTTATGGAGCCATGGTCGGTTGTCAGCACCACAGTACAGTCGGTGTCGGCAAGCATCCTGAACAAGTCAGCAATGACCGAATGGCGCAGCCACGAAAGAGTGATGGAACGGTAAGCGCTTTCGTTGTTTGCCAACTCACGCACCATCTTCGACTCCGTGCGGGCATGCGAGAGCATGTCTATGAAATTGATGACCACGACATTAAGATCGTTTTCCTTCAGAGTGTTGAATTGTTGCAACAACTTGGCTGCAGCATCAGAGTCGTTTATCTTGTTATAACTGAACTTGTCGTGCCGGCGGAACCGCTCTATCTGAGTGCGTATCAGCGGTTCCTCATTGAGATTCTTTCCTTCCTCCTCATCCTCGTCTACCCACAGGTCCGGAAACATCTGGGCTATCTTGTTGGGCATCAAGCCTGAAAAGATGGCATTGCGCGCATATTGTGTCGCCGTGGGCAAGATGCTCATGTACATGTCCTCTTGTATATCAAAGTGGGCACCTATTTCCCTTGCCAACACTATCCATTGATCCCAACGGAAATTATCTATTACTATCATGAAGACCTTCTCGCCCTTGTCTATCAATGGGAATATCTTATCCTTGAACACATCCTGACTCATCAGCGGACAAGATACTTTCGCCTGTTTCCCCTTCAGCCTTGCCGAAATGGCATCCATCCATTCCATGTAATGCGACTTAATGTATTTGGCGAAGCCCAAGTCGGCCTCTTCCTTTTGCATGGCAAGCATCTCTGCCATACCGTTGGCTCCCGTGCTCAGGTCCACTTCCCATCGGGTAAGCGTGCGGTAGACATCCATCCAGCCGTTCCAATCATCACAACCGTCTATCATCATCGCTATCTTCTGATAGTCGCTGCGATAGGTCATCTGCGTCACCTCACTCTCAATCTCCTTCCTATGGATGTTCTTCTTCAGCGACAGCAATATCTGGTGCGGGTTGACCGGCTTTATAAGATAATCGGCTATCTTGGAACCGATGGCCTGGTCCATAAGGTCTTCCTCCTCGCTCTTCGTGACCATTATCACGGGAGTCTGCGGCTGAATCTCCTTTATCTTCTGTAACGTTTCAAGCCCAGTAAGTCCCGGCATCATCTCATCGAGCATGATAAGGTCGAAAGAGTGTTTACCGCATTCTTCCAAGGCATCAGTGCCGTTAGACACTGGCGTCACCTCGTAACCCTTGTTCTTCAAGAATATTATGTGACCTTTGAGAAGGTCTATCTCATCATCAGCCCAAAGTATCTTTCCGTTGTTCATGTAATTGGCTCGTTAATAACATTCCTTAAATAATTGTCTCGTCAGAACCCTTCGAGTTCGTAATCCTCGCTCTCGATGTCAAACGTCTTTTTCTTCTCCACTTGCTGTGGCTTCTTCTCTTGTTTTGGCTGTGACTTTTGCGGAGTCGTGGCCTTCTTTTCCGGTACAGCAGGAACATTCCTTGCGGGTTGAGCACTCCTTGCAGGTTGGACGTTACTTGCAGGTTGAGCACTCCTTGCAGGTTGGACGTTACTTGCGGGTTGGACTTCCTTTTCAAGTTGAATGGTCGTGCCTTGCCTATTTACAGGCTGTGCCTTTAGAGTCTGTTGATCATCCTCTTGCATCATAATGACACCGCCTCCCTGTTGCCCGTTGGTTCCGCCAGTTTGCCCGTTGGCTCCAGCATATTGTCCGACCGTTTCCTCTTCTTTCACTTCACCTTGTCCTGGTTCAGAAGTCTCATCTTCGGGTTCGGTGAGATCATTTTCCGGCTCAATAAGAAGCTGAAGGGTAGAGGGCTTGATTGGCGCGAAGTTGATATCATAGAACTTTTTGTAATCGTCGTAGCTGTAAGCCACGCCAAGCAAAGGCAGATTCTCCACACTGACAATAAACGGGCGGGCCTTGCCCATAAGTTTCAGCACTTGCGGCTGCGACAACAAACCACGCGAATATTGCAAAGCCTCATCATAGCTTTGGAAGCCCGATATGCGCATGCGGTGAAGGTAGTCGTCGTTGTCGATGGCAATGTCGAAATCACGAACAAGGAAGCTCGTGAAGTTATATTTTGCCACTTGGTACAGCAACTTGTTCTCTTCGACAGAGTCGGGCTGATAGACCAACAGGAAGACGAACTGAGTGTTGCGTTCAGGGCTCAACGGTTTTTCCTTCAATTGCTCGTTGTCGCTTAAAGTCTCGCTGCGCATGGCCCATACATTGCCAATGTCGAACTTGGCTCCACGCAACCGCCTGCCACTTTTCACGCCATTGATAATCATACCGGCTATCTTGGCGACCTCGCTCTCAGGGAATTTTGCCACAAGGCTGTCGAGACCTTTCTTACAAGCCTCCTCGTCGCCTTCGTTCAGCTTGCTCAGAGCACCTATAAACATAAACTTATCCCTATTGCCCCCCTGAGGGAAACGACTGTCCGACAGGCTGACGTTGGCATTGACCACCTGATAGTTGTCGGCCTTGAAAGCTTCGTAGGTTGCCGCATAGATGGAGTCCTCGATATGTACTCCATAGCGCGCGTTGACAACATAATCGGGATCGGAAAGCAAGGCTGTCCACTCGCTCTTGGGGTATTCCGCTTTAAGGCTGTCGACAAAAGATTCCGCTTTGGCATGCTGTCCTTTCCTTGAATATAAAAGGAACAGATGGTAGAATGCGTTGTCCTTGTGCTCATAGTATGAGTATTGAGTTATGAGCCGCGTCAACGCTTTCTCGCTCAGCGGGAGATTGTCGAGCTTGTCCTTGAATATGACTCCACTATTGTAAAGACCGTCGGCTATGATATCGTTGCTTGCCTTGACTTGCTCCTGTGTGAAAGGTATCTGGGCAAGATAATATTCACGTTTGTGAGGATCGTTCGCTGCATCGTTTTGGACATTCTTTACAGAGTCTGATGCCTCCTGGACGTTGAGTATGGAGTCGCGTTGCTCGTCCGACATGTCGGCCAAGTCGTTTTCCTCTTGTTTCACCACAGTCTTGTTTATCCGTTGCCAGTTGTCTACATTATCACGTTTGCCCCACAGAGCCTGAAACTGCTGCTTTCCCTTCGCCACAGTCGTTGGGTTATAGAAATACCAGTCGCCAGTCTGTTGTCCGGCATTCATATTGTTGGCAGTCTGTTGTCCGGCATTTTTCCGGTTGCCGTTGTTCTTCATGTCGGCAAGGCCATTGCCGTTGTTCTGTTGTCTGTTAGCCGCCTCATTCTCTGCTTGTTTCTTTTTTTCCTCGGCCTCTTTCTTCTTCAGCGCTTCGATGACCCTGTCGATAGCCATGTTGCGTTGTTTCTCATCCATCTGAGCAAGGCTTTGCAATGAGTCTTGAAGATGGATGGCATCCGTATGAGGCACAAGCTCGTCGAGCACCTTCGAGCGGCTTGACAGGCGTTCGTATGCCTCGTTCTCCTTGTCGGTCATGCCCAATGCCAGGTTGTAACACCGGCGTGCGTCAGAATATTTCTCACGCTCCCAGTAAATGTCAGCAAGCTTTATAAGCAGCGCTGCACGTTCCACGCCAGACCTCGTTGCCTTCTCGTTACCTTTCTCGTAGGCCGCTATGGCCTTGAGCGTGTCTTTTTTCAACAGATGGATATTGCCAATGGCGAAATACACCTGGTCTAGATATTCCTTGTTTTTATCCGACCTTGCCATGCGTCTAAGCTTGGCTATCATTCCGTCGGACTTGGTGGCTGCCATTACTTCAGTCCTGGCTATCCGGGCATTGAACTCCAACTGGTAAGGCGGGTTCAAGCCTATCACCTTGGTATAAGCCTTGTAAGCCTCACTATTCATTCCTGCCGCCTGGCATACCTGCCCCATGATGAACCACTCGCGGGCCTTCTGCTTGCGTCTCTGCTCATGCTTTATCACCTTTTTGAGATAGGGGATGGCAGACTTGTAGTCGTTGGTGAGTAGATAATAGTCGGCGAGAGTATAGTCCCAATCCTTGGTGGCTTGCCATGGAATGGAGTCGCGCCTGCTGTTCCTTATTATATCCTCAGCGTCGTATACAAGATCGTCCTCTATGTAGCTCTTGGCCAACCATGCTTGCGCCCGCGAGTAGATAGCAGGCTGCGTACGGTAAAGCATGCTCATGTAGGCGAAAGTGGATATGGCATTGTCGAAACTTCCCTCATGAAACTGCGAGCGTCCCATGAGCATCCAGGCTTTCCACATGAATGGGTTGTATTCCTTCCTTGACAACCATTCCTTGTCACGGTCAGTCTTTCGCTTGTTCGATTTCCATTGCGGGCGTTGCTTTATGCTGTGCCTGTCTATCACCTTCTCAGCCTTCAGTATGGCACGGTCGAAGTTTGCCTTGCCCAGTTCCTTGCTGTTCTTGTTTCTTACGGTATAAAGCGGAAGCAGTTCGGTGTAGTTGTCTTGGTTACCATTCTCCTTCTCCAACGAGCCGTCAACATAAGCCACAGCACCATTATAATATGCGTTGTAGCGTGAGTTGAACGCCTGCCACCAACGCGTGGCGGCGGTGTTTTTTGCCGTGGAGCAGCCCTCTGCCAAAATAATGACAAATACAGCCGCCAAACAAAAGACCGATATATTGCGAATCTTGTTCAATGCAGGACAAATGTAATTATTACACTGTTAAGTGGCTAGCGAGATATACTCGTCCTTGATGCCGTCAGGCATATTGATGCCACGGAGAATCAAACTGCGGTTCCATGCCTTTACCTCATCGGGGGGGAGCGTCTCCAACACTTCGGCAAACAATGTAGTCTCTTCCTCCGTGTAACTGTCAGACGTCCTGCCCTTGAAAGTGTCAAGTTCTTCATCGTCGAAGTATTCCACTGGTTCTGTCGCTGCTTTGATCATGCATTCCTGCTCGCACATCACATTTTCGGGAGAGCAACGGGTACAGTCGCCGTCGCCGACAACCACTTCCTGGCTCTCTCCACGTCTGCGCGAAATATAACCAAGCAAGGCGCAGAACAGCCCCAACACCACAAGTGAAAGCAGAAGGTACCACATATTTATATTATTCTGCTTTAATTGTGAATCCGGCTATGCGAAGGTCGTCCCAATAAGACGGGTACGACTTCGACACTACCTCAGGATTGTTGATTCTAATTCCAGGGAACTTCACTGCCAAAGGTGCGAAAGCCATTGCCATGCGATGGTCCTCGTAGGTGTCGATTGCTTCCATCGTAGGCTCACACTTTGTGCCGTCCCATGTCATCTCTGAGTCGTTTGCCACGTTTATCACAAACCCGAGCTTGCCCAATTCCTTGCGCATAGCCTCCAAGCGGTCAGTTTCCTTTATGCGGAGGCTGGCCAAGCCGGTGAAACGAAACGGAATGTCGAGCGCACAACAAGTCGCAATGATGGTTTGGGCCAAATCGGGACAATTGATGAAGTCGTAGGTCAACGTTGCCACATGTTCAAGGTGCCGGGACAGCTTCACAGAGGTTGGTTTACCAGTATGCATTTCTGCGAACGATGTCCTTATTCCGAGCAGTGAGAAAATGTATTTCACCACAGAGTCGCCCTGACGCGAACTGTCCTCCAGACCTTTCATTACAACGTCGACCTCGCCTGAAGGATAAAGCGATGCCATCTCGTACCAATAGGAGCTTGCACTCCAATCGTTTTCTATAAGATAAGGTGCGTCCTCATAAGGCTTGGCCTTTACCTCGATGGTATCGGGACTGGTCCATTCCACGCTTGCGCCAAAGCCATGCATCACATGGATTGTCAAATCGATATACGGACGCGAGACAATCTCACCAGTCAGGTGAAGTGTCAAGCCTTGCTCTGTTACAGGGGCGATGAGCAGCAAAGCAGAGATGAATTGGGAGCTGACGTTGCCCGGTATCTCAAGTTTTCCGCCCAGCAACGGGTGTCCGCAGATGTGGAGTGGGGGATAGCCTTCCTTGCCCTCATAGCTTATAGTTGCTCCCAACATGCGGAGAGCGTCAACAAGTACACCGATAGGTCTGTGGCACATTCGGTCGGAGCCTGTTATAGTGTGGTCGCCCGGAGTCACTGAAAGATAAGCGGTGAGGAAACGCATGGCCGTGCCCGCTGCACCTACATTGATAGTCTCGGGCATATCCCTAAGTGCATTGACCACTGCATGGGTGTCGTCACAGTCGGATAAGTTTTCAGGCAATTGCTGCCCGCCACACAGTGCGTGAACAATGAGTGCGCGGTTGCTTATGCTCTTCGAGGCGGGAAGATTTATTGTAGCTTCAAGATTCTTCGGGGCGGTAATCTCGTATGTTGTCATATCGTTTTCTTTATTACTTTATTGTTGTTGGTTTAATGTTCATAAGGCCATTGATGGCTGCAGCTCTTGTTGTGCGGTATTTCTTTGGACCAGGAATCAGCGGCGAGTAATAAAGCACATGGCGTATCCGCTGCTTCTGTTCCGGCGTTATCTTGAACCCTAATCCCACGCTGTAGTCCATGATGTTTTCCGCGGTGTATTCCTCGCCTTCGCACGAACAGCGCTTCAGCAACGGGTCGATATACTGCTCGTTCTTTCCTTCGCTCTCCAGATATTCGATATAATCATAGCGGTTGTACGAATAGGTGTCTTCACAATAGTCGGTATCGGCACAAGAGTCTACGGGTATCACACTGCTTTCATCGCTTGCGTCATGGTTTTCGGTAAACACATGGTAGAGCCCGAGATAATGGCCAAGCTCATGGGCCAGCGTCATCACCACATCGGCCGATGTATATGTCTTCATCTGGTGATTGGAGTTGGTGTAGCGGTCGCTTTGGTAATAGCCGCCATTCGGTGACGTGTTGGCATAGAGGCTGTTGATGGCCGAACAGTAGGCGAAGGGCAGATTGCTTTTCTTGACGTTTGGTGTCGTCACTGTAGCCAAGCCTTTTAGTTCGTTGTCGCCCTTGATAGAATATGGCATGTGGGATATGCCAAGGGTTATTCCCTCACTGTTGGTGTTCTTGAAGTTGAACATCAATACGTTTATGTAGTTGTTTGGCTCCCAGATATATTTCACGTTCTCGCCTGTCTGGTCGGCCATGAACTTCTCCTCATCAATCGGATATTCACCGGTATACTTCACATAGTCCACGCCAGGGTGAGCAAGCTTGTTGCCGTTCTCGTCGGTCTCTGCAAGCACGAACTTTATGTTTACATTCTCGCTCTCTCCGTAAACACCACCCTTATAGATCTCGTTGACATATTGCAGGAGATTGCCAAGACGCTGATAAGGAATATATTGACTGGAACTGCTGCTGTTTGAGTAAAGCACATGGAATATCACAGGCAGTTCGTACGTATAACTGTCGTTGATTGTCGTAGTGTCCACCTTGTTATCGTCAACGTTTGTCTTGGTTTCATCATCAACACTGCTCGCACTGCTGCAAGCCTGAAGCAAACCAACTGCAAACAAAAGTATTATGCCATATTTCCACATAAATATCGAGCGTTAAAATTATCTGTCTATTTTCATGCAAATTTACGAAAATAGTCTCTAAACACACGGCTTATGATGTCTATAATATATTTAATTATATGAAACGAATAAAAAAGTTGGCAGAATGTTTGGTGGAATAAAATAAACGTAGTACCTTTGCACCCGCAATACGGAACGGGATTTAGCGCAGTTGGTAGCGCACACGTCTGGGGGGCGCGAGGTCGCTGGTTCGAGTCCAGTAATCCCGACCTGCGAGAGTGGCAAGAGACAATATCTTTTGCCACTCTTTTTTTATGCCACCGTTAGCATCGTTTGTCCACGCCGTAATTTTAATGTTAAGATATTTTGCCGGTTCTGTCCTTTTTCATATCTTTGCAAGAAATTAACCAAGCCAATAAAAACACGGTATAACATCTAATGTGCGGTTTTCCCTTTCTGCTCTCGCTCTTTATCACGTCCGTGGCCGGGCTACAGCCGACAAGTGATAGCACAGCCATCCCAAAGAAGAAGTTGTCTTCTTTCAGGAGAATGGTGCGTAATTTCTCACGTGTCGACACAAACTATATAGAGCCGCAGAAATACAACTTCACCGTGATGTTCCAGAACACCACCAGCTTTGAAGGATACACGCTGAGGATAACCGACGACCGCGAGGTTGTGTTGGCCCCAAAACCATCATGCAAACTGGGACCGTATTTTGGCTGGAGGTTCGTCTTCCTTGGATACACCATCGACCTCAAGCAACTGAAGAGTGAGGCAAGAGAAGCTATCAACTTCAGCTTGTATGCGCCACAACTAGGCGTTGACCTTTTTTGGCGCAAGTCGGGAAGCAACTATCTCATAAGCAGTGTGGACTTTGGGGACAAGGCAGTAAACAAGGCAATGCAATCGCTGAACTTCAACGGCTTTGAGACTTCGGAGCGTGGCATCAACGCCTATTATATATTCAACCACAGCAAGTTCTCCTATCCGGCGGCTTACAGCCAAAGCACCATACAACGACGTTCGGCCGGCAGCGCTCTTGCCGGAATAAGCTACTCAAAGCACAAGCTGAGCATGGACTGGGACAAGTTTCACCTTCTGATGGACGATGTAGTCGGGGAGGGGACTTCGCATGAAGTTTGCGACACCACATTGCACTCCACGAAGATAGACTACTCTGACATCTCCATTGGCGGAGGATATGCCTACAACTGGGTCTTCGCCCACAATTGGCTGTTCAACATATCGTTGCAACTTGCCCTCGGCTACAAGCAACTGTCGGGCAAAGAAAACAACTTGAAGGATTTCTTCCACAACTTCAACTTCAAGAACGTCATGCTTGACGGAGTGTCAAGGGTAGGACTGGTGTGGAACAACATGAGATGGTATAGCGGCGCAAGTGCAGTGTTCCACTCATACAACTACCGCAAATCCAACTTTTCGGCAAACACCATGTTCGGCAACGTTTATGTATATGTTGGATATAATTTCGGACTGAAAAAACAATACAGGAAAAAGAAATGAAGAAAACGATTATTTGCATACTCTCGCTGTTGGTTGCAACGAGCATCTCGGCACAGGGAACAGACTATACCAAGGCCGACTCTATAAAGGTGATGGCCTTGCTCAAGAAAGCCAAAAGTTTGAAAGACAAGTCGATGGCATCTTACATGGTTTTCTTCGGACGAGAGTTCAAGGGCGTGCCCTACGTGGCAAAGACTCTGGAGAAGAATGCCGACGAGAAGCTCGTTGTAAACCTTCGACAACTTGACTGCACCACTTATGTGGAAACGGTATTGGCCCTGTCGAGAACCATGGCACAGAACAAGCCGACTTTCGCCAACTATTGCGAGAACCTGAAGAAGGTGCGCTACCGCAATGGCAACATCGCTTACCCTGCAAGACAACACTATTTCACATACTGGATTCAAGAGAACACGAAAGAGAAGATAGTGAGTGACATACAGTCGCCCAACCCGCCTTTCTCAGCCACTCAACCCGTCAAGGCCAACTACATGACCACCCATCTTGAGAGCTATCCCATGCTGAAGAACAAGCCGCAATGGATCAAGCAGATAGCCGAGATGGAGAAGGCTATTACGGGCACCAAGCCTAAGTATATGCCAATAAACGCCGTCACTAACAGCAACACGGTGAGAAAGGCAGTGCACGACGGCGACATCATTGCCATCGTGACCAAGAAAGCCGGATTGGAAATCAGCCATATAGGCATTGCTGTCTGGCACAATGACGGGCTGCACATGCTCAACGCCTCATCGCTCTACCACAAGGTAGTGGAGGACAGCAACCTCTTGCAGACATACCTGCGCAAGCAAACATCGGCTTTGGGCATCCGTGTCGCAAGACCTTTATAAAACGAATGACTCACTGTAGCAAAACAACAACAAGTTCAGAATGGAACCATTAGCAGAAAGGATGCGGCCACGCACGCTCGACGATTATGTAGGGCAGGAACACCTCGTAGGTGAAAATGGCCTGATGCGCAAAATGATAGAGGGTGGAAAAATTTCCTCGTTCATTCTGTGGGGACCTCCAGGTGTGGGCAAAACCACGTTGGCTGAGATTGTGGCCACCGCCATGAAGGTGCCATTCTATACGCTCAGTGCCGTCACCAGTGGAGTGAAGGACGTGCGCGATGTGATAGAACGCGCCAAGAAGGGCAGTTTCTTCAACAATGCCTCGCCAATACTCTTCATCGACGAGATTCACCGCTTCTCCAAGTCGCAACAAGACTCTCTGCTCGGAGCCGTGGAGCGTGGCGTTGTGACTCTCATCGGAGCCACAACAGAGAACCCTTCGTTTGAGGTGATAAGGCCATTGCTGTCGCGTTGCCAGGTCTACGTGCTCAAGCCCCTCGACAAGGAAGCCTTACAAAAAATTCTTCAACATGCTATCGAGACTGACATAGAGCTGAAGAAAAAGCACATCACACTCAACGAGACCGGGGCGCTGATGCGCTTCAGTGGCGGCGATGCGCGCAAGCTGCTCAACATTCTTGAACTCATCGTTGAATCGGTGGAAGGTGACGACATTGTCATTACCGACAAGAAGGTAGAAGATGAGCTTCAAGCCAACCCACTGGCCTACGACAAGCAGGGCGACATGCACTACGACATCATTTCAGCTTTCATCAAGAGTATACGTGGTTCCGACCCTGACGCCGCGCTCTACTGGATGGCAAGGATGATAGAAGGTGGTGAAGACCCGCAATTCATAGCGCGGCGCATAGTCATCTCGGCGGCTGAAGACATTGGTCTAGCCAATCCAAACGCCTTGCTGCTTGCCAACGCTGCTTTTGACGCTGTGATGAAAATAGGATGGCCCGAGGGACGCATTCCCCTTGCCGAGGCAGTGGTCTACCTTGCCACAAGTCCAAAGAGCAACTCGGCATACATGGGCATAAACAACGCAATCGAGGAGGTAAAGAAAAGCGGCAACCAACCTGTACCGATGCACATTCGCAATGCGCCTACAAAGCTCATGGAGCAGTTGGGTTACCACGACGGCTACAAATATCCGCACGACTATCCAGGCAACTTCACGCCGCAACAATATCTCCCCAACGCCGTTGCAGACAAGCGCTTCTGGCATGCACAACATTCCCCGGCAGAAGAGAAGCTGTATCAACGTATGGTCAACTGCTGGGGGGAGAGATACAAATGATAAATGATAAATGATAAATGATAAATGACAAATAATAAATTATAAGTGATAAATAAAACAGACAAGATATGAATATTGTTATACTCGATGGATATGCCGCCAACCCTGACAACAGTTCGTGGGAGCCTCTCAAGGCATATGGCAACGTGACTGCATACGCCCACACGAAACCTGACGAGGTAATCGAAAGGGCAAAGCATGCTGAACTACTAATAACCAATAAAGTAAACATAACAGATGAAGTGATACTTCAACTACCAAAGCTGAAGTATATCGGAGTTTTGGCCACAGGCTACAACAATATCGACACCGAGTCTGCGCACAGGCACGGTATAGTGGTGAGCAACATTCCATCTTACTCTACCGAGAGTGTCGTGCAGATGACATTTGCCCACATTCTGAACATCACGAACCAAGTAGCTCACTATGCCGACCAAAACAGGGCCGAAAGCCTCGGAGGAGAAATGCGCTGGGCAAAGAAACACGACTTCTGCTACTGGGACACACCACTGCAGGAGATAGCAGGCAAGACGCTGGGCATCATCGGGCTCGGCAGCATTGGCATGCGCGTGGCACAAGTAGCTTTAGCCTTCGGCATACACGTTGTTGCCTTCACGTCGAAATCTGAAGCCGAACTGCCAGCAGGCATCAGCAAAGCATCGCTCGACCAGCTACTCGGTTCTTCCGACATTGTGTCGCTGCATTGTCCGCTCACAAAAGACAACATCCACTTCTTCAATGCCGAGCTCATAGCCAAGATGAAACAAGGAGCCATACTTGTGAACACAGCCCGCGGCGCACTTGTTGACGAGCAAGCCATTGCCGATGCCCTTGCCTGTGGCAAGTTGGGTGCCTACGGAACCGACGTAATGGACAAGGAACCGCCCAGCGCCGACAACCCCCTGTTCAAGCAGCCACATGCTTATATCACGCCACACATAGCCTGGGCAACAAAAGAAGCCCGACTGAGGTGGCTCGAAATATGCTTTGACAACGTAGAGGCTTTCATCCAGGGCAAACCTATAAATAAAGTTTAATCATAACTATGCAATTCACTGACCCTCAATTGGTTAACACCGTACAAACTCTTATCGAGATTCTTGGCACATTAGCCTTCGCCATTTCCGGAATACGTCATGCCGCAGCAAAACATCTCGACTGGTTCGGTGGGTTTGTTTGCGGATTCGCTGTCGCCATCGGTGGCGGAACCCTACGCGACGTCATGCTTGGTTTGCCGCCTTTCTGGATGACCTCGCCGCTATATATCATTTGCACGATAGGGGCACAGATATTCGTCATATCATTCTCGAAGTTGCTCAAACGGCTCGACAACGCCTGGTTCTTCTTCGACACCCGCGGTCTTGCATCGTTCACCATCACCGGTATGCAGAAGACCATAGAGTGCGGCTATCCTTTCTGGGTGGCCATAATAATGGGATGCATCACGGGTGCTGCCGGCGGCGTGATACGCGATGTGCTGCTCAACAAGACACCAGTGGTGCTCCGCAAAGAGATTTATGCTATGGCAAGCATCGTAGGAGGCTTGCTCTATTGGCTACTCACCGATATGCACGTAAACGTGGCCATAACGGGTGCCGCCACATTTGTTTTCATAGTGGCAATCAGGATATTGGCCGTGAAGTATCACATATCCCTACCTGTGCTGAAAGACGAATAAACGACACGCTTCTTGATTTATAACGGCATGTTCACATGATTTTAATAAGTCAGAAATATGCCTTATGTACCTTTGCCTTTGAAATAAAGTATTAACTTTGCACCGATTTTGGCAATATAAACACACGCAACCAAAGAAAAAATAATGATTGTTAGTAACAACGTAAAAGGAATTGCTACTATCGCAAGCATAGCCGTGCTGTCGTGCACGTGTTCTGTTTCATATGGCAAGGCAAAAAACACAGTGATAAAAAGCACTGAGGTAAAAGAGGTTGGAATAAAGGGTATCATCATCGACAAGACCAACGACGACAGACTCGTAGGAGTAGTTGTCGTGCCCGACGACAACATGCAGGCCGCCGCCGTGACCGATGCCGACGGCAGTTTCCACATTTCCACAAACGGTGTGAAGAGCCTGCGCATTTCGTGTATCGGCTATGCCACAAAGACTGTAACCGTCAGCCACAACTCTCTGTCGGGCAAAGACATAGAAAAGCATGGTGACAGTTATGTCATTGCACTCGACGAGGACTATTTCAAGATAAATGAGGTCGTGGTCACCGGACAAGGAGCTGAGATAAACAAGCGCCGCCTGTCGTCGAACATCACCACTGTGAACGCTGCCGACCTTGAAAAGGTGAAGGTGGGGCGCATCGACCAGATGTTGCAAAACGCTCTGCCCAACGTGCAGATAAACCTCACCACCGGACAGCCTGGCACCACGTCGATGATAAAGTCGCGCGGACTGTCGTCGGCTTATACCAATTCCACGCCTGTCATCTATGTAGACGGCGTACGTGTAGACAACATGAACTCCGGAGCCACGCTCAACAACTATCTCAACGGTCAGACAGCAACATCAGGTTCCATCAGCGATATTCCGATGGAGAACATCGACCATATAGAATATGTGACGGGCGGTGCCGCCACAACGCTCTACGGATCCGACGCTGCCAACGGCGTGATACAGATTTTCACCAAGAAAGGCTCCAACAACAAGATCTCATTTTATGCCGGAGCCGACCTTGGCGCTGATGTAGCATCAAGCCAGTTCTACCACTTCAAGCGCACAAAGGAACTGCTCCACCAGACGGGCTTCCAGCAGAAATACCGGTTCGGCTTCGACGGCGGAACCGACAGGTATGGCTACAGCTTCGGCGCAAGCATGAGCGAGAATACAGGCACGCTCATACACGACGGCAACAAGGACCGCAAATACGACATGCGCTTTGGCTCGCACGTCAAATTCAACAGTCTGCTTGAATACCAAAACTCATTTGGCTTCGTGGTGGAGGACTTCAACCGCCGGCGCAATGGCAACGAGGGCTACTACACAGGACTGTGGTTCACAGAGGGCGCGGCATGCATCAACTTCCACTATACCGATGCCGACGGCAAGACCCAGAACTATGGCGCCGACATCGACGCACTCGACGACTATGCTTTCTCAAAGATGAAGGAGTTTGTAGACAAGGCCGAGAGCCTGCAAAACAACAAAGAATCGATCAAGCGCTTCCAAACATCGCAGAGCCTGGTGTTCAAGCCCGTCAGCGATCTCACGCTCAAGGCTACGCTCGGCGTAGACTACCGCGTAAACAGCAACAAACTGATAACCACCAACGAGTATCTGATACACACCCAGCAGAAGCCGGAGGGGACATCCAATGCAGGAAGTATCAAAAACTTCGACAGAAAATACTTCGGACTCACAGCCGACATCAACGGACAATACAAGTTCAGATACAAGGACTGGCTCAGCTCCATCACCACGGCTGGCTTCCAGTTTTTCAGTACCTACGACCACCAGTCGGTATACAACGGCAGTAACGTGCGCGACGGTGCACAGATCATTTCCGGAGCCGGAACGCTGACTGCCGACGAGTGGCTCAGCTATCTCTACAGCTACGGAGTCTTCGTGCAAGAGAACATCGGCATCAACGACCGCTACTACATTGACCTTGGCCTGCGCTCCGACTACAACACGGCGTTTGGCGACAACGTGGGCTGGCAGTTCTATCCCAAGGTGGGCCTCTCTTATGTCATCAGCGAGGAGCCTTTCATGCAGAGCCTCACACAGAGCGGCTTAGTAAACAACCTCCGCATCATGGCCAACTATGGCATAGCCGGCAGCTATCCACCGGCTTTCGAATACCAGCGCACGGTGTCGTTCGGTTCCTACAACGACCAACAGGCGGCTTACTTCGGCAAATACGGCAACCCTGACCTCGCACCCGAGAAGAAACACAGCTATGAGGTAGGACTCAACGCCACGCTCTTCAACAATGTGCTGAACATCGGCTTCACATATTATTATGCACTGACAAAGGACGCTCTCTTCAGCGTTCCCTCGCTGCCTTCTTCAGGACAGTCGGCCAACTACCTTGCCAACGTGGGCGAGATAGAGAACAAGGGCATAGAACTTGCTCTGGGCGTGCAGGTGCTCAACACTAAAGACTGGAAGCTGAGGGTCAACGCATCGCTGAACACTAACCACAACGAGGTGCTCGACATTGGCACCGCCGTGCCCTTTGCCATAGGCGGCTTTTCGTCGCGCACAATACAGACCGTCGTGGCAAAAGGCAAATCGGTAGGCTTCCTCCGCGGCTACAAGGCAGTGCTCAACAGCGACGGCTCTCTCAAGGAGGTGCTCTCGCAGCAGGACCTCGGCAACACCTTACCTACAAAATACGGCAACTTCTCTGTAACGGGCAGTTGGCGAAAGCTCTCGTTCATCGTAAGCGGCGACTGGCAGACGGGTGCATACGTACATTCATTTGACCGGCAGTTCCGCTTTGCCAAAGGCTTGAAAGACCCTGCCGTGCCCGACAAGGCTCTGGAGGGGACCACGCAAGCTAAACAGTGGCTCAACTTCACCAACTTTTTCGTCGAAAAGTCCGACTTCCTGAAGATAAGGAATATCGGCGCAAGCTACGAGTGGGACTTCAAGCGTGTCATCAAGTCGGCAACATTGGGCTTTAACGTCTACAATCCTTTTGCCTTCACTGCATCGTCGGTAGACCCCGAGGCTTCGCTTTCAGGAGCACGCTCGCAGGGTGCCGTGGCGGTGGGCGGCCTCAACTATTCGTCTTATTCCACACCACGTAGCTTCGTCGGCTCAATAACCCTCAATTTCTGATAAACATGTACACCATAAAGATAAAGAACGCCGTGGCATGCGCCATGACAGCAATGGCCCTTTCAGCCTGCGACCTCGTTTTGCCAAGCGACATCATCAACCCCAACGTGGACGAGGACACGTTCAAGAACACTACCGACGCTCTCAAGAGCTGGGTCAACGGCACCAACAGCACGTTCGCCACAACGGTGAGCACGTTCGTAGAACTGACCGAGATTCTCTCAGACAACTACTTCAACAACTACAGCCAGAGCAGCAAGGTGTTCGATTTCCCGACAATTCTCTATACCGATGCCGACGTCACCAAACTGCAGCGTGGGGTAGGGTCGATAAGGGAAATGGCACTCAACGGGCTCGACAACATATCGAAGACCGACAACACCATGACCACAGAGCAAGAGTTCAACCTGCGCTACATAGAAGGCTACTCCTATTTGCTCGCAGGCGAGCATTTCTTGGGACTGCCAGAGGAAAACGGCGGAGAGATAAAAGACTGGAAACACAACCTCAACAAGGCCATAGAAACCTTCAACACATGCCTGAAGCTGGCTTCGACCGACGATGACAAGGCTTTCATCAACACGCTCCTGGCAAGGGCCTACTACAAGCTTGGCGACAAACAACACGCTGTGAGCTATGCACAGGCTGCGCTGAACCTCTCAGCCGACTTCATCAAACAGGTTACGTTCGACGGCAAAAACAGCGTCGACAACAGTTTCCAAGGCTACATCTACGGCTTGCCCTTCGGCACAGCATTCCAGCCTCTGCCACGTCTCGACTTTCTCGACCCCAAGTATTTCCAGACCACCGACGCACAGGAGCAACGCCCGATCTGCATAGCCAAGGCTGAGGAACCTTACCTCATAATGGCTGAAGCGGAGATAGCCGACAACAACCTTGCCAAAGCCAAGCAGACCATGACCACACTGCTCAGCCTCGTGAAGGCACGACCCGTGGAGAAGGGCATCAACGACCAGGTGGAGCAGCGCGACAACGGCGGATACAAAAAATACCCAAACAGTTCAGCATACAAGGTGGCTGCCTCGCCGTCCGACTCCCTGCGCAGCGGCCTCATTCTCGACCGCCAGGCACCCAACCTCATCAACATTCCTTACATATCGGGCACTTCAGTAACGCAGCAGATGATAGACCAGACTGAGGGGCAGGACAACCTGCTGCAACTGCTCTACCTCATGCGCCAGGAGATTTTCTTCGGAGAGGGACGACGTGCAGCCGACCTTGGCATTCGCCTCCCCGTGTGCGAAGTTGAGGCGGCCAACACTCCGTCGGAAGGCTACACCGAGGCTCAGATTCCAACGTTCATACCTTTGAACCAAGAAATGGATGCCTTCACCATCGACGAGAAAGCAAAGACGGTAGTAATAACACACAACATGAACAAAGTGATAGTAGACAACAAAAATTCTGAATATGTCGCACCTTTCTTCAATTAAGTCGCTGACACTGGCATTGCTCGCCATGCCGACCATTCTCTTTGCGCAACCGCAGAAAGCATCGCACGTCATCCTCATCACCATCGACGGCATGCGGGGTGACATGATAAACGACCCTAACATAGCAACGGAAAACCTGAAGCAGATGAAGGCCGAAGGGCTCTATGTCGACTGGATAAAAGGCGTCACGCCGGCAGCCACTTACCCCTCGCACACTACCATCGTCACGGGCGCTCTCCCCTCTGAGCACCACATATATTATAATGCACCCTTCATGGGCAACGCTCCGCGAACCATAAGCTACTGGTATGCCGACTCCATAAAGGCGGAGACCATATGGCAGGCTGTGAGCGACAAGGGAGGAACGGTGGCTTCACTTTTCTGGCCTGTGTCAACAGGGGCAAAGCACATCAAGTACAACGTGCCGGAATACTGGTCTATCGAGCCCGGCACCGACCAAATGGCGTTCCTGCGCAAGAACTGTTCGCCCTCTGGGCTTCTCGACACCCTTGAGCTGCATGCCACGGGAAGGCTCTGCGACGAGAACTTCACCGCCGGTTCCATCAACCGCGATGCTCGCGAGGCTTATATGACCAACTACATCATAAACCACTACCGGCCCACGCTGCTCACTCTCCACCTCATAACCACAGATTATGCTCAGCACCAAACGGGGCTCAGTTCCCTGCGCACCAAGCGCACCATCGAGTCGGCCGACGCTGCTATTGGCATCATCCTCGACAACCTGCGCGACCACTCCATGCTCGACAGCACGCTGGTAATTGTGACAGGCGACCATGGATTTGTTGACATCAACCGGAAGATTGCTCCCAACACGTTGCTCGTCAGCGCCGGACTGCTGGGCAAGGAATATGGCACAGACTGGAAGGCATGCTTCCACGGTGCCGGTGCCATGAGTTTCCTCTATCTCAAGAAGCAGAACGACACCAAGACGCTAAGGAAGGTAGAGAAACTGCTTGCCGACTTGCCTGACAGCGTGAAAGCAGACTTCCGCATCATCCGCCGCGACGAGCTCAAGACTCTGGGCTGCGACCCCAACGTGGCGTTGGCCATAGAGCCGGTGCCAGGTGCCGACGTTACCAACTCGCGGCAGGGCGGAATTGTACAACCCGCCACCGGAGGCACCCACGGCTATTCGTGCGGAGCCGACCACACTGCACTCGTCGCCTACGGGGCAGGCATAGACCACACCACAGTACCAACAATGCAGCAAACAGCCATAAAGCAGTTCATTCTCGACAAATTGGCGCTTACCGGACGCCAATGATGAAGAAAAAACGCAAGTAGCTTTGCTTAGCTCACAGATTATTAGTAATTTTGCAGAAAATCTCAATCATTCAAAATGAAAATATCATATAAGTGGCTTAAGGATTACGTTGATTTCGACCTTACACCCCAGGAGACAGCCGACGCACTGACCTCCACAGGTCTTGAAGTGGACGCCCTCGACGAGGTCGAGGCCATAAAGGGAGGCTTGAAAGGCCTATACGTCGGAAAAGTGCTGACATGTGAGACTCACCCCAACAGTGACCACCTGCACGTCACAACTGTCGACTTGGGCAAAGACGAGCCACAGCAGATAGTCTGCGGAGCACCAAACGTGGCTGCAGGGCAGAAAGTGATAGTGGCCGACCTGGGCTGCAAGCTCTACGACGGTGACAAGGAGTTCGTAATAAAGAAGAGCCGCCTGCGCGGCGTGGACTCTTTCGGCATGATTTGCGCCGAAGACGAGATTGGCGTAGGAACAGACCATAGCGGCATCATAGTGCTGCCCGAGGATGCAGTGCCAGGCACACCAGCTGCAGAATACTATCACCTCGATAGCGACTGGGTAATCGACATCGACATCACGGCCAACCGTGCCGACGCTCTCTCGCACTACGGCGTGGCACGCGACCTCTACGCTTGGCTCAAGCAGAACGGCTATCAGACAAGTCTGCACCGCCCGAGCTGCGACAACTTCCACGTGGACAACGAAGACATGCCCATCGAGGTGAAGATAGAGAACACTGAGGCTTGCAAGCGATATGCATGTCTCAGCGTCACCGACTGCGAGGTTAAGGAAAGCCCAAAGTGGATGCAAGACAGGCTCAACGCCATAGGTCTCCGTCCAATCAACAACATCGTAGACATAACAAACTACATCATGATGGCCTACGGGCAGCCAATGCACTGCTTCGATGCCGACAAGGTGACTGGCCACCAAATAGTGGTTCGCACACAGCCCGAGGGCACCAAGTTCATCACGCTCGACGGCGTAGAGCATAACTTGGGCGAGCACGACCTCAGCATCTGCAACTCTGAAGAGCCAATGTGCATTGCCGGAATTTTCGGCGGCAAGGGTTCTGGAACCTACGAGACCACACGCAACGTGGTGCTGGAGTCGGCATATTTCCACCCCACATGGATCCGCAAGAGCGCACGCCACCACGGACTCTCAACCGACGCCAGCTTCCGCTTCGAGCGTGGTGTAGACCCCAACGGCACCATCTACGCCTTGAAACAGGCTGCCATGCTCTGCCAGGAACTTGCCGGAGGCAAGGTATCAATGCAGATAAACGATGTGTATCCCGAGCCGTTGCCAAGCTTCGACGTGCGTCTCAACTATGAATATTGCGACCGTCTGATAGGCAAGAAACTCGGTGCCGACACCATAAAGAGCATCGTGACAAGCCTGGAGATGACCATAAACAGCGAAGATGGCGAGGGGCTCGACCTCACCGTGCCAGCCTACCGCGTGGACGTGAAGCGCCCATGCGACGTTGTAGAGGACATTCTGCGCATATACGGCTACAACAACGTGGAGATACCCACACAGCTCAAGTCGTCACTCACAACAGAGAACGAGGAAGACAAGCACCACAAGCTGGAGAACATCATCTCCGAGCAGCTCGTGGGTTGCGGCTTCAACGAGATTCTGAACAACTCGCTCTCTAAGGAAGCTTACTACAGCAACGACGAGCTCAACAGCTACCGATGGGAGAACACCGTGAAGATAATGAACCCGCTGTCTACAGACCTTGGCGTAATGCGCCAAACACTGGTCTTCGGCGGCTTGGAGTCGCTCGCTCGCAACATCAATCGTAAACGCGAGAACCTGCGCTTCTTCGAGGTGGGCAATGTCTACAGCTATGCTCCTGAGAAGGACGACCACGACGCTTCCATCAAGGCTTACTCACAGCAGTACCACATCGCCCTTTGGATTACCGGCAAACGCGTGGAAGGCTCATGGGCTCACCCCGACGAGGACACTTCGTTCTATGAGCTAAAGGCTTACGTGGGCAACATTCTCAGCCGCGCAGGTCTGCCAGCCGGCATCGCCCTGGAGCAGAAGACCACCAATAACCTCTTTGCCTACGGCCTCACGCTGAAGACACGCCAAGGCGTAGTGCTCGCCGAATACGGCAAGCTGGCAAAGAAGGTGGCACACCAGTGCGGAGTGGAGAAAGACGTGTTCTATGCCGAGCTCAACTGGAACGGCATCCTTAAGGCCACAAAGAAGAGCCAAGTAGAGTTCAAGGAACTGTCCAAATACCCGTCAGTGAGCCGCGACCTCGCCCTGCTCGTTGACGACAGCGTGGAGTTTGCACAGATAGAGCAGATTGCCCGCAAGACCGAGAAGAAGCTACTGCGCAGCGTCAGTCTTTTCGACGTGTACCAGGGCAAGAACCTGCCCGCAGGCAAGAAGAGCTACGCCGTCAACTTCGTGTTCGAGGACGAGGAGAAGACCCTCTCCGAGAAGCAGATAGAGGCCATGATGCAAAAGCTCATTGCCAACCTCACCAAGCAGCTCGGAGCAGAGCTGAGATAAAAGAAAAGCAACAAAAAAAACATAATAACCAATGGGAAGAGCATTTGAATACCGTAAGGCAACAAAGCTGAAGAGATGGGGCCACATGGCCCGCACGTTTACGAAACTGGGCAAAGAGATTGCCATTGCTGTGAAAGCTGGCGGCCCGGAACCAGAAAACAACCCACGCCTGCGCGCTATCATAGCCACTTGCAAAAAGGAGAACATGCCCAAGGACAATATCCAGCGCGCTATCAAGAACGCTATGGGCAAAGACCAGTCGGACTATAAGGAGGTGACCTACGAGGGATATGGACCTCACGGAGTAGCAGTTTTCGTAGACACGCTCACCGACAACACCACACGCACTGTGGCCGACGTGAGATCGATCTTTAACAAGTTCAACGGAAACCTCGGCACCACAGGCTCGCTGTCGTTCCTCTTCGACCACAAGGCCGTGTTCTCTTTCAAGCCGAAAGAAGGTGTGGAGATGGATGAGCTCATTCTCGACCTCATCGACTTCGGAGTGGACGACGAGTTCGACACCGACGAGGAGACCGGTGAAATAACCATTTACGGCTCACCGACAAGCTTCGGCGATATGCAGAAATATTTGGAGGACAACGGCTTCGAGATTACATCGGCCGAGTTCACCTACATCCCCAACGACCTCACCGATGTTTCTGCCGAACAGCGCGAGACCATCGAGAAGATGGTTGAGAAGCTCGAGGACTTTGACGACGTGCAAAACGTCTACACCAACCTCAAGCCAGCAGAAGAGTAAATTAGTAATTTATAACGTATAAATGGTGCTAAACCGGATATAATGTAAAATCGGTACAGCGCTCGTTATAACGTACAATCGATAGCAGGGGCAAAACCTGTGGCCGTATGCAACCCGAAAAGCAAATGCTCTATTGGCATTGCCTTGTAAAAAGGTTACGGACGGGCACAAGTTTTGTTCCTGCATGTGTATTTTCGCAAACGTGGGACTGTTATTCAAGCAAGCCCCAAACCTCTATACCAGCCCTTTCCGATAGTTCGTAGCCTACAAAAATCAATACAGACCATTAATTTTTACGATTGAGTTACACAATATGATATAATCTCAGAAAAATAATCGTGAAAAGTTTGCAAAACTATTGAAGTATCGCAAAATAATTGTATTTTTGCAACTAAGAAAAGTTGTTTGGCAAATTTTGAAAAATAAACCTAGATTCAGTAACTGCTTATGAAGAAGATAATATTATTCATATTATTGCTTTTGCCCGTTGCTTCTTTCGCTGAAGAAACAACCGACGACATGACAACCATCTATGAAGAACATTTTGACGGTTGGCTGTACTTTCATACGTCAGGAATGAATGCGACGTACACAACAAGTGGTACTGTCAGTTTGCAATACTATAAAATTTCAGCTGTAGAAAAAGGGTTCCCATGTTTGAAAATTAAACCGGGTTCTCTTTCTATTACCGTTTACAACAATACGGGAGCAAACGGAGACCTTATTCTTTCTTATAAGGATTACAATAAAAATATTAGTGTAAGCGTGTCTCAAGGTAAAACAAAAAAAAATCTTGCAACTAATAGTGATGGTACATATACTATTAAAAACATTAAAGGCACAAATCCCATAAATTTAGAATTCGAAGCTACTTCTGCTGCTTATATTGACGATATTGTCATCAAGGCTCCTACGTCAAGTATCAGTACCTCTCAGAGTGCCGATTTGAGTTTCACCCAGTCAGAAATGTCGGCAAATATAGGAACAATGTATAGTAGTACAGAATTACTGGAGAACCCCTATAATTTGCCCATAAAATGGTATTCGTCGAATCAAGCTATAGCGACTGTAGACGAATCTGGCAATGTAACTCCACATTTTATTGGGACAACCACCATTTATGCTATTTTTGAAGGCAATGATAATTATGCTTATCAAGCCGTCTCATATCAGTTGACAACGAAGCGAGAGTCGTTAGCCAACGAGGTGTATTATGCCGGCTTTGCCGATTATATTGGTATGGAAGGCAATGGTGGCAACTTTGAGAATAATGCTTATGTTGGAGATTTTAATTATACAGGTGCATTTTCTGTTGATAGTAAGAGTTCTAGCTTGTTGAAAGGTTATCAATGTCTTAAAGTAGAGACAAGTTATACTGTAAACGATCTTGAGAAATTAGGAGTGAAGAATGGCACCTTAAGTTTCAGATGCGCGCCATCATCGACTAAAGGCAATTCTTTGACTGTAACCCTAAAATACAGTGACAACACCACTGATGAACAAGTTATAGACATGTCTAAAAAGCAATGGTTCGACATTTCTATTTCTATAAATAAAACCAGTCAGCTGAACAGCATCTCTTTTAGTGGCCAAAAGTTCTTTCTCGACGAGATATCTATCATCTCC
>CAZXGQ010000007.1:0-41569 GCA_964640415.1 uncultured Prevotella sp.
AGATTGGTGCCGTGGGCCACCGTGTGGTGCAGGGCGGCGACCTCTTCGAGAAGAGCTGCATCGTCACACCTGAAGTGGAGAAAGGCATCGAGAGCCTCATCGACCTCGCCCCTGTCCACAACAAGGGCCACTTGGCCGGCATCAAGGCCGTAGACGAGCTCATGCCCAGCGTGCCTCAGGTGACGGTGTTCGACAACGCCTTCCACTCTACCATGCCCGACTACGCATACCTCTACGCCATTCCTTACGAGTGGTACACCAAGTACCACGTGCGCCGCTATGGCTTCCACGGCACTTCACACCGCTATGTGTCACGCCGCGTCTGCGAGTTCCTCGGTGTGGACATCCACAAGCAGAAGATCATCACCTGCCACATCGGCAACGGTGCTTCGGTAGCTGCCATCGAGAACGGCAAGGTCATCGACACATCAATGGGCCTCACCCCTCTGGCCGGCCTGATGATGGGTTCACGCTGCGGCGACATCGACCCGTCGGCTGTGTGCTACATGATGGAGAAGAGCGGCATGACTCCCAACGAGATGTCGGAGTATCTCAACAAGAAGAGCGGCGTGCTCGGCATAGCTGGCATCTCAAGCGACATGCGCGACAACGAGAATGCCGACAACGAGGGCGACAAGCTGGCTCACCTTGCATTGGCAATGTACAACTACCGCATCAAGAAATACATCGGCGCATATGCTGCAGCCATGAACGGTGTTGACATCATCGTTTGGACTGCCGGCGTGGGCGAAAACCAGGAAGGCGTGCGCTGGGACAGCTGCCAGGGTCTTGAGTACCTCGGCGTGAAGATGGACAAGGAGCGCAACCACGTACGCTCAAAGGAGCAGATCCTTTCTGCCGACGACTCAAAGGTGAAGGTCGTGATGATTCCTACCGACGAGGAGATCGTCATCGCACGCGACACTCTCGCTCTCGTCGAGGGTCGTGAGCCTGAGATCTAAGCCTTTGTTAAACGGCTTATTTAAGCACACACAATAATATATTAAGGGCGGCCCACCAATGTGAGCCGCCCTTAATGTTTTCATGCAACTTGCTGTTTCCCGCAACTTGCTTTTCTTATTTCTGCTGTTTCCTACAATTTGCTTTCGCCTTCCACGTATTCCTCAAGGAAGAGGTGTTCACCGTCAAAGACGGCATAACTGAACTGGCTTATCCAGTCGCCAAGAATCAGCATCCGCGGCGTGTGGCCTTCCACACGTGGAAGGTTCAGGTCAAGCTCTATGTGGCGATGCCCATAGATATAATAGTCGATGTTGGGATGATGCTTCTCATATTCCTTTGTCCATAACACAAGGCATTCCTTGTCCTCGCCCATATAAGGAGGCTCCTTGCCGTCCACACGTTTCAGCCTGCTGTGCTTGGCCCATTCAAGGCCGAGCTGCATGCCCCAGCGGGGATGCACGGCGGAGAACAACACTTGGCAAACGGGGTTATGGAATATCCGTCGCAGCAACTTGAACGAGCCGCTGTTGTCGCCCAAACCGTCGCCGTGGGCAAGATAGAATACCTTGCCGTAAATCTCGGTAGTGAGAGGCTGATAGTGCATTGTCACGCCACACTCTTCCTCAAGATAGTGGTATGCCCAAATGTCGTGGTTGCCCGTGAAGAAATGGACCTCAACGCCCATGTCGGTCAGCTCCGACAACTTGCCAAGGAAGCGGGTGAAACCCTTTGGCACCACATATTTATATTCATACCAGAAATCGAACATGTCGCCAAGGAGATAAAGGGCAGCCGCCTTGTCCTTTATGGAGTCGAGAAACCGCACCAGCCTGCGTTCCTGCATCCTGCGGTGAGGCACCGCAAGCGAACCGAGATGCGCGTCAGAAAGAAAATAAACCGTCTTCCGCATAAGCCTTCACTTAAGCTAAACCTTATCCTTATTCAAATCCCAACTCAACGCGTGCCTCTTCCGACATCATGCTCTGGTCCCATGCAGGCTCAAACACGAGGTTCACGTTGGCAGCCTTGACTCCGTCGACGCTCTCGAGCTTTGTACGCACGTCCTCAAGAATGAAGTCGGCGGCTGGGCACGAAGGGGCCGTAAACGTCATGTCCACGTTCACCGTACGGTCGTCGTCGAGGTCAATCTTGTATATCATGCCCAAGTCGTAGATGTTGACTGGTATCTCCGGATCGTAGACCGTCTTGATCACGTCAACGATGCGTTCTTCTATCTTTGTCTTTTCTTCTTGTGTCATTTTTCTCTTTTTTGCAAACTTACAAATAAAAAACGAGACAGGCAAGCCTACCGCTTTTTTATTTTCTCCACTCTTCATTCTTCAGTTTATATTCTTCCCTCCTCGCGGTAGCTGTAATAAGCTCCGTCGGTCACGATGACATGGTCGAGAAAATAGACCCTCAATACCTCGGAAGCCTTCCTTATGCTCTCCGTGATGCGGTCGTCTTCTCTCGACGGACGGGTGTTGCCGCTCGGATGGTTGTGGCACACCACCAATACCGTGGCGTTGTTGAGTATGGCCTCCTTCATTATCAGGCGCACGTCCACCGCCGTCTCCGTGATGCCGCCGTGGCTCAGACGGACGGACTTTATGAGTCGGAAGCGCTGGTTCATCAGCAACACGTGAAACTCCTCCACGTCCAAGTCTTGCATCAGCGGGTGCATGTAGTTGTATATCGCCGTGGCGGAGCCCAGGTCGGCGCGTTCCTCGGCTTTCTCCCTTGCACGCCGCTTGCCAAGCTCGCACGCCGCGAGTATGGTGATGGCTTTCGCCGGTCCTATGCCTTTGAAGCGTTCAAGGTCGGCTACCGACATCTTGCCAAGAGTGTTCAGATTGTTGTTGCACTCTGCCATCACCTTCTTCATCAGCTCCACAGCGCTCACCTTCGGCGTGCCGGAGCCGATGAGTATCGCCAACAGCTCGGCATTCGACAGGGCTGCGGGGCCCAGCCGCAGAAGCCGCTCACGCGGGCGGTCTTCTTCTGCCCAGTTTACGATTGTCAGGTTTTGCATAGGTCAAAAGGTCTTGTTCTAACAGGGTTCTCACTTCACGAGAACCTCGTTTTTCTTTTCTTCGAAGGCTTCGTCGCCGTCGTTGGCTGCCGGCTTTATGCCCAAGAGATGACACACGAGCGGATATACCGCTGTGTTGCTTATCTTGCCAATGTTCACGCCATGCTTTATGTCGGGGCCCCATGCCCTGAACAGGGCCTGCATGTCGTTGTAGTTGGGGTCGAAGCCGTGAACGCCGCCGTCGCTGGCATCGGCTTCTGTGAATCGACAGCCTTCGTCGGGAACCACAAGCACGTCGCCGATATTGGCGTCGGCTTGATAATGAAGATACTGCGGAATATCTGCCTTGCGCCATGCCCTCAGGTGGGGCACGTTGGCAAGAGCATTCACTATGCTGTCTTGCTGCCACCGCTCTGGAGCATACACGTTGCAGGGCAGGTCACCGTCAAGAGCATCGTACCACTCAGGGCGGAGATAGTCAGAAGGCTTTATCTTTCCCGATTTCGCAAACCACGTCATGCCATGGTCTGACACCACCACGAGGTTCACCTTGTTCTTCATACCTGCTTTCTCCACGCGCATCCAAAGCGATGCAAGCAGCGAGTCGGCAGCCGCCACGGCGCGCCGTGTCTCCTTGGCGTGCGGCCCGAACGAGTGGCCACTGGCGTCGGGCTCCTCAAAATAGGCCATTATCAAGTCGGGCGCATTCTTCTTGCAGAGGTATGCCATGATGCTGTCGGCGCGCTGGGCGAAGGTCATGTGCGGCTTCTCGTCGTATTTGTGCCAAACGTCGGGATACTTGCCGCTGACTGGCACATCGGAGCCCGGCCAATAAAACACGGCAGTGTGCAAGCCCTGGCGTTGCGCCGTAAGCCACAACGGCTCGCCGTGGTAGAAGCGCGGGTCATACTTCGTCTTGGGAGTACCGAGCGAGTACCTCTCTCCCGTGGCGCGGTCGAGGAAGGTATTGGCTATAATGCCGTGATGCTCAGGCCGCAAGCCTGTGGCAAGTGTATAATGGTTGGGGAAAGTCTTTGAGGGAAAAGACGGAACGAGCGCACCCTCTGCACCGTCGGCGGCCATACGGTCAAGGAAAGGAGTGTCGTAGTAGTGGGGATAGTCCCAGCGGAAACCGTCGAAGGAGACGAGCACGGTGATTTTGCGCCCGTAGGAAGGCGTGGAGGCAAGCAGGGCCACTAATGCCACAAGGCACAGAAACGTTCTTTTCAACATAAAAAACTTGAATGTTTATATATTAAGGACAAAATTAAATAAAATAGCCGTAACTTTGTTGGCATCTCAACAAAATAATCTCAAAAACATTATGATTTCGTTCTCTTGGGGCATCATCGCAAAACCGTTCCGCCTGTGTCTTGCCGTCTGCCTTTTCCTGACTGCCGTTTCGTGCAACGGCATGTTCTCCTCGGTGTACGACGAGCCCGACGACAGCGGCAAGACCGAAGCCGCAGAGTCGCAGATAAGCATGGATGCCTCAAGTTGGCAATGCTGGTACTACATTTCGTTCGACTCTCTGGAGGCTCTGCGCGAGCAGGGCGATGCGGCCGGGCTCAATTATGCCCAGACCCACTTCACACCCTACCCCATCCCCTTGACTCCCACCGGCGACAAGACCACCGCACATCCTGCCCAAGGCACCACAGGACTATACACCTATTGGTATGACATCTTCGGCGAGGGCCTGTCGAAAAACGAGTACAGGGCGTTCACGCCCACGGCTACGCAGCCGGAGCCTGACCAGTGGGACATCGCCATACACTATGCCAACGCACGCACCAACGGAGGCGCTGTGCTCAGGACAAGCTACACGAGCATCGATGACCTGCCGGCTTCCTCGGCCGACTTCGCCGGAGCTGAGTTCACGCCCGACGAGTGGTCGGAGAAGGACGTGTGGGCTGACCAGACCGAACAGCTGAACAAGCTGCTCGGATGCCAGGGCATAAAGATCAACCAGGTGCTGTCGTCGTGGCTGCAAGTGGAGCTGAAGAGCCTTCCGCCAACGTTCACACTCGACTCCCACGTCTTCCTCGTCAAGCTGAAGACGGGACGCTATGCCGCTGTGCAACTGCAAAACTACATGAATGCCGACGGCGACAAAGGACACCTTACCATAAACTACAAATACCCCTACTAACCCTCCAAAAGGAAATGATGAGAAAACATTCCATAACACTCCTGCTGTCGGCAATGGCACCTCTCGCCCTTGCTGCGCAAACCGACTCGCTGCTCATTGCCGACGACCTCAACCAAGTGGTCGTCACGGGAACGCGCACGCCAAAGAGCCTGCTGAAAACACCCGTTATGACAACGGTGATTACCCGCACAGAGATAGAGAAGGCCGATGCCACCACGCTGCAGGACATACTGAAACAGAGCATCCCCGGCGTGGAATTCTCTTACTCCATGAACCAGCAACGCCACATGAACTTCTCAGGCTTTGGCGGGCAGAGCATGCTCATACTCGTGGACGGAGAGAGGCTTGCCGGCGAGACAATGGACGATGTAGACTTCGACCGCCTAACGCTCAGCAACGTAGACCACATCGAGATTGTGAAGGGACCGGTATCGGCGCTCTATGGCAGCAACGCCAACGGCGGCGTGATAAACATCATAACCAAGGACGCTGACCAGCCGTTCCGGCTCAACGCCAACGCCCGCGTGGGGAAACACAACAGCCAGAGATACGGACTGTCGTGGATGCAGGGCTTCGGCAAATGGGGCAACAACCTCGACATAAGCCGCAACAGCAGCAGCAACTACGACGTGCACAGTGCCAGCGACCCTGCCACGAGGGTCTTCTCGACCATATACGGAGACAACACCTACAACTTCAACGAGCAGCTCGCCTTCCACCCAACGAAGGACATAAACATAAAGGCACACGCAGGCTACTTCTTCAGGCAAACGAAGCGCTCGGTAGACACACCGGAGCGATACCGCGACTACAACGGCGGAGTGAAGGCCGACTGGCGCATAACGGGCAACGACCACATATACGGCAGCTACTCATTCGACCAATACGACAAGTCGGACTTCCAAAGCATCAGCAAGCTCGACATACGATATTACTCTGACGTGCAAAACGCATTCCGTTTGCTCTACAACCACTCGTTCAACAAGGGCCACATACTGACCGTGGGCTCCGACTACATGCACGACTTCCTGAGAAACAACCGCCTTGCCAACGGCACGCACCACCAGGACAGCTTCGACGCCTTCGCACAATACGACGGCGAGATAAACGACATCTGGGAGGTTGTGGCAGCCTTGCGCTACGACTATTTCGACGACGGACAGTCGCTGCAACGGCTCACGCCAAAGCTCAGCATACGCCACACGCCGATGAGGGGCCTCAACGTGCGCTTCGGCTACGGCATGGGCTTCAAGGCACCTTCGCTGAAAGAGAAGTACTACCAATACGACGCGGCTGGAATATGGATCATACAGGGCAACCCCAGCCTGAAGCCTGAATACAGCGACAACTTCAACCTCTCGTTGGAGTACCACTGGCGAAACTTCGAGTTCCTGCTCGACGGTTACCACAACCACGTGAAAGACAAGATTGCCTCAGGTGTGCCATACTATGCCAACCAGACCGACCGTACGCCGACACTTCCCTACGTGAACCTCGACACTTACTCGGTGAGCGGACTGGAGGCTTCGGCAAAGGCACACTGGAAGAACGGGCTCTCGGCAAGCGTGGCTTACGCCTTCACCAACGAGAGAATGCCCAAAGACAAGGAGGGGAACACGGCAAACAACCAGTACATTCCCGCACGAAAGCACGCACTCACCGTGCACGCCGACTGGGAGCACCGTTTCTGCAAAGGCTATGGCATGGACATCATTGTGGACGGAAAGGTGATGTCGGGCGTGGACAACGTGGAATATGTCAACTATTACGACATATCGCAAGGCGTGGCAAACGTCAGCTACCCTGCCTACACCATGTGGAAGCTGATGGTATGCAACAGGATAGGCAAGGCTGTCAAGCTGAACCTCACCGTTGACAACCTGCTCAACTACAAGCCGAAATACTATTATCTGAATGCGCCGCTTACTGACGGCATCAACTTCATGGCCGGGCTGTCGGTAGACATCGACAAGCTCATACGCCACTGAACCCAAACAGGCTAAAAACAAAGCCCCTTCAGCATGACGCTGAAGGGGCTTTGCAATTTCACTGAAGAATGCCTTATTTTACATGTATTTGCCCTTTGCAATGCCTTATTTTACATGTTTTTATCCTCTTCAATGCCTTATTTTACACGTTTTGCTATATCCCCAATGCCTTATTTAGCATATCCGACAAATCCCGTGGAGCACGACTCATGCGGCTACCTAAAACCGTTGACGAACTACACATCATTCCTAATGTTTGGCGATGCATAGTGTCATTTGCGGGAAAACACGGATAACACAAACCGTCCCAATGTCGGGAAAATGTAAAGATTTATAGCAAGATTTTAACACTTGAAGGACACACCATCCAGGACGACCACGGAGGCTCTGAAGTGTTAAAAAGGACGCCATCAAACCAAATTCAGCCCTCAAAAGCATGAAATCGGGTCGCGATAGTAGCCATATCGCAGCGCGATTCTAACGTAAACGCACTGCGATTCTAACGTAAACGCGCCGCGATTCTAACGTAACCCCGACTCAAGAGCTCAAATTCTGGTCACATTTTAGACTATAAAAAACATAACTTCCTATTTATCAAAACGTTGCAAAAATCGCTCAAAAATCGTTCAAATGCGCACGAGAGGAAAAGTTTTTCAAAAAAATCGATTTTCAGAGAGCCTTTTGTTGTGTTTTTTCATTGTTTAGGTTAGCGCCATGGATTCTACTCCACGGGGTCTGTCGGGTGCGCCCTAAAAAGGCAATAGCAATTGTTCTCTGCGGCTCAATAGTATCTGCACTCTGCGTGGAAACGTTTTACCGTCCGGATTGCGGACGGCCACAAGGGCCGCCCCTGCTCTGTAGTTGACGTACGGCAAAGGTTTGTTGACGTGTAGCGCCAACTTGTATTGCGCATCATCGGCGAAGCCGACAAGAGGAATCCTGGGCTTTTACTTATAGAAGTTTTTCTTATATGCCTCAAACTCTCCCTTGCCAAGCACGCAGCGTTGCCACCATGCCTTGATAAAGCCGCAACCGTAGCCCATCAGCTGGGTGAATGCGGCACGGATAGACAGCAGGCCTATACGGACGCTGTGGTTGTGAAGGCTCGAGTCGATGAAGATAAGAAGGGAATAGAGCACGAGCGGCAGCAAGGCCACAAGGCTTATCATGCCGCCAAACGGCGGGTCACAGGAACGAAGCACGGTCTGGCCAAGCACCAAGCCTGCCACGAAGAGGACAAGAAGGAAAACGACACCCACCGTGAACACCATGGGCAGAAGGTGGACGAGCTTGAGGCTCTCAGGGTATTTCTTGTAAAGGTTGATGCGCGCTATGCCGCTGTTGAATACCTGCCGCCAGAACTTGCGGAAATCGGTGCGGCGCTTGTGGTAGACCCAGGCAGCGGGGAAGAGGCGGCAACGGCACCCAGCCTTGAAGATGCGGATGGAGAAATCGATGTCCTCACCGAAGCGCATCTTCGAGAATCCTTCAAGCCTGTTGTAGACATCGCGACGCACGCCCATGTTGAACGAGCGTGGATAAAACTTGTCGAGCTTCTTCTTGCCGCCACGGATGCCGCCCGTGGTGAAGAAGCTCGTCATGGAATAGGATATGGCCTTCTGCGTCGGAGTGAACGTGTCGGCGGCACGGTCCGGTCCGCCGAAAGCCTCGCACGGCTCCCGCCTCAGCTCGTCGTCTACAGCCTGGAGATAACCCTCGGGCACCACGACGTCGGAGTCGAGAATGAGCACGTAGTCGCCCGAGGCACGCTCAACGCCATAGTTACGGCTCTGGCCCGGACCGCTGTTAGGCTTCATGAAATACTTCAGTATCAGGCTGCCGGCGTATTTGTCGCAGACCTCCTTGCAAGGAGTGGCGGAGCCATCCTCAACTATTACGACCTCAAAGTCAGCGTAGGTCTGCCGCGTAAGACTGTCGAGCAGCTCGTCCACCTCGTCGGGACGGTTGTAAACTGGAACTATTATGCTGTATTTCATTTGCCTCTTATTATATATTATGTGCAATCGGCTAAGCCGACATCTTTAAAATCTACAAGATCCGTGTGAGGAAAAATCAATGTGAATGGAAACGCCCTTGCAGATCAATATAAACCAAAAAACGTCCGCAGCCACAGTAACCATGTGATTGCGGACGTTTTCAATATTTGATGTGACTCGGTTTTACTTCTTCTCAGTCACGCGACCAACATAGCTGCCATCCTCTGTGTTGACAGTGATGAGGTCACCCTCGTTGATGAAGAGAGGCACGCGAACCTCTGCGCCGGTCTCCAGGGTAGCGGGCTTAGTAGCGTTTGTGGCAGTGTTGCCCTTCACGCCGGGCTCAGAGTGAGCCACGAGGAGGTTGGTCTTAGGAGGCATCTCGGCTGAGAGAATAGCACCGTCGTCGGCAGAGAGCTGCACGTCAACGACATCGCCTTCCTTCATGAACTCACCGCCAGTGATAAGGTCGCGGTTGATTGGGAACTGCTCGTAGGTCTCCTGGTTCATGAAGATGCAACCTGTGGGATCCTCGTAGAGATACTGGTATGGACGATGCTCCACACGAACGTCGTCGAGCTTGAAACCAACCTGGAACGTGCGGTCCAGCACACGGCCGTCGGCAACATTCTTCAGCTTCGTGTTCATAACGGTATTGCCCTTACCGGGTTTACGGTGCTCAAACCAGATGCATTTCCAAATGCCGCCATCCATGCGGATGCAGGTGCCTTTCTTGATTTCCTGTGAATTAATCATGGTAATTGTATGTTTACTATATTATTATGCGTTGTAAGCGGGTGCAAAGTTACTAAGAAATCAGAAAAAAACATCGAAAAATCATATAATTCTTTGTCATTTCGATTTTTATGAGTAATTTTGCAGCCCGAAAGGGTTTAGTTTGCCCTTTAAACAGCGAAAGATAACAATTAAATTACGAATAAAAGATGAAAAGAACATTTCAGCCTCACAACCGCCGCCGTGTGAACAAGCATGGCTTCCGTGAGCGTATGGCCACCAAGAACGGTCGTCGCGTTTTGGCTTCTCGTCGCGCTCATGGCCGCAAGAAGCTCACTGTTTCTGATGAGAACCACGGAAAGTAAGCTTTCACACAACGTCAGCACGCAGCAAAAGGCAGACAAGGGTATTCCTTTGTCTGCCTTTTGTGTTGAGCAACAGTTTACCGGGATAGAAAAAGGTGCATTTTCTTTTTGCTTTCCAGCCTTTTTATTTACCTTTGCATATTATAGGCCGTGCTGCGGCCCATACTGTGAAAAATAGCAACCGATGTCAATTAAAGAGTTTATAGGCAAATTCAAAAGCAAGATGCTTTGGGGAAACCTCATGGCGATGGCAGTTGTCGTCGTGGCCCTTGCCTTTGGATTCAAGTTTGCCGTTGACCTCTACACCTACCACGGCAAAGCTGTCACCATTCCAAACCTTAACCACAAGACTTTTGAGAACTCGCAGGAAGTGCTCTCGCAGCTCGGCCTCAACATTGAGGTGAGCGACACCGGCTACATCAAGACGCTGCCGCCGGGACGCATCCTCGAGCAATATCCGGCACCGGGAGAGCGCGTGAAGCCAGGCCGCACGGTGTATGTCACCATCAACGCCACCCACACGCCCACCATAGCGCTGCCCGACGTGATAGACAACTGCTCGCTGCGAGAGGCTATGGCCAAGCTCACGGCTATGGGATTCAAGCTCAACCCGCCCGAGTTTGTGCCGGGTGAGAAGGACTGGGTCTACGGCATTCTGGTCAACGGCAGGCACGTGGCCTATGGCGACCGCATACCGGTGGACGCAAGGCTCGTGATACAGGCGGGCAACGGCATGAGGAACGAAAGCGACTCGGTGGACTACATTGATCCGGAGCTCAACACCACCAACAACGGCGAGGGCGACGTGGACGAATTTGAAGAGGTAGGAGCAACAGAGGAAGAGAACCAAGCCAAGAAGAAAGAGGAGACCGAGAAGGATCCCTTCACGCCCGTGGAATAAACAGCAAGGACGAGAACAATGACCGACGATTTGATAATAGACGATATAGACGAATTGCAAGACGACACCACAGCGGAAGAGCCGGGGCAGTTTGAGCACTGGCGAATGACGGTGGATGCCGGACAGCAGCCGGTGAGGATAGACAAGTTCCTTGCCGAGCACATGCAGCACTCCTCGCGCAACCGCATACAGACGGCTGCCGATGCAGGATGCATACAGGTGAACGGCAAGCCCGTAAAGAGCAACTACAAGGTGCGGCCCGAAGATGTCATAACCCTCATGCTCGACCACCCCAAACACGACTCCTCCATACAGGCGGAGGACATTCCGCTCGACGTGACATACGAGGACGACGACGTGCTCGTGGTGAACAAGCGGGCAGGAATGGTGGTGCACCCGGGAGCCGGCAACTTCAACGGCACGCTCATCAACGCCGTGGCATGGCACTTGCGCGACCTGAAGACATTCAACGCCAACGACCCAGCCGTGGGGCTCGTGCACCGCATCGACAAGGACACAAGCGGTCTGCTTGTGGTGGCAAAGACCGCCGACGCGAAGACCTCGCTCGGCAAACAGTTTTTCAACAAGACCACACACCGCGCCTACAACGCCCTGGTGTGGGGAAACCTTCAGGAAGACGCCGGACGCATAGAGGGCAACATAGGCCGTGACCCCAAGGACAGACTGCGCATGAAAGTATTCGACCCCGACTCGGGCATAGGCAAGCCTGCCGTGACCCATTGGCGGGTGCTGGAACGCTTCGGCTACACCACCCTCGTGGAATGCGTGCTGGAGACGGGCCGGACCCACCAGATACGCGCCCACATGAAGGAAATAGGGCACCCGCTGTTCGGCGACGAGAGATATGGGGGCATGGAGATACTGTGGGGGCAACGCAGTTCGTCGTACAAGGCTTTCATACACAACTGTTTGGAGTTGTGTCCAAGACAGGCCCTGCACGCCAAGACGCTCGGGTTCAAGCATCCGCGCACGGGCGAGGAGATGGACTTCGACTCGCAATGGCCCGACGACTTCGAGGCATTGATAGATAAATGGAGAAAGTATATTAACAGCAAATGGAAAATTTAAAAAGAAACATTGCCATCGTTTGCGGTGGCGATTCATCAGAGCACGACGTTTCGCTGCGCTCGGCACAAGGACTTTACTCCTTTTTCGACAAGGAGCGTTACAATATCTACTTAGTTGACATCAAGGGCACCGACTGGCACGTCAGCTTGGACAATGGCAACGTGGCTTCTATCGACAAGAGCGACTTCTCTTTCGTAGGCGAGGACGGCAAAGCCGTGGTGTTCGACTACGCTTATATCACCATACATGGCCAACCGGGCGAGAACGGCGTGATGCAAGGCTATTTTGACCTCATCCACCTGCCCTACTCCACCTCTGGCGTGCTTGTAGAGGCCATGACATTCGACAAGTTCGTGCTCAACAACTACTTGCGCGGCTTTGGCGTGAATGTCGCCGACAGCATCCTGCTGCGTCGCGACGACGACTACGATGCAGCCGCCATCGAGAAGCGTCTGGGCATGCCTTGCTTTGTGAAGCCTGCAGCCGACGGTTCCAGCTTCGGCGTGAGCAAGGTGAAGAACGCCGACCAGCTGGCTCCTGCCTTGCGCGTGGCTTTCATGGAAAGCAACGAGGTGATGGTAGAGGGCTTCCTCGACGGCATGGAGATATCACAGGGCATATACAAGACTAAGGACAAGAGCGTGGTGCTGCCTGCCACTGAGGTGGTGTCAGAAGACGAATTCTTCGACTACGATGCCAAGTACAACGGCAAGGTGAAGGAGATAACGCCCGCACGCCTCTCGCCGGAGACAGCAAAGGCTGTGGCTGCAGAGACAAGCCGCATATACGACATTCTGCACGCCAACGGCATAATCCGCATCGACTACATTATCAGCAAGGACGCCGACGGCAACGACAAGATAAACATGCTCGAGATAAACACCACACCGGGAATGACCGCCACGAGCTTCATTCCGCAGCAGGTGCGCGCAGCGGGTCTCGACATCAAGGAGGTGCTCTCCGAAATAGTGGAGAACCAGTTCGCATAAAAAGGGAAACAAGGTTATGGATACTCGGCAATTATACGCCATCTATCAGGAGCACCCTGTAGTGACAACTGATAGCCGCGACTGTCCGGCGGGCAGCATTTTCATTGCACTGAAAGGTGCGTCGTTCGACGGAAACAAGTTTGCCGCCGCAGCCTTGGAGAAAGGTTGCGCCTATGCCGTCGTAGACGAAAAAGAATATTGCGTTGACGGCGACGACCGCTATATTCTTGTAGACGATTGCCTCACAGCCTTCAAGGAACTGGCACGTGAGCACCGCCGGCAGTTCAACATTCCTGTCGTAGGAATAACCGGCACCAACGGCAAGACCACAACAAAGGAACTGGTCTCGGCTGTGCTTGCGGAGAAATTCAACGTAATGCACACCGAGGGCAACTTCAACAACGACGTAGGTGTGCCCAAGACTCTGCTGCGCCTCAACAAGGAGCACGAGATTGCCGTTGTGGAAATGGGTGCATCACACCCTGATGACATCAGGAAGCTCGTTGAATATGCAGAGCCTACCTGCGGATTGATAACCAATGTCGGCAGGGCCCACCTTCAGGGCTTCGGCTCGTTCGAGGGGGTGAAGAAGACCAAGGGCGAGCTCTACGACTTCCTGAAAGCCAACAACGCACTCGTCTTCCTGAACACCGCTAACGACAATCTCGTGGAGATGGCACGTGAGCGTGAGCTCGACCGCATAGTCAGTTATGGCGCCGACGAGCAGGCCGAGATACAGGGCAAAGTGACGGAAGCCGCACCGTTCATCACCATCGAGTGGCGGTGTGGCGGCAGCGAGGAGTCTATTCCGGTTGCCTTGAACGAATGGCATGAGGTGAAGACCAAACTCATTGGCTCCTATAATCTCGACAATGTGCTTGCAGCCATAACCGTAGGCCTGCATTTCGGCGTTACAGCCGAGCAGGTTTGCCATGCCATTGAAAGCTATGAGCCGACAAACAACCGCTCTGAGCTCGTGAAGACCGACTGCAACACGCTTATCGTGGACGCTTACAACGCCAACCCTACAAGCATGGCGGCAGCTCTCGACAGCTTCGCTCAGATTGCCACACCATTGCCAAAGATGGCCATTCTCGGCGACATGAGGGAACTTGGAGAAGTGAGCGACGACGAGCACCAGAAAGTGGTTGACAGCTTGAAAGCAAAAGGCCTGAACGATGTATGGCTCGTTGGCGAGGAGTTCGGCAAGACGCAATGCGACTTCCGCAAATATAATAATGTGGATGAAGTGAAGCAGGCCATTGCCGGCAACAAGCCTTCCGGCAAATGCATACTGATAAAGGGCAGCAACGGCACAAAGCTTTTTGAGTTGCCCAAACTGCTATAAAACATCTCGCTAAAGACATACTAAACCGCAAAAGGGTTCTCAATTTGAGAACCCTTTTGCGGTTTATATCTGTTGTGACAAAAGAATATCATTGCCAATGGCTTTTGCCATGACGGCTTTCAAGGTTCATCTCTACCAAAACTCCTTTATGGTCGGTAGGCCATGTGCCAATGGGCTTGACTATTGGCTCTTCTAACAAATCGGGCTGAACCTTGCTTCGGCATACGCAACTGTCGGGACCGAAAACCTTTGCCGAGACCGCTCTCAAACCCTCTCCTTTATAGAATATGTAGTCTATCCTGTCGCGCTCGTCGGCATTGGGTGCCCACGTAATCTTTTCGCTTGGCACGGCGGCATTGTATGAAGGATAGGTGAAGCCCGGAAAATGCAGCACATCGGGATGCAGCTCGCGGTAAGCGTCCTTGAAACCAGCATCGGTAAGCAACTTAGTGACCGTCCAAGGCACCACGAAACCACGATGGTCATAAAGCTGCGCCGTGCTTGCCGTCCAGTCTTGCCATGACGGTTCGTTGAAATCGCCACCGACAACCACAACGTCGCCCGCGGCTATGTCGTGACGTGCCTCATTGAGAAACACGCGTATGGCATCATCTCGCCACGACAGGTCGTTGAGCCGGAGCAGCTCCTCCACCGTTGCCGGAGGGGTCACCTCTTTCCAGGTGCTTCCGTCGTAGCCGCGCACATTGTAATAGGCATCATTGAGATAATCGAGGTGAGCAGTATAGACATTTACCTTCCTGCCCTCAACTGTGGCTGTCAGCTTGTGGATGCTGCCATGGTCACAGTTGAGAGGAAAGACCACAAGCGTGTCCTCAATTGGATAGCGGCTCAAAAGCCCAGTGTCGTAACTCTTGAACGAATAGTATTGTAGCCCTTTTTGGCGTAACGACTCACACAACCGCCGTGTGAAGTTAGTATCATGGTAGTTTCTCACTTCGCTCAGCGTCACAAAGTCGGGACGCAGCCTCGCAATCTCTGTCACTATGGCCTCGTAGCCGCCTTTCACCATAGTACCTTCCTGCCAGATGTTCCATTGCAGCACCGTAATTTTGCGTGCTTCAACCGGCAAAAGGAGAAGGTTGCAAATAATAATGAAAAGAATCCGTCTCATAATCATTCATGTTTAGACATTATTTACCGTTAGCTTTCTCCAAATTGAAGAATTTGTAATCCAAAGACTTCAACACTTGCTCCTGACCTTTTGCCCTTTGCAAGAAGTCTTCATATTGGCGAGTGTCCTGAGGTGTCCACGCCACCTCCGCCAGTGCCATAAGCCTTGGATACAACATGTACTCAGCGTGAGCTTCAGTTTCTATGAACTCAGTCCACAAACAACACTGCACGCCCAAGACATTGCCTGCGTTTGACAAGCTGTCCGGCGCAGGGTCCCAATTGTAGGCTTTGGTCAACGGCACATCACGTTCCATAGCCTTCGGCTGGGTTGACCGGGGGGCTTGGTATGAGTCAAAATAAGTGTTGTGAGAAGGCGCCATGATTACCTTGAAACCATCTTGCAAAGCTTTTTGTGCACTGCCCGACTGTGGTCTCCACGACATTATGACTGCGTCTTTGGAAAGATTCCCGTCAAGAATCTCATCCCAACCAATAATCTGCCGGCCACACGATGCGGCATACTTTTGCAAACGAGACGTGTAATAAGGCTGTAGTTTGTTGACACTGTCGATGTGCTCTTCCTGCATCTTTTTTCTGCACGCAAGACATTTGCTCCAATTCCTTGTGCTGCATTCGTCTCCTCCTATATGGATATATTTGGATGGGAACAACTCCATGATTTCGCCAAGGACATCAGTGGTAAATTGGAGAGTTTCCTCTCTTCCTATACAAAGTTCATGGCTCCGCTTCCAATTGACACTGTCGCACGCCAACTGCGGGCAGGCATGGAGCACGTCACTGCTATGCCCTGGGAGATCTATCTCCGGCACAACCTGAATATGGCGTACGGCAGCATAATGCAAAATATCCTTGATGTCTTCACGTGTATAATAGCCTCCATAAGCTCCCGAATCAGTTTGCAAACAGAAAGGATAGCGATCTTCTACCCACTTGCCCCAATCAGAGACCTTTCTGAACGCCGTATATTTGGTAAGCTCCGGATGACTTTCAAGCTCAATGCGCCAGCCTCCGGTATCATGCAAATGCAACTGAAGCACATTAAGCTTGTATCTTGCCAGCATGTCAATTTGGCGGTAAACAAACTCTTTCTTAAAGAAATGGCGGCTGACATCCAGCATCATCCCGCGATAGCCGAACCGTGGGGTGTCTTTTATCTCAACACATGGAATGGCACCGTTTGCCGACTCCATAAGTTGCAGCAAAGTCTGCAAACCATAGAAGATTCCTGCATCTCCGGAAGCGCTCACAACGATACGGGCAGGAGTGATTTTAAGGTTGTAGGCTTCTTCGCTTGTTTGGTTCCCGTTTTTAAGTAAAAGCAGTTCTGCCTTTCCTTTCTTTGTGGTAAGTCTGAATGAGGATTGCGTTGCTTCCAAATATTCCTCAAGCCTGGCTCTTTCATCACCACGCAAGTCGGTGTAAACCCCAACCAGCGACTTCACACTATGACAGCCAGAAAGTTCTTGCATGGAAACAGGCTTAGGGACAACCTGCCCGAATGCGTTTCCAACTACCAACGTAGAAAACACACAAACGCAAATCAAAAAAAGAATACTCGGTTTCTTCATATGCTTGACATTAATACCTGTTACTGATGCTTGCTCCATTTATTCCAGACATTATAGCCTTGATTGAAAGGCACGTTCTTAAGGCCTGTGCCTTCAGTCATAAGTTGTTTGAGCTCATCCAGATAATACCAATATATCATTCTTGGTGTTGCCTGATGCTTATGACACAACGATGCAGCCATACCTACCACCTCGCCTTCCATGCCACATGTACGCATCACCCTTGTTGTTCCTAAGGCAACGTGGGTTACGCTAATGTCGCGGCCAGCCATGAACAGGTTGTCGACATTTCGAGAATAAAGACATCTGTAAGGCACCGGATAAGGGGCGGACAGCTGGGTGTGGTGTGTATCGGCTTTAAACGGCCTCCCGGGGAACTGAACGCAGTTAAGAGAATCGGGGAAATGCAGGTCTATAGACCAAGTCGTCGAGAAGGTTGCATCCTCATGATGCACATTTTTCATTATGTCGTCCCACTTTAAGATGTAGTCACCCAACAGCCGCCTTGACTCCCGCTTACCTGAGACATAGGCAACCCAACCAAGTTTCCGGTCTCGGAAATCAGCTTTATGAACCGAATGGTTTTTCAACCAGCTCCATGTTTCGTACACGGCCATAAGACCATAGTCGCGAATCTGCTCGGCTTGCACTATCTGGTTCTTGTCCATTCCTGTCTCCCAAGTCCATTCTCCCATGATTACATTATCACAGTTGTCATCATTGAAACCCATGCCATAGTTGAATTCCGGAAACTTCTCTTTCCCCTTGACCGAATACCATTGCACGGATGCACCCATGGTAATGGAGTCGGCTACCTCGGGCGCCCGTTCTTCTCCAAATTCACTCTTTGCTTCTCTTCCCATGCGGAAGTCGGCAGAGGCAAGATAGCCAACAGCGGCATCACCCGTGCAGTCGGCAAACAAAGGAGCATGCAGTTCTACGCGGTTGCCGTTTTCTATGTGCTCAATTGTCACCGATTCTATTTTGTTGCCGTGTTTAAGAACATGAACAGCCCTGTATGAAGGGTAAAGGGACAGTCCCTGCTGGGCCTTTAAGAAAGAGTCTTTCTTGCAATCCTCATATTGACCTGCTGGTTGGGCATTTCCTCCCTGCGATGGCCCGAACTCATTAATCAGACGGCCAAGGGAACGGTAGGGCTCCACCTCTGTATCTCCGCCTAAATGCACCCTTATGTCAGAACTGTTGCATCCGCCCCAAATGGGTCTGTCGTTGACAAGTGCAACGCTTAAACCCAATCTGGCTGCAGAAGTGGCAGCGCATATTCCCGCAATGCCACCTCCAATAACGACCAAGTCATAGGTCTTCTCCGCCTTTTTCCTTGGATTGAGTCGTTGACGCCAAGTGCTGCCTACCCCATCGTCTGGCATCTCTCCACTATTGGTAAGGAATACGGCATCACACCTTCCGTCAAACCCCGTGAGATCGTGTAGCGACACCGTGTTGGTTCCTTTCCGAAGCCGTGCCGTGCCAAGGCATACCCAGCCCCAGGCAGAACCGGTGTCTCCTGTTGTTCCCAACTGGCTATTATTGACTCTTACTGCGAATTTTCCAGGCCCTTTACCATCAAACCAAGGGCTTGTCCAATTGTAAGTGCGCACATACACTTTATAACTGCCTTCCTCGTTTACGGAAAATGATGTCTTGGCATCCGCTACCGGATGTCCCATTCCATGGGCTATCAGATACGGTGAGCCCATCTGGTCCATAAACTGTTGGTCCACTTTCCAACCACCCTTCTCAGCGAAAGACTCCGTTTCCAGCAACACATTGTCGGCCTTGACAATGCAGGAAAGCAAACTACAAATAATTGTCAATAATAACCGTCCAGCTCTCATCTCATATATAAACCTTTAATTGTGCGGGGATAAGTCAGACTTTCAACCTACCCCCACACAGTAAATTCATGGGGAATCAATAACCGTCGTTTTGCTTCATATTGGCATTGTTTTCAACATCCTCTTCCGGTATCGGCCAGAGATATTGTCTGTCGTCCCAATTATATTCCGAAGCAACCGTGCACCATAGTTTCTCTTTGGCAGATATACCATTGCTGTACCGTGATTTTGCGTACGCCAACTTGCGAAAGCATGGACAAGATAATTGCCAGCAGCTGTTTCATAATAGAATAACTTTTAGGTGGGGAATAAAGGTATCAAAACATATGCAAAGTTAAGCAATTTATTCGAGGAATGCCAATAGAAAGAGCATCGAATACGGTTTGTTATTTTAGACAATCAGGGTCTATGTTGATTTGTGTGGGTGAAATATTGCGTTATAATCTTTCTTATTGATTTTTACCACACGAATCAACATATAACCTAAATACGTTTGCTTGATAATAGTCAACGAAAAGTAACAACCTCTTGTATACAGAAGGTCTATCCCGAATCAACTATGTGCTAAGGGAAATCTAAATCGTGTATTCCCTTAGCACATTGCTTCATTTATCTCTTGCGCTTAGCGTCCAACATGCTCTTCAGGCCGTCGCTGTAGCCGGAAACCACTTGGCGGGCGAACATCTTTCCGCTGTCGGACACTGCCTGAAAGTCGTCTTCGGTGAGAATCCTTGACGAACGCCTGCCACTGAAATAGATAAGGGGCATCAACGACGCCTCGTCATAATCCCTGCCCGTGAACGACTCGCATCGGGAAGCCAGCGATGAGTTCAAAGCTACGGTAGGCACAAATGTCTCTACCGGGCGGTAGCTCGTGCTGAAATATGTCCTCAGATGCTCGTTTTCGTCCCACTCCCTGACAATAAGGTTGCCCATCTCTCGGGTAATTGCCCACGATGTGCCTCCTTTATATAATGTGTAAGTCTTTTGCGGGCAATGTATGCGGAGTGTCTTGTGTATATGGCTGCCTGCCAACACTTGGCGTGCAAGTTTGCGGACTTTGCCCTTGAACGAGCCGCTTGCCCAAGCATGGTCGCAGAAAAGCTGGAAATCGGTATACTTGTATGCCTCTCTGCCCATACCCGGCATAGCCACACCGGAAACAACTTCCTTGCCGCCCAATCCGGAAAAATATTCCTTGATGCGGTCGTTGCTCCACACGGGATAGTCGAGGCCGTCGATAGCCACGAGATAATCGGCTCCACTCGAAAGGGCTTCGCGAATCAGCCTCACCTGGACCCTCACTTCGTTCAGACTGCCGGCAACTGCCGTAATCCTACGGGTGAGAAAATGGACATTGCCGCCACAGACCTGCCGCTTGAAACGCTGCAGGTCACGGCTGCTGTCTACATATATATAATATTCAGCGTCAGCAGGAAGGCTGCTTACGAGATCGCGCAGATGATATGCGTCTTTCTGTACGTTAATCAAAAAAGCTAATTTCATAGTCGTTTCAATTAATCCCGATTCCTTTGGCAAAAATACTAACATTATTCCGTAACTCCAAAAAAACAAGCATGGAAATAATTATGTCTTTTCCATTACACGGGTCCGGTTTGTTAATAATATATAAACAAAAATAATTCATGGGTTATCGACACCATATAAGTCATTGGATATGTGTACCTTTGCACTCCGGATTGAGACAGCACTCTTAGGGCTGTCGCAGCACAGGCGTGTTAATAGTGACGCGTAAGGCCATGCGTCACGGTTAGTGAATCGTCTGGGCGCTCAGGGTTAAAGCTATGGATGGTCTCTTTTAGACTGGAGGCACCGCGAGGCCCCTGTTCATCTGATACAATTATTAAACATTCATTATTATTCAAGTTCAAAAAATGGACACATTAAGTTACAAGACTGTCTCCGTCAACAAGGAGACGGCAAAGAAGGAGTGGGTCGTCGTGGATGCCACCGACCAGATTGTGGGCCGTCTGTGCTCAAAGGTCGCAAAGCTGCTCCGCGGCAAGTACAAGCCCAGTTTCACACCTCACGTTGACTGCGGTGACAACGTCATCATCATCAACGCAGCCAAGGTTCAGTTCTCTGGCAAGAAGGAGACTGACAAGATCTACACACGCTATACTGGTTATCCAGGCGGCCAGCGTTTCAACACACCTGCCGACCTGCGCACACGTCCAAACGGCATCGACAAGATGCTGCGCCACGCCATCAAGGGCATGCTGCCGAAGGGTCCCCTCGGCCGTTCACTGATGGACAACGTTTACATCTTTGAGGGTGCAGAGCACGACAAGGCAGCTCAGCAGCCAAAGAACATCGACATTAACCAGTATAAATAAGCATTAGAGATGGAAGTTATCAACGCAATCGGCCGCCGCAAGAGCGCCGTAGCCCGCGTTTACCTCACAGAGGGTACCGGTAAGATCACAATCAATAAAGTAGACATAGAAACATATTTCCCATCAGCCATCCTGCGCTACGTGGTGAAGCAGCCTCTGGAGCTGCTCGAGGTTGCTGAGAAGTACGACATCAAGGCCAACCTCGATGGTGGCGGTTACACAGGCCAGAGCCAGGCTCTGCGTCTCGCCATCGCCCGCGCCCTGGTGAAGATCAACGCTGAAGACAAGAAGAACCTCAAGGACAACGGCTTCCTCACACGCGACAGCCGTGCCGTTGAGCGTAAGAAGCCAGGTCAGCCGAAGGCTCGCCGCCGCTTCCAGTTCAGTAAGCGTTAATACGCCGTTTAGCATCCAAACAGGCAGGATCCTTATGGCTACCTGCCTGCTGGTTCTAATCAAAGAGATAGAATTAACAAGGAAAGTAAACAATTTTAAAACAAAAATCAAAAATGTCAAGAACATCATTCGAACAGCTGCTTCAGGCTGGTTGCCACTTCGGTCACTTGAAGCGCAAGTGGAATCCCGCAATGGCTCCTTATATCTTCATGGAGCGCAACGGTATTCATATCATCGACCTCAACAAGACCGTAGCCAAGATTGACGACGCTGCAGAGGCTCTGAAAGCTATCGCCAAGAGCGGCCGCAAGATTCTCTTCGTAGCCACCAAGAAGCAGGCTAAGGAAGTGATTGCCGAGAAGGCAGCTAGCGTCAACATGCCTTACGTTATCGAGCGCTGGCCCGGTGGCATGCTCACCAACTTCCCAACAATCCGCAAGGCTGTGAAGAAGATGGCAAACATCGACAAGATGATGAACGACGGCACATTCTCTAACCTCTCAAAGCGTGAGCTGCTGCAGATCAACCGCCAGCGCGCCAAGTTGGAGAAGAACCTCGGCTCTATCGCCGACCTCAACCGTCTGCCTTCAGCTCTCTTCGTGGTCGACGTGATGAAGGAGCACATCGCCGTGAAGGAGGCCAACCGCCTGGGTATCCCAGTGTTCGGTATCGTTGACACCAACTCTGACCCACGCAACATCGACTACATCATCCCCGCCAACGACGACGCTAAGGATTCTGTAGAGACTATCCTCGACGCTTGCTGCGCAGCTATCGCAGAGGGTCTGGAGGAGCACAAGGCAGAGAAGGCTGACGACAAGGCCGCCGCTGACCAGCCTGAGGAGGCTGCAGAGGGCCGTCGCCGCAACCGCCGCGCACGCCGCGAGGACGCCCCTGCAACAGAGGCTCCCAAGGCAGAAGAGGCTGCTGAGTAAGACATCAACAATAAAATAGAAAACACAATTATGGCTGTTACAATTGAAGACATCAAGAAGCTTCGCGCCATGACCGGCGCCGGTATGAAGGACTGCAAAAAGGCCCTCGCCGAGGCTGATGGTGATATCGACAAGGCTGTGGAGCTCGTACGCGAGCGTGGTCTGGCTATCGCTGCTAAGCGTTCAGACCGTACTACATCCAACGGTTGCGTTCTCGTTAAGAACGACAATGGCTTCGCCGCAATGATCGCATTGAAGTGCGAGACCGACTTCGTTGCCAACGGTGCCGACTATATCGCCCTGACACAGGAGATTCTCGACCTTGCCATCGCTGCAAAGGCTCACACTCTTGACGAGGTGAAGGCTCTGCCTACAAAGGACGGCATCACGGTTGAAGAGGCTGTCACACGTCGCTCTGGCGTGGTAGGCGAGAAGATGGAGCTCGACGGCTACAACGTGCTCGAGGGTGCCAACATCGCCGTATACGACCACATGCGCCGCCACACTCTTGGCACTATGGTTCAGCTCTCTGACGAGAACGAGGAGGCTGGCTACAAGGTTGCCATGCAGGTTGCAGCAATGAAGCCTGTGGCTCTAGACGAGGCAAGCGTTCCTCAGAACGTCAAGGACGAGGAGCTTCGCATCGCTATCGAGAAGACCAAGGAGGAGCAGATCGAGCGTCAGGTGAACGTTGCCCTGAAGAAGGCTGGCATCAACGCCAACCTCGTAGACAGCGACGACCACATCGCAAGCAACATGGCCAAGGGATGGCTCACACAGGAGGAGGCCGACAAGGCTCAGCAGATCCGCAAGGAAGTGTCTGTTTCAGCTGCTGCCAACCTGAAGGAGCAGATGATTCAGAACATCGCCAAGGGCCGTATGGCTAAGTTCTTCAAGGAGAGCTGCCTCGTTGACCAGGAGTTCCAGTTTGGTGACGAGGGCTCAAAGGAGAGCGTTTCTCAGTGGCTCGACAAGCAGGCTAAGGGTCTGAAGGTTTTGGCCTTCAAGCGCTTCTCTCTGTCTGCCGACTAAGCAAAGGCTTACACAACGCATCATATAAAAAGCCGTTGGGAATCATCTTCCCAACGGCTTTTTTTATATCAATCCTACACCCGACGATACCAACTTATGACATTGCCGTCGAAACACTCCCGCTGCGACAGCACTATGCCGGAAGGCAACCGGGGAGCCTCAACGCCATCGCCCACGACCTGTGGCGATGTCTCAACGCGTATCGCGTCCCACTGTCCACGGTCAAGAAAGGCTTTCAGCGTTTGGGCGCCGCCTTCCACTATCAAACTCTGACGGCGATGCTCCACCAGATGGGCAACTACAGCGTCAATGCTGTCGAAGCACACGAAACCGTCGGGCACGTTTTTCAAGCTACGCGAAAGAACAATCCGCTCAGGGTTCGTGCCGCTCCACTGCCTCACGTCAAGGCGCGGATGGTCGGTCTCCAAGGTATGGCGTCCCACAAGGATGGCATCGCTCTCGGCACGCAGCTTATGCGAAAGCATCTGGGTGAATGGTGTAGACACGCGGATTGGCGCACCGTTTCTCCCGCTGATGAATCCGTCGGCCGTTTGAGCCCACTTCAACACAATATAGGGTCGTCCATGTTCGTTGAAGACCATGAATCGCCTGTTTATCGCCTTGCATTCATCTTCAAGCACACCGACCGTCACCTCTATGCCGGCATCGCGCATGCGCTGTATGCCCCGTCCCTGCACCTTGGCAAACGGGTCCACGCAACCACAGACGCAACGCTTCACGCCCTTGCTGATAACCAAGTCGCAACAAGGCGGCGTGCGCCCCCAATGGCTGCAAGGCTCAAGCGACACATAGATAGTGGCCTCGGGCAGCAATGCCTCATCTTCTTTTCTTACCGACGCAAAAGCGTTGACCTCGGCATGGGGACCGCCCACCGGTGAAGTGAACCCCTCGCCTATTATCCGCCCGTCAGCGGCTACTATCACCGCACCAACCATCGGGTTGGGCTTGGTAGTAAGCAATCCGTTGGCGGCAATCTGAAGGCAGCGCCGCATAAACTTCTCGTCTGTTTCTTTCTGCATAATAATCAAGTGGTTAACAGTTGAACGGCATTTGCCCGCGGACGTGAACCGTATTGCTCACGTCCGTGAACCGTATTGCCCACGTTCGTGAACCATATTGCCCACGTCCGTGAACCAACGTGCCGCAAGCGGTTTCGCAACGAGCCGCCGCTATAAACATATTGCAAATTTAAGCATTTTAGGCGAACAAGTCAACAAAAGGAAAGAATCAATGGAACAAAAAAATACTAATATTTTTTGCCGTCTTGTGTTTTTCCACTAACTTTGCCAATGGATTAAATCGCAGGCGTGTGAGGTCAATCCATTTTCGTGGTAAAATAATAAGCGTTTGCTGTTTATTCATAAAACGTTCAGAAACTTGCAGGTAGAAGAACAATATACAGAATAAGCGAGTAAACGTCCACATATACGTGGACGTTTCTCTTGTCTGTATATTAGGTTTCCTGCAAGTACCTTGAACGTGGACAAGAAGCGTCCGCGTTTTTTCGTATAGGTACTTGCAGGAGACTTTGTTTTCAAGAATATTCATCCAACGCATTAAAACTTAATTGTTTTTAATGCTATGCTCAAAGAACAATCTGAGAGCCCGTATCATTTGCATGATTACGGGGAGGGAGGATTTTGCCCTAATGAGAGGGCGGATTTCTTGTCGGACATACAAATTCCCATAAACTTTGCAGCAGAAGAAATAGAACATGACCGCAGCAAGCACAGGGTCTTGTCTTTATTTTCCGGTTGTGGCGGAATGGACTTAGGGTTTGAGGGTGGTTTCATCGCAAACGCCAAGTCTTTTCCAACAGACTCTCCACACATAGCCCATAAAGTCAGGGAAGGCTGGGTAATGTTGAAACACACTGACTTCACTACTGTTTTCGCCAACGACATTCTTCCCGAAGCAGAGATTGCGTGGACTACGTACATGGCTCGCTTCGGCCATACTCCAGAAGTCTACCATAGAATAAGCATCGTTGACCTGGTCAAAATGCACAATAGAGGCGTAGAGGTGTTTCCGAAAAACATAGATGTCGTGACGGGAGGTTTCCCATGCCAAGATTTCAGTGTGGCAGGAAAACGCAAGGGCTTCGACTCTGACAAGAACGACATGGGCAAAAAAAGGCTAGACAATGCCCCATCTGAGGAAACTCGCGGGAAACTGTATTTTTGGATGAAACAAGTCATAGACATTGTGCGACCCAAAATCTTTGTGGCGGAAAATGTGAAGGGGCTGGTTAATCTCGGTGACGTCAAGGACATCATACAACACGACTTCGCAAGTGCTGACGGCAATGGCTATATAGTTTTACCCCCGCAGGTGTTGAATGCGGGCAACTATGGAGTGCCAGAATCTCGTGAACGTGTCATCTTTATCGGCATCAGAAAAGACGCCTTGAAAGAAGAAGCCAAAGCCGCCCTCTTGTCTGACAACATCCTTGGGGAATTCAACCCTTACCCTACCCCGACCCACCAAGGTAATATCAGTGCAAACGGTCTTTTGCCAAAGGTGACTACATTCGACGTGTTGCACGACTTGCCGGAACCTGCCGATGCCATTGACCCATCACAAAGAATATACTCAAAAGCCAAGTTCCAAACCAACGGAAGCCAAGGGCAAACAGAGATAAAACTTGACGGTCTTGGACCGACAATCCGCTCTGAGCATCATGGAAATATCGAATTCCGGCGTTTGTCAGCCGAACATGGGGGAAAGCACACAGAAGAGCTAAACAACGGAATGGCAGAGCGCCGACTAACTCCACGAGAATGCGCATTGATACAGACTTTTCCACCAGACTACAGGTTTGTCATGTATGGCAAGGACGGTCGCAAATATCGTCTGAGCTCTTCTGGCGCATACAAAGTCATTGGCAATGCCGTGCCACCGGTATTGGCATACAACATAGCAATGCGGCTACAAGAGTTATGGAGCAAATATTTCACAGATTAGAATCATGTCTTTAGTTCTCAATATTCCAAGCACCCCGTATCGGGGCAACGTGATATCAGTGAAGCCGTCAGACGTAACACAGACAGACCTTGAGTTCGCACATTTCATGCGGCTTGCGGAATCGTGGCTCAATGATGCGCCAGAATCAGAAAAGAAACAATTCCGCAAATGCAACGGCACGCAAATGGAACACATAGCCCTAAGGGCACTGAAGGATGTAGCTCCTCAAACATCATTCAACGCTGACAGCATAGAGCTTGTTTCCGGACTGCACTTCCCTGACATACAAGCGGCCGGGCACTTCGGAGTAGAAGTAAAATCAACAAAATCGGACTCTTGGACGTCCACGGGCAGCAGTATTGTTGAAAGCACTCGCATACCCGACGTGTCACGCATATACATGTTGTTTGCCAAGCTTGGTGGCACAACTCCCGAATTCCGTTGCCGCCCATACGAGCAATGCCTTAGCAACATTGCCGTCACGCATGCCCCGCGCTATCTTATCGACATGAACCTTGCCGACAATGGCGAAGAAAACATCTTTGAGAAGATGAGCGTCGACTACGACACGTTTCGGCAATTAGGTGAAATGGAAAAAATCAGCAGCGTCAGAAGATACTATATGCAGGCCAACCAAGCAAAAGGCAAATACGAAATGCCATGGTGGATGGGGGACTCGAACTCTGATATGTCTTCTTCAATAATGATACGCTTCTTTGCTGACTTAACAACACATGAGAAATCTGACATAAGAGCAAGAATGTTTGTCCTTTTCCCCGAGCTTTTCAGTCAGAAGCAAGACAAATACAAGCGGGCTGCGTTATGGATGTGCAGTAGGTACTCCGTTATATGCTCCAATCTGCGTGACACATTCAGCGCAGGTGGAAAGGTGGAAGAAATAGGCGGCGTAAAGTTCAAGCATAAGATGCCACAAGTACTCAATACTTTATATCAATATCGTGAAGTCATAAGGAAAATACTGAAGAACCCAGACGAGGCACTCGTGCAAGACATTGAGGATAACTGGGGCGAGAATGAATCACACAATATATGTTTAGACAGGTGGCTTGAACTGATGCAGCAGACTTTTAACGGCAATGCAGACTTGAAAGATATTAATCTGCAATCACTGTTCCGTTTATGGGGTAAATAAGACCTTCCATTCTCTTCCACCTCTTTTATGATGGTTATACAGAAAGGTTGAGCCATATTCACAAGACATGCTAAATATCTTGCGAATATGGCTCAACAAATAATTTCGGTTTCGCTCTTTACCAAACCGGAGTTTCCTATGCAACTTTCTTCCCTTGTTTATATAAAAAGTCTGGAGCGAAATCTGTACCGTTATACCATTCCAGAGTCCAATGGTTTAGACCGAATTGGATGAAATTATCCATGTCTTTCAATTCTTCCCGTTTGCTGCCTTTTAACAAAGGGAAAAAATCAACACGCCTCGTCTCACCATTACTGAACTTTAAGTCCATGGTATAGCCTTTGATGTAATCAACATCCACAATTCTTATCAAATCTACGTCCATCATAAAGCACAACTATTTAAGAGGTTCAATTTTGACAACATCCTTGCCTTCTTGAAGTCTTTCCCAATTCTTCTTCAACTCATCTTGATGTAAATCCATCCATCTGAATACATCTTTGAGAACCTTTCTTGGCAACTCTCCTTTAACGATACCATCTTGAATCGTAATTATAGCTTCATAATCTCCATATCTCACATGGAATGAGGTGGATGTTTGGTCTTACCCAAACATCGCAATGATGATTCCGAAAAAACGACTTAGTTCTGGCATGATATTATAGTTTAAGATTTTATGCAAAGATAAAGATTATAATTGAAAGTTCCTCTTTTTTTAATATGTTTAAACTTGGAATCGCAAACTTTCTACCCCCATCTTAGTTGTAGGTCACCAGATAGTGCCAATCGCACCCGTTGACAAAATAAGAGACGAAATCTGCATCTTTTCTTTGCCATCTGAAATAAATGTCGTATCTTAGCGACATATAATGAATAATCATCCCCAATCATGAGATACCTCGACCCGAAAGCCGACCTTACATTCAAGAAAGTGTTCGGCGAACACAAGGACTTGCTTATCAGCTTGCTCAATGCCTTGCTGCCGCTCGACGACGACGGACAGGTAAAGAGCGTGGAATACCTGCCCGCAGAACTTGTGCCCGACCTGCCAATGGGCAAGAACAGCATTGTGGACGTGAGATGCAAGGACCAGAAGGGACGGCAGTTCATCGTGGAGATGCAGATGATATGGACTCCGGCTTTCCAGCAGCGGGTGCTCTTCAACGCTTCAAAGGCTTTTGTGCGGCAACTGCGCCGCAACCGCAAGTATGAGCTTCTACAGCCCGTCTACTCGCTCAACCTTGTCAACGAGATATTCATGAACGAGTTCCCCAACGAGTTCATCCACAACTACAACATAGTGCACGAGCTTCACAGCGACAAGATAATAGAGGGGCTTCACCTCACGTTCGTTGAGTTGCCCAAGTTCAAACCTCAGACAATAGCCGAGCGCAAAATGGCTGTGCTATGGCTTCGTTTCCTCACCGAAATCAATGAGGACACAACGGTTGTGCCCGAAGAACTGCTCCAAAACCCCGAGACATCGAAAGCCCTGAAGGAGGTTGAGGAGTCTGCCTACACCGAACACGAGATGGATGCCTACGAGGACTTTTGGGACAAGCTCGGTGCCGAGCGCCTGCTTTTTGTAGATTCAAACAGCATTAGCCGTGCAGAAGGAAGAGAAGAAGGACGTGCGGAAGGACGTGCGGAAGGAAGAGAAGAAGAGCGCAAAGAAATGGCAAAGAAAATGCTTGCAATGGGAATAGACAAGAAGACCATCAAAAAGCTGACCGGACTTGCAGAAAAAGAGTTAAACGAATTCTAAATTTGCGCCAATGGAAAGCAAGAGATTCAATTATTCCACCCTCTGGCGCAAACTGACGCCTACCTACACGGCAAGCGAAGCGCAAGCCATGACAAGACTTGTGCTTGAAGACCTTTATGAGTTTTCCCTCACCGACATTGCCATGGGAGCCGTTGCCGAACTGCCCACAAGCGAACGGGAGCGGCTCGAATGCATCGTCAACCGACTGAGAGAGGGCGAGCCCGTGCAATATGTTCTTGGCAAGGCATGGTTCCTCGACAGACAGTTTGGAGTGGCACCCGGTGTGCTGATACCACGCCCCGAGACCGAAGAACTGTGCCAAGCCATCATGGACGACTGGAGCAGAAACAGCGTGCAACACGATAATGCCTCTATGTCGGTCCTTGACATTGGCACCGGCAGCGGCTGCATAGCCATAAGCCTTGCACTCGACCTGCCCGATGCCAACGTTTCGGCAATAGACATCTCCGACCAAGCACTGCAGATTGCATCGGCAAACGCCACGAGGCTGCACGCCAACGTCAGCTTCCACAAGCAGGACATACTGCAAGCAGCTGCGACATTAGACCCTAATGCAAGCCAAGGCGAATGGGACGTGATAGTGTCGAACCCGCCATACATCACCGAAAAGGAAAAGGCCGGCATGGAGACAAACGTGCTCGACCACGAACCTAGTCTCGCCCTGTTTGTGCCCGACGATGATCCTTTGCGCTTCTACCGTGCCATTGCCACCTATGCCACAGTGACGCTCAGATGCAACGGACGGCTCTATTTTGAGATAAACCCTCTCTTCGCCGACGACATGCGTGAGATGCTCACGCAAAAAGGATTTGCCAATGTGACCGTTGTCAACGACCAGTTTGGCAAGCAGAGGTTCATAAAATGCACAAAAGAAACCACACCATTGAAACCATGTTCACACACCAACCTTTAAGCCGGGAAAAAGCCCTGGCAAAGCTCGCCGCCCTGTGCGCCAGAGCCGAATACTGCACCGGAGACATGGAGGACAAGATGCGGCGGTGGGGACTCAGCAGCAATGACATCAAGGAGAACATAGCCTATCTCGTTGACAACAAATATATTGACAACGCGCGCTATTGCAAGGCTTTCGTGAACGACAAGATTGCATATAACCACTGGGGACGCCGCAAGATAGAGCAGGCCCTGTGGATGAAGCGCGTGCCGGAAAGCGTGTCGGCACCGATACTCGACGCCGTGCCCGAAGAAAACTATATCAGTGTGCTCAAGCCTCTGCTCGCGTCAAAGGCGGCCACGGTAAAAGCCGAGAGCGACTATGAACGACAGATGAAACTCATGAAGTTCGCCATGGGCCGCGGGTTCAGCATAGACGAGATAAAGCAATGCCTCTGAGACTGATACGCCAACTGCTCGACATTGCCGCGCCACGCATGTGTTGCGCCTGCGGCAGACGGCTCAACGACAACGAGGACGTGTTTTGCACCACGTGCATGATGCGACTCCCGCGCACCAACTTCCTTGCCAATCCATACGACAACGAGATGGCGCAAACCTTTTGGGGACGGGTAAAGCATTTCGAGAAAGCCTACGCCTTCATCTACCATCAGCCTCACTCCGACTCGGCACGTGCCGTATATCAGATAAAATATTTCGACATGCCCGACACAGGTGTCGACATTGGCGAGATAATGGGCAGACAGATGAAAGCTGCAGGATTCACCGACGACATCAACATTATTCTGCCCGTGCCGCTCGCCAAGGAGCGCGAGCGACAACGGGGCTACAACCAAAGCGAAATGATAGCCCAAGGCATAAGCGACGCAACGGACATCAAAGTGGCGAACAACGTAGTGAGGAGACAGTCGTTTCACGGCAGCCAGACAAAACGCAACCGCCAAGAAAGAGCCGAGAACGTGGAAAACGCCTTTTGCCTGAAAGACAGCGAGCAAGTCATCGGTAAGCACGTACTCATCGTGGACGACATAGTGACCACTGGCGCAACGATAGAGGCTATGGCCCGACTGATAACACAACTGCCCGGAGTGAGGGTAAGCGTGGCGGCGATAGGTTTCGCAGGTGAAAGAATATACGAGAATTTCAAAGGCAAAGACGATGATGACAACATTTTTAGTCAATAACGCCGTGCTTTTCTTTGCCAACTCACACTTTATCATTATCTTTGCAAATATAGACTAATAGCAAAAAGATATTACCATGAACGACTTGAAACACGCATTCGCAGAGAAGCTTCTTGGCATCAAGGCCATCAAGTTGCAACCCAACACACCTTTCCAATGGGCTTCCGGCTGGAACTCACCGATATATACCGACAACCGCTTGGTATTGAGCTACCCTGATGTCAGGGCTTTCGTAAAGACAGAGCTCACCCACGCCGTCACGGCCAACTTCCCCGAGGCTACTGCCGTGGCAGGTGTCGCAACCGGAGCCATCGCCATGGGCATGGCCGTTGCCGACCTGCTGCAGTTGCCTTACGCCTACGTGCGCCCGAAACCGAAAGACCACGGCACAAAGAACCAGATTGAGGGCCGTCTGCCCGAGGGCTCCAAGGTGGTGGTCGTCGAAGACCTCATCTCCACAGGCTCTTCGTCACTGAAGGCTGTAGAGGCTTTGCGCCAGGCCGGGTTCGAAGTAGTGGGCATGGTGGCAAGCTATACCTATGGTTTCCCCGTGGCTGAGCAGGCTTTCAAGGATGCAGACCTGAAGCTCGTCACACTCGGCGACTATGAGCATACCATTGAGATTGCTGCCGAGACAGGCTACGTGTCGAAGGAAGACATCGAGGTGCTGAAAGAATGGAGAAAGGACCCTGCCAACTGGAAGAAATGACAAAAATAGAAAGCAGCATTCGCGAGATCGGCTATCCTCAGCAGTCGGTTTACAATCTCTTGAGCGACCTCAGCAACATCGACAAGGTGAGAGACCGCATACCAGAGGACAAGATCGAGAACCTCGAGTTCGACCACGACAGCATCTCCATAAAGACACAGATGGGAGCTGTCAAACTGGTCATAGTTGACCGCGAGGAGCCCAAGACCATAAAGTTCGAAACGGCAGAGAGCCCTCTGCCTTTCAACTTTTGGATACAGATTCTGCCCGTCACGGAAACGACAAGCAAGATGAAACTCACCATCAAGGCAGACATAAACCCATTCATGGCCTCAATGGTGAAAAAGCCTTTGCAGCAAGGCATTGAGAAGATTGCCGATGCGCTGCAGATGATAAGATACTGAACAGAAACCAAGCAAACTTATGTCCAACAAACTTTGGGAAAAAAACTTTGAGGTCAACAAGGAGATAGAGCGGTTCACCGTGGGCCGCGACCGCGAGATGGACATGTATCTCGCCAAACACGACGTTCTCGGCTCCATGGCACACATCACCATGCTTGAGAGCATCGGCCTCCTTGAAAAAGACGAATTGGAGAAGCTCCTCGCCGAGCTCCGCCACATATACCAGCTCTGCGAGGACGGAGAGTTCATCATTGAGGATGACGTCGAGGACGTTCACTCCGAGGTTGAACTCATGCTCACGCGCAAGCTTGGCGACATGGGCAAGAAAATCCACTCGGGGCGCTCACGCAACGACCAGGTGCTCGTGGACCTCAAACTCTTCACACGACATGAGCTCATGGAGGTTGTCGACAACGTAAAGGCTCTCTTCGACGAACTGATACAAAAGAGCAACCAATACAAGGACGTGCTCATGCCCGGCTACACTCACCTGCAGATAGCCATGCCCTCGAGCTTCGGCTTGTGGTTCGGCGCTTATGCGGAGAGCCTTGCCGACGACATGCTCTACCTTCAGGCAGCATGGCGCATGACCAACCGCAACCCGCTCGGTTCGGCTGCGGGCTACGGCAGCAGCTTCCCGCTCAACAGGCAGATGACGACCGATCTCCTCGGCTTCGACTCCATGGACTACAACGTGGTATATGCACAAATGGGACGCGGAAAAATGGAGCGCAACGTGGCGTTCGCCATGGCAACAGTGGCCGGCACGGTGGCAAAGATGGCCTTCGATGCCTGTATGTTCAACTGCCAGAACTTCCAGTTCGTGAAACTTCCAAAGGAGTGCACCACAGGCTCAAGCATCATGCCCCACAAGAAGAACCCTGACGTGTTTGAGCTCATACGCGCCAAGAGCAACAAGCTGCAGAGCCTGCCGCAGCAGATCATGATGATAATGAACAACCTGCCCGTGGGCTATTTCCGCGATTTGCAGATCATAAAGGAAGCGTTCCTGCCCGCCTTCGACGAGCTCAACGACTGCCTGCGCATGGCTGCTTATATCATCAACAAGATGGAGGTCAACGACCATATTCTCGACAATCCGATGTACGACCCGATGTTCTCTGTGGAAGAAGTGAACAGCCTCGCTGCAGCAGGCATGCCTTTCAGGGACGCTTACAAGAAAGTGGGACTGGAGATAGAGGCTGGCGAGTTCGTGGCCAACAAGGACATCCACCACACCCACGAAGGCTCTATCGGCAACCTCTGCAACGACAAGATACAAGCCTTGATGGAGCAGACGCTGGCTGAGTTTGGTTTTGACAAGGTGAGAAATGCCGAAAAGAAGCTTTTGGACGTATAGCCTTGCGTTTCTGCTGGCATTGCTTGCGTCGTGCGGAGCCGACGACAACACATACAGCAGTCTGCGCCTTGCCATATACATCGACAACTCCACCCACCAGGACGCCACGCTCGCCACGGCGATGAACTCCGCCTCGCCGGGTGTGTTCTGCCACATCAGCTACGAGACGTCCTCCCGATCATTCCTGTTCAAATCCAACCAAGGGCAACAAAGCCGCAGCAGGCTCAACGCCAAAGAAACGGAGATGGGGTTCTACAGTAGAATCGGCATGAACAACGGCATAATAGTGGGCTATGGGAACCTCTCCACAAGTGCTTCTGGAGGATATACGTTCTACGCCTATGATGCCCAATGTCCCAACTGCTTCGACTACAATGCCATACCGGTGAAAAGCTATCCGCTCACGATGAACACCGCCGGCATAGCCACCTGCGCCAAATGTAACCGGCAATACAACATGAACACGGGCGGCAACTGCGTAAACGACAGTGGCAAAGGCATGACGACATACAGGTCGTCTACCACCGGTGCTTTGGGCTATCTCGTAGTAAACTGAAAAAAAACATGAAACTGACAATTGTTATTCCTTGCTATAACGAGGAGCAAGTGCTCCCCTGGACGCTTGACAAGCTCGCTGAGCTCATAGGCCGCCTGAAGACAGAGGCCAATACCGATGCCCGTCTGCTGCTCGTAGACGACGGCAGCCACGACCGCACGTGGGACCTTATCAGCGAGGCCGCAAAGGCACACGACTATGTCAACGGCATCCGCCTGTCACACAACGAGGGTCACCAAAGTGCATTGTGGGCCGGCATGCAGGAGAGCGTGGCAACAAGCGACGCCGTGGCGTCAATCGACGCTGACCTGCAAGATGACGAGACGGCCATCATTGATATGGCAAGGCAGATAAACGAGGGCAAGGACATCGTGTACGGAGTAAGGAAGAAACGGGAGACCGACACGTGGTTCAAGCGCTTCACTGCACAGTCGTTTTACAAGCTGATGCAGAGCATGGACTCCGAGATAGTGTACAACCATGCCGACTTCCGCATGATGAGCCGCCGCGCTGTGGAAGCCCTGATGCAATATCCCGAGCGCAACCTCTTCTTGCGTGGTGTCGTGAGACGACTCGGCTTCAATGAGGGATTCGTGTATTACGACCGACGCGCACGCACATTGGGCGAGTCGAAATACCCCTTGAAGAAGATGTTGGCGTTCAGCATAGACGGCATCACGTCGTTCTCCATTGCACCATTGAAGTTTATCACCTTCACCGGACTCGCCATGACATTGGTTTCACTGGTCATGATCGTGTTTGGCGTAATAAGGCACATCGAGGGCAACACTATAGAAGGCTGGACATCGCTTCTCGTATCGCTTTGGTTCATAGGCGGCATCATAACAACCGCCATGGGCGTGACGGGCATATACATCGGAAAGATATATGTGGAAGTAAAGCAACGCCCAAGATACTTCGTACAGGAAAGGGCGTGACACTTTTATTCATTCTACCCAAATAGGAATGCCCATTGGCACCCGCATGTCAAGCGTGTCAATGGGCATTTTGTTTTATTGCATTTTCTGTCTGCCGAGCATGAACTGCGCTGTTTGTTCCATGCTGAAGACATAACTGCTCAAAGGCTTGAAGGCCGCACTGTTGCGCGTCTTCCTGAGTTTCCACCCGGGGAGCGCGTCATAGCAGAAAGTCTTCCCCAAGCGTGGATTGTAGACGAAGCAATGGGCGGAGTCGCGCGCCACAATCTGGTTGTCGGCCGAATAGAACACCACGTTGCGCTTGCGCCTGAGCAGGTCAACGCCAAAACCATCGTAGCTGTAGTTCACGCCCATCAGTCCGAGAAGTGTCGGCATCACGTCCACCTGCATACCCAATCCGTCATATTTCACAGACTTGACACCTTTGCCGAATATTATCAGCGGTATGTGGTTGTAGCTCACCGGCAGTTCGGCATTGCTTTGACCGACCACCTTGCCGTGGTCGGCCTGAATCACAAATATCGTATTCTTGAACCACGGCTCCCTTGCCGCCTTGCGCAAGAAATCGCCGATGCACCAATCAGCATACTCAACTATCTGCGTCTCCTTGTCCTTTGTGCGAGGCTTGAACCATGCCGGCACAACGTAAGGCGGATGATTGCTTATGGTAAGAATTGTTGCCAGGAAAGGCTTGCGGTTCCTGGCCTTCTCGTTTATCTTGCCAAGAGCGTAGCCGAACTCAAAATGGTCGCTCACCCCAAAACTGTTTACCACCTCACTCTTAGGATAATTCTCTTGGGAATAAATGTCGTCGTAACCATTGGTGGCGAAAAACGCTTTCATGTTGTCGTACTGCGCCTCATGGGTCATGAAGAACATATTCTCATACCCCAAGCCTTTCAGCACCGTAGGTATCCCCTGGCGGTGCGGTGTTACCGTGCCTTTCATGAGGTTGCGGAACATCAACGCCGGGAAACTGTACAGCGTTGCCGTCATGCCGTGGTTGGTGTGTATCCCGGCACTGAAGAAGTTGGTAAAAGCAAGCGAGTGCTGGTAAAGCGAGTCGAGCGTGGGCGTGAGAGGCTGACTCTGGCCAAACTCCCTTAGCAGCGAGCCGGACATCGACTCCATCAGTATGACCACGACATTAGGCTTCACCAGAGGTTCCTTTCTTGCCGAATCGTTCACCACAAACCGCCGCAGCACATCGCTGCTGTCGGCCTTTCCCGTGATGCCAAGCCACTTACGGGTATAAGCCACCGCATCGGCTGAAGGCATGAGCCGCAAGTCCTCGTTTTCGGGCTTCATGTCGTCGAGCACCGACGTCAGGAGGTTGAAGGCCGGGTTTATGCCAAGTTGGTTAAGGAACGGGTCGTCACAATAGTATGCCTCGCTTATCTTGATCGGATTGTAGCCGCGCCTGCCGCGTATGCCAAAGACACAAAGCAGGATAAGCAACACCGACACAACAGAACCAAGCACATAGAACACAGGGCGACGGTCAACTGGAGCACTTTCCAACGACCGGGCGTAGACACGCTCCAAGCGAAACAGCGCCCAGACGAACATCATAGTAAACAACAGATATAGAGCGATATACAGCCACCAGCTCTTTTCCTCGACAAGCATGCCGGCGGTTGTGGCGGTATAGCCGAACCACTCGAATATGCTCGAGTTGATGTTCTTGAAGAAGTAGTTGAAATAAGGAGTGTTGGCAGCAGACGGCATGAAAGCTATGGCATAAAGCACTGCAAAATAAACCGTCACCCCACGGCGAAGCCGACGATGGCTCCATCCCAACATAGACGTTATCAGAACAACAGCAAGCGGCAGCACCATGATGTAGCAAGCTATAACGTTGTCGAACCATACACCACGCACAAAAGCCCCAAGGGCACTTGCATCGGGATGAGTAATCTTGGCATGCAGGGTAATGAACTCCACAAGTCTGAAAAGGTAAAACACAAACAAAGCGATGACTTGGATGCCCGCAAGCCACAGCACTGATCTTCCGAAAAGTTTCATGTTACAAAGTTAATACATATTTAGTTCAAAGAGGTGAATTAATCGAAAAAAAAAGTAATTTTGCAGCATATAAATGCAACAACGAATAAAGATGAATGACAAGAGCCACCGTTTCGTATTCTGGTCGGCAATAATAATATCCGCCCTCACACTTCTCCCGTTTCTCGGCAACACAGACTTCACCACCAAGGGCGAGCCCCGCGAGGCTGTCGTGGCAGTGTCGATGCTGAACCAGCACAACTGGATTCTGCCAGTCAACAATGGCTTCGATATACCCTACAAGCCTCCTTTCTTCCAATGGTGCATCGCAGCCTTTTCGCTCGTCACGGGTCATGTGAGCGAATTCACGTCGCGTCTGCCCTCTGCGTTGGCCCTCATCATAATGCTGTGTGCCGGTGCATTGTTCTATGCCAAGCGCAAGAACAACAACGCCGGTCTGCTTGCCGCGATCCTCACCCTCACGGCCTTTGAGGTACACCGTGCGGCAACCAACTGCCGCGTCGACATGGTGCTGACAATGTTTATTGTGTGTGCGCTCTACTCCTTATATAAATGGTGGGAGAAAGGCTGCAGGCTGCTGCCGTGGACAGCCGTGCTGTGCATGAGCGGAGCCACGCTGACCAAAGGCCCTGTGGGTATCGTACTGCCATGCTTCGTGATGTTCGTGTTCATGCTCTTCACAGCTTGGCAACGAGGAAAGCTGTGTGGCGCAACGGTTTGGAAGACCATCTACAAGTTGTTTCTGTCGTCCGTGCTCGCCTCTGTGCTACCCCTGCTTTGGTATTGGGCAGCCTACCGGCAAGGCGGCGACCAGTTTATGTCACTTGTCATGGACGAAAACGTTGGCCGTTTCCTCGGCAAGATGAAGGCGGTGACCCACGCCAATCCCTGGCCTTACAACATCATGATGCTCATCGTTGGCTGGCTTCCATGGACCCTGCCACTGCTGCTTTCTCTCTTTGTCTTGCCCTGGCGCAAGCTCGCCAACAGCCTCCAATCAAAAAATGAAGGCCAAGAGAAGTCATCGTTGGCAAACCGCATCGTGGCTGCCATGCGCAAGGCCGATGCCCTGCAGGTGTTCACTTGGCTATCGTTTCTGCTCATTCTTTTCTTCTATTGCATACCCAAGAGCAAACGCGGTGTCTACCTCTTGCCATGCTATCCGTTCATGGCGGTGCTGATAGCGGAATACATAGTCTGGCTGGTCAAACGCTCATTGTTCCCTATACGTTTCTACATTGGCTTCCTCTCTGCCATTGGCTTCATCCTCACTGTGGCACTCGTCGTTCTTAGGGCCGGCTTGGTTCCCGACAGCATCTTCCACGGCAAGCACGCCTGGGAAAACCTCCAGATGCTTCACGCCCTCTCCTATGGCAGCATGAACCTCGGCGACATACTCATGGCGCTGATGCCGCTTCTCGCCGCCTGCCTCGGACTGACGGTTCTGCTTCGCCGCCACAGCCTTATCGGGAGTCACCCCGTGCTGGCCTCAGCCGCTATGACGCTTCTCGTCTTCCTTGCGTTTGACGGATACTATAAGCCAACCGTGGTGGGCTGCCAGAGCTTGCGCCCCGTAGCTACTCAGGTTGAGCAAGCAGCGAAAGGCGAGCCAGTGTTCGCACTGACCACCGTCAACAAGCGCGAGGTAGGCGACGACGTGTTAAGACTTTACGGAATAGACTTCTACTTGGGCGACCGCATGCGGCAGTTCGACGTGGACCGTCCGCAAAAAGGCGTAGTGGTAGTTCCTGCACAGTGCAAGCCCCTGCTCAACGAGCCTTTCGCCAAGCAGTATTCATTCAGGGAAATAATGCGCACCGAGCACCGAGCCTCATGCTTCAAGGACACCATCTACGTTTACAAGTTTGCCAAAAGACAAGTGTTGCAGTAAACGCACTTTCTACCATGACAACAGTATCATTAAAAATCTTATCTATATGGACGAAATGAACAACCTGCCAATGAAGCCAAAGAACTATATGGCTTTGGCTATCTTCACAACCATTTGCTGCTGCCTTCCATTCGGCATAGTCGCCATTATCAAGGCATCGAAGGTAAACGGATATTTCGCTATGCAGCAGTATGAACTTGCACAGAAGGCGTCAGACGACGCCAAGAAATGGAGCATACTCGGCATAGGCATAGGCGTGGTATGCCAGATAATCTATTACATTGCCGTCGGGACGTTGTCTAAGATGTGATGGTGTGGCAGCGCCTCTTTGTCGCTTCGGTCATTCTGATAGGGTTGGCAGTGATTTACTGTTTCAACCCTATCGACTATTTATGGATACCGAAGTGTCCTTTCAAGATGATTACAGGCCTTCAGTGTCCGGGCTGCGGAGGCCAAAGGGCCGTCTATGCCCTTCTACACGGCCATGTGGCAGATGCACTGCATTATAACTATTACTTGGTCTACGCCGGCCCCTACGCCTTTCTTTTTGTTATACAGCGATGGATGCTAAGCGGCAGGGCCAAGGCATGGCTTGGCAATATCATTGAGAACAAGATTCTGGTCTGGTTCTACATTGTCACATTTCTTATTTGGATGGTCGTGCGCAATGTCCTTGGCATCTGAACATTCCCTACAACTTTGCTATTTCATCAAGGCTCAATCCTGTAGCCTTGGCTATGTCGGGAGGCAGAAGACCCATAGCCTTCAAATTTTTCGCAATGGAAACGTTCGCTTCCGCACGACCTTCCGCACGACCTTTATCCACAGCACCCTGCATCACCACTATCGTGTCACGATAATGGCGCAAAGCGGAGTCGTACTTAGTACGCTCCTCCTTTGTCATATTGCTTACCTCTCCTATCTCGGCGAGACGGCGAAAAACGGAGTCTTTGGCCACCCACGGCATCCTGTCAAGTGTTTCCATATTTTTTAGTAAGTATATCCAACGTTCAAAGTCATTACAGCACTCATCAGCCTCTTTTCTAAAACAAGGCAACTGGAGAAAGATGAACCGCTCTTTGTCTGTAAACACCATTCCCGTCTGACGTTCAACAAGTTCCACGTCAGTTCGGAAGTTGTCGTCCAGCTCGGCCATGTAGAAATTGACAAAAGCTATCATGTAAACGGCGTTTATGTTGTACCACCATTCCGAACCTCTTTCTCCTTGCCTGGATATTGCTTGCGAGGCGTAGTACAGACACCGTGACGCAAAATTGGGATGCTCCCGGTTCTGCATCTCCACTATTATGCGCTCATTGTCCTCTGTCTCGCAGAACACATCATAGATTAGCGAGCGGTCGTCCCTATATTCAGAAGGCTGCTCCTTGTCAAGGAAGGTGATATTCGTGATAACCTTCTCGCCTTTCAACAAATTGTTGAGGAAATCGAGCAACAAAGGTTTAGATATCTCCTGCCCGAAGATTCGCTTGAACCCGATGTCGGTGAAAGGATTTATGAACTTGCCCATAAGATTGGCATTTACGTGTGAGACAATGCGTTTGGGCAAATTTACGCATAATAATTGAATCCGCAAAAATTATCACGGTCTTTTGGTTTCAATAATAAATAAGATTGCCCGCGAACGCGAACCGTACGGTTCACGTTCGCGGGCAATATGGTTCACGGACGCGGGCAAACTGGTTCACGGACGCGGGCAAACGTCGCTGCGTCACAAAGCACTTATAATATTGCTGGCAGGAACGTGCTTCCGTGCCGGAAACGTGCATTCACAGCTTAGACATGCTTTC
>CAZXGQ010000007.1:41669-48602 GCA_964640415.1 uncultured Prevotella sp.
TGGCGAAGACGTATGTTTCTGCCATGAACATACTTATATGTCAGTGCTTTTGAATAACTTTGCAGCCAAGAACTACATAATACGCAATGAATATGAAAAAATGGGTTACGGTGATGGCGTTGCTCCTTACAACCTCATTCGCCTCCTTCGGACAGCACATTTGGCAACCGCGCAACGAACTGAGCATCACTGCCGGCAGGAATTTCGACGACGACGGACTGGTTACTGCAAAAATAGACTATACACATTACACCAAAAGCAATATAGGTTTCGGCATAGGGTCGGGCTTGTGGATATTTTACAATACTGACGATTTTGCCTTACCCCTCTCTGCGCATATATCATACAGCTATCCCATGAAGCACATCACACCTTACGTGCAACTTGGCGTCAGCAGCGTGTTGGAGTTCGGTGACGGTGCGGCTGGTGTCGATTTTTTCTGCAATCCGGCAATAGGCGTTAAAATACCGGTATCAAAACGCTTGGCCTTGAATCTGAACGCCGACTACATCGGAGGGTTAATAGAAGGAGAAGGAGCGTTGGGTTTCAATGCCGGAATAGCCCTTGCGCTTGGCAAGAAGAAAAGCAAGCAATAATCAAATCTTCTCTACCGTGAGCGTCTGGTCGCAATAGTCCTTTACGGCAAGGCGATGGGTGATGAAGATTACCGTGCGCCGCTTGTCGGAGAGAATGTTTGACAGGAGCTGGCGCTCGGTATCGGGGTCAAGCGCCGAGGTAGCCTCGTCGAGAAGCAGCACTGGGCAATCGCGAAGCAAGGCGCGGGCTATGGCTATGCGCTGCGCCTGGCCTTCAGACAGTCCGCTGCCCTGCTCGCCGCAGACAGTGTCGAGACCATCCGGCATATCCAGCAGAAATTCGGCACAACTCTTGCGCAGCGCCTCCTTCATCTCCTCGTCGGTAGCCGAGAGCCTGCCAAGCCGCAGGTTGTCGCGCACGGTGCCGCTGAGCAGCGTGTTGCCCTGCGGCACATAGGCGAGGTTGCAGCGGGTGAGGGGGGAAATCGCGCGAGACACGCCATGGTATATTTCCGCCTTACCGCTCTTGGGCTTTACCAGTCCGAGGATGATGCGTATGAGAGTGGTCTTTCCCGCACCCGTCTCACCGAGGACAGCAGTGCATGTGCCAGGCTTGAAGTCGAAGCTCAAGTTGCGGAGCACGTCCTCACCGTCTTCGTAAGCGTAATCCACGTGCTCCAACAGTATGCCGCACGGTGCTTCCAATGCCACCGGCTCGCCTTGCTCTTCGAGCGGACTTTCCTCAAGTTCCATAAGCCGCTCTGCAGCCGTAAACACGGATACGAATGCCGGCACGAGGCGCGTAAGGCTGCGCGCCGGACTCTGGATGCGGTTGACAAGCTGAAGGAAAGCCGTCATGCCGCCAAAGCTCAACGAGCCGGCCGACATGCGCACGGCAGCCCACAGGAAAGCCACGAGATAGCCCAAGGCAAAGCCTATGTTCAAAACAGTGTTGCTGAACACCGAGAACACCGTGCGCTTCACCACCTTGTGCCTCAACGTGCCTTGCGTGCGCTCCAGACGGTTCACCATCATGGTCTCGCTCTCCAGGGTTTTTATGAGCATGCGGTGCTGGATGGTCTCCTGAAGCGTGCTCTGCACCCGTGAGTCCTCCGCACGTACGTCCTTAGTCAGCTTGCGCATACGGTTGACGTAGACCCTGCTGAGCCCTACAAACACCGGAATGATTGCCACGGTGATGAGCGCCAGCACGGCGTCCATGGCGAAGAGATAGCAGAAGGCGCCAACAAACATGGCCAGCACCGACAATGTGTTCGGAATGGTCTGGGTGAGGAAATCGACGACATTGGCAACGTCAAACTCCAGGCGGTTGAGCACATCGCCCGAGTGGAAATGCTCCTTGCCGTGCCACTGCGAGCGGAGTATGCGGTCGAGCATGCGCTGCTGCATGCGGTTCTGCGCGCGTATGCCGAGAATGTTTTGCACCCACGTGCTGCTGATGTTGAGCATGAAGTCGCAAAGGATCAGCATTCCCATGAAAGCCACCGCCCAATAGATGTTGCCACGCACCGTGCCGCTTGCCACGTCGATGGCATGGCGCACCGCCGTGACCTGGCCAAGCGACACCACGACCGACAGCAAGCCTATTGCGGCATTGAGGCACGCCTGCAGACGGTTGCCGCGCCAGGCACGCCAAAGCCAACGGAAAATGTCGTTGGCCTTGTATTTGGAATTGCGCGACTTGAAAGCCTTACTGAAAAATCCCGGCATGACTGGTCCCTTTCTACAATTATCCACGCTGGTCGGCACCCCACATGAGTTTTTCCCTCAACAAGGCGAAATAGCGCTTGGAACGCAAATTGACAACGTTGACGGCATATGGTGCCTTCTTTATAATCAGCTCAGTGCCCTCGTACAGCTTCTCCGACCTTCCGTCGACAGCCATGAGGAAATTGTGGCTGCGGCTCTCCACTTCAAGACGGATGACGGTGGTGTCGTTGACCACAATCGGGCGTATGTTGAGACTGTGAGGAGCCACTGGCGTTAGGCAGATGCTGCCGCTGTTGGGCACGATTATCGGGCCGCCGTTGCTAAGGCTGTAGGCCGTGGAACCGGTGGGCGTGGAGACTATGAGACCATCGGCCTGATAGGTAACGAGGAAATCGTCGTTGACATAAGCGCGGACGGTAATCATCGAGGCACTGTCGCGCTTCAGTATGGCAATGTCGTTGAGGGCATAAGGACTGCCTTCCAAGGGAAGCGGCTCCGCGGCACCGCTTGTGTTGACTTCCACCTGGATGACCATGTGCTTCTCTATATTGCAGGTGCCGGCATATATCTCGTCAAGAGCCTCCCTGAACTCCGTGGGCAACACTTCGGCAAGAAAGCCGAGCCGGCCCGTGTTCACGCCGATGACCGGCGTACCTTTGGCCAGCACCCTGTTGGCAGCCTTGAGAAAGGTGCCGTCGCCGCCAATGGAAATGGCATAGTCGACATCGAAGTTGTAGCCGTCGAACACGCCGTCGGCCTTGATGTCGACTTTCAGCTCGCGCGAGAGATACTCGTAAAACGGACGGTCTACATATATCTCCGCATTGCGCTCGTACAGGGATGTCAGCACATGGCCTATCCCCACACTCTTGCCAGCCTGGTATTCGTTGCCGAAAATGGCGAAACTCAATCTCTTGTCTTGCATCACTTTAATTATCAGAGCAACAAAGATACAAATTTTATCCTCCTTATCCGGAGAAAAGGAAGAAAATAATCATTGCAAGTCGGTAAATGTTTGTTAAAAGCCTGCCACGCCTGCCTATCCTCGCTTTTTTCTCGTATCTTTGTATAAGATAGGCGGCACCTCAGCAATCTGGAGCAAGCTCCATTGCATTCGGTTTGCACTATCTTTGTATAAGATAGGCGGCACCTCAGCAATCTGGAGCAAGCTCCATTGCATTCGGTTTGCACTATCTTTGTATAGCAGACTATAACATAAAAAAGAATTATGGCAAAGGTTTATGAATTTTTGGCCAACGGCTTCGAGGAGATAGAGGCCCTGGCTCCAGTGGATATCCTGCGTCGCGGAGGCGTGGAAGTGAAGACGGTGAGCGTCACCGGCAGTGAGTTTGTTGAGTCGTCGCACGGCGTGACCGTCAAGGCGGACATGATGTTTGAAAACGGCGACTTCAGCGATGCCGACCTGCTGATGCTTCCCGGCGGCATGCCCGGCTCCACAAACCTCAACGCCCACGACGGCGTGCGCAAGGCTTTGAGAGCCCAGTACGACGCAGGCAAACGCGTGGCCGCCATCTGCGCCGCACCGATGGTTCTCGCTTCTATAGGCGTGCTCGACGGCAAGCGTGCCACATGCTCGCCCGGATTCGAGAAGTATCTGCCCAACGCCACTTACACCGCCAACCTCTTCGAGGAAGACGGACTCGTGACCACAGGAGAAGGTCCTGCCGCTACCCTGCCCTACGCCTACCACATCTTGGGCTACTTCATACCTAAGGAAGCAGTGGAAGACCTGCAGAAGAAGATGCAGTATGCACATCTCATGGCATAAGACCAAGGACTAACAAGACAAGGATTCCGCATGGACTATATCATCATTGTCGCCGGTGGAAAAGGCACGAGGATGGGCACTGACGTTCCCAAGCAGTTTCTGCCCATTGGCGGCAAGCCTGTGCTTATGCACACGATAGAACGTTTCCACAACTACGACCCCGCACTTGGCATCATCGTAGTGCTGCCCAAGGACCAGCAGGCCACATGGCAGTCGTTGTGCGAGAAACACGGCTTCACCGTTCCCCATAGCGTGGCCGACGGTGGGGCAACGCGTTTTGAAAGCTCGAAAAACGGTCTCTCACTCATCCCCGACAGCGAGGAGGGCGTGGTGGGCTTCCACGACGGCGTGAGACCGTTTGTCTCAAACGAGGTTATAGACAACTGCTACGAGACGGCACGGGAGGAATACAGCGCAGTGCCCGTGGTGCCTGTCACCGACACCCTGCGCCACGTCGACTCGCGCACCACAAGGACCTTTACGGTAGACCGCTCGCTGTTCAGGGCTGTACAGACGCCTCAAGTGTTCGACATCGGCCTCGCCAAACAAGCCTTCAACCAACCTGACAGAAAGACGTTTACCGACGACGCCTCGGTGGTGGAGAGCCTCGGAGTGAGCATAAACACGGTGGAGGGGAATAAGGAAAACATAAAGATCACCACGCCATTCGACCTGAAAGTGGCAGAGGTATTGATAGAATCAAACCATTGAACAATATTTTCAATCAAGACATCATGTATCTCCCCGGCGTGGGACCTAAACGCAGGGAGATACTGACAAGTCAGCTCAACATCAAGACTTGGGGTGACCTGATTGAGTATTACCCATACAAATATGTAGACCGCTCGAAGGTCTACCCCATACGTGAGCTGAGCGGCGAGATGCCCCTGGTGCAGATCAAAGGCGCCATACAAAGCTTCGAAGAGTTTGGAGAAGGCCGCAAGAAACGCATCGTGGCCCATTTCTCTGACGGGAGCGACGTGGTGGACCTCGTGTGGTTCGGCGGCAAGAATTGGGTTTACGACAACTATAAGCCCGGGATTGAATATGTAGTTTTCGGCAAGCCGCAGCCCTACAACGGACGATACCAGTTTGCCCACCCCGACATGGAGAAAGCCAGCAATCTCCAGCTCTCGACAATGGGGATGCAACCCTACTACATCACCACCCAAACCATGAAAGACCGTGGCATCACGTCGAGAGCCATGGAGAAGATGACGAAGGCACTGGTGGCGCGCATTCCGCAAGGCTCAATTCCCGAGACGCTGCTGAAAGAGCAAATCACGAGGCTGCACCTCATTTCAAGAGACGACGCCCTGAGGAAGATACACTATCCGCAGTCGCTGCGCGACGTGCAACAGGCTCAGGAGCGTCTGAAATTCGAAGAGCTGTTCTACGTGCAGCTCAATATCCTGCGCTACGCCACAGAGCAACGCCACAAATACCGCGGCTACACGTTCATGCGCGTAGGTGCACCCCTCAACATCTTCTACAAGAACAACCTCCCCTTTGAACTGACCAACGCCCAGAAGCGCGTGGTTCACGAAATCCACGACGACATGCGGTCGGGCATTCAAATGAACAGGCTGCTGCAAGGCGACGTAGGCTCGGGAAAGACCCTCGTGGCGCTCTTGGCAATGCTCATAGCCATAGGCAACGGATTCCAGGCTTGCATAATGGCACCGACGGAAATCCTGGCGGAACAACATCTGTCTACCATAACTGAGTTTTTGCAGGGCATGGACATCAAGGTGGAACTCCTCACCGGCATCGTGAAAGGAAAAAAGCGGACCGAGGTGCTCGAAGCTCTCGCCGACGGTACAATCAATATTATAGTGGGTACGCATGCGCTTCTGGAAGACAACGTGGTCTTCAAGCGGCTCGGACTTGCCGTAATAGACGAGCAGCACCGCTTCGGAGTGGCACAGCGGGCAAAACTTTGGAAGAAAAGCGAACGGCCGCCACACATCCTGGTGATGACCGCGACACCCATCCCGCGCACCCTAGCCATGACGTTGTACGGTGACCTCGACGTGAGCGTCATCGACGAGCTGCCACCGGGCAGAAAGCCAATTGTCACCATCCACAAATACAACAACCAGATGACCTCCCTCTATGCCGGCATAGCCAAACAGATTAATGAGGGAAGGCAGGTGTACATTGTTTTCCCGGTTATCGAAGAAGGAAAGAAAAAGGATCTGAAAAACCTTGAAGACGGTTACGAGGCTCTGAAGCAAATTTTCCCACAATATTCAATGAGCAAGGTCCACGGACAAATGAAGCCCAAGGACAAAGAGGCTGAGATGCAGAAGTTTGTGCAGGGACAGACGCAAATCCTCGTGGCCACCACCGTGATAGAGGTGGGGGTCAATGTGCCCAACGCCTCAGTGATGGTGATTATGGACGCGCAACGGTTCGGACTCTCGCAGCTTCACCAGCTTCGCGGACGCGTTGGACGTGGAGCCAAACAAAGCTTTTGCATCCTCGTGACAAGCTACGAGCTGTCGCAAGACACACGCAAGCGCATCGACATAATGTGCCAGACCAACGACGGATTCAGAATTGCGGAAGCCGACCTCAAACTGCGCGGGCCTGGCGACTTGGAAGGTACGGCCCAAAGCGGCATGGCTTTCGACCTTAAGATAGCCAATATAGCCCGCGACGGACAGATCGTGCAGCTCGCAAGAAATGAGGCAAAGAAGATAGTCGACGATGATCCAGACTGTACGAATCCCCAATATGACCTTTTATGGCAACATTTGAGAGAACTGAAAAACACAAATGTCAATTGGGGTGTTATCAGCTGACGAGCGGCAACAATTTCGTAACTACTCAGGTAGTATATACGCCATTATTTGCGTACTTTAAAATCGTTAC
>CAZXGQ010000008.1:0-39883 GCA_964640415.1 uncultured Prevotella sp.
TTTAGGTTATATGTTGATTCGTGTGGTAAAAATCAATAAGAAAGATTATAACGCATTATTTCACCCACACAAATCAACATAGACCCTTATTTTTGTTTCACCACAAAGCTCTTCTTGTCTACCCCAACCGAGGTTATCGTGAGCTTTTTCCATTTCTTTGGCAGCACGCTTGCCACTTGGCTCAAGCCCCCGCCGTCGTAAGAGATGTCTATTCCGCCGAAGCCCATCAGCACGCTTTGCAGCACGCCGCCTGCACCGGTAACAAAGTATGGATTCGTACCACCCTTGCATTCAGCTATCACGCCAAACGGCGGCAGACAATTCGGCTTGAAAGAGTCCTGGAAATAGTGCCAGGCCTTGTCGGCATCGCCAAGCCTCGAATACAAAAGAGTGAACATGGCCTGGGTCATTGCGGGCGTGTCTCTCAATGGCACACGGGTCTGGTAATAGTTCAAGTCGCTGATTATCTGCTTGCTGTCGGTAATCAACTTCAGCGGAAACGCCAACAGGTTGGCGTCAGCCTGCTTGATGTTCTCGCCGTTGTATGTGGCATGCTCCATTGTCACTCCGTTCTTGCTTATGAAGTTGAGCTTTGCCGCCACCTCGTCCCACTTCGGGTCGGGCGTTTGTCCGAGCACCTTGGCGGCCTTGGTGGCACTCAGCAGATTCACCTTCGCCACACCGTTGGTAAAGGCGTCGTCATCGATGTTCTCGGCCCACTCGTCGGCGCCCACCACATTGTAGACATGATATTTACCGTCCTCGCCCAATGTCACACGACTGAGCCAGAAGTCGGCCGTTTCCTTCAACAGAGGCCAGCCTTTCTCACGCAGCCATTCCCTGTCGCCCGTGACGCAATAATACTGCCAGGCGGCAAAGCCTACGCAACCCGTGATGCTGTGTTCAAACGGGCCGGTGAGGGCAAACACAGGGGTATCTTCAAAGCCCGTGTCGGCACTCTCCCAGGGGAACATCGCCCCTTTGTAGCCATGCTCGAAAGCGTAGCGGCGGGCAACGGCAATGCGGTCGTAACGATAGTCTATCATCTGGCGCGCAAGCTCCGGATGAAGGAGCAGCAGGGCCGGGAACATCCATGTGTCGGCATCCCAGAATATATGTCCGTTGTAGCCCAGGCCCGACAGGCCCATAGGCGATATGCTCATGCCGCTTCCCTCACGAAGGAAAGCGTAGAGATGGTACATCATGCCGTGGATGTCTTGCTGCGACTGCGGGTCTCCCTCGACAATGATGTCGCTTTTCCACAAGTCGTCCCACAGAGCCTTGTGGCGTGAGAGCAGCCTGTCGGCGCCCTCATACTGGCATGCTATCGTGAGGCGCTTCACCTCGTTTATGGGGTCGGGATGATGGGCCGACGACATGGTGGCGCCCACTACGAGGAAACGGAAGTCCCTACCCTTCTTCATCCGGCAAGTAAAATGCTGACTGACAGAGTCGGAATCCTTGTCCGACGTTATCTCTGGCAGTTGCGCAATAGCCGGTAAAACAAACTCCGAGCAGCAGGCCATGCGCACCTTGCCAGTAGGGCTGGCACAATCCGTAGACAGCAACCGCGAGGCTTTATTGGTCCTGCTGTCTGTGGCTGTCAGCTCATAGCGGAAGAGCGGAGTCTTGAAGCCGGTGGGCAGCTCTTGCGTGTTGTTCACGCTGAGAGTGAAATCGGCCAACGGCGTGACATCGACCACGAGCACGGCGCAATAGGGCAGTTGGCGAAGCGATACCATTTGGTATTTCACCCGCATCTTGTCACCGTATTTGAAGTTGCCCTCGAAAACGGAATTGCGCATGTCCAGCACCTGACGATAACCGGAGACGTTGTCTTTGGTGACCGTCGTGCCATCAACCGCCAACACTGTGTTGAGGAAGTTGAAACCGGCGAGAAAGTTGCTCACTTCTCCCCTGCCAAACTTGTCGTAGCAACCGGCGAGCACTGTCGACGCGGTCTTCAGCGGTTCCTCGCTCGACACAAGGCCGAGCATTCCGTTGGCCACCGTCTCGCCATAATATTTGTCCGTACCGATGTTTGCTTCCAGCCTCCAAGGGTCTTGGGCCACCGAAACTACTGCCGCAAACAAGAACGCAAGTGCCAAAAGGGGTTTTCTCATAGTAAATTGTATGTTTTTGTTTTATAAGGTGTGCTAAAAGCTTAGATTCAAAGCAACTGCAAATTTACTCAATCATTTCATAAAAGGCATGCCATTGGCATTTAAATTGCCACATGGCACGCAAAAATCCGCATGTAAAAAAGATTAAAGAAACTTAATTATTTGCGTCGTTTATCGATTAAGGCTTAATTTTGCAAATGGGAAATTAGGCGAATTATCAAAACTCTTTTCAAGAAAATAGTTTTACCTTAGTCTCACTACGTAATATATCGTTGTAAGATAGAACGTTACACCATTTTGCGTACAAGCTTCCCGTCAAGGCATCATGGTGGCAAATGGCAAAAATGATGATGATACAATAATAGAATCTGATTAAGAAAATCCAAATTATACAAATGCATAACAATAAAAGAAGTAGCATGAGGAACTGGCGACGCAGTCTGACGGCGACCTTATTCTTCATGGCTGGCTCCACGGCTTTTGCAGGAAACGACATCAGCGGCACTGTGGTTGACGCTCAAGGGAACCCTTTGGCCGGAGTCGTTGTAAGAGTGGAAGGCAGCAAGAAAGGCACCGTCACCGACGGCAACGGCCGCTACACAATCGATGCCTCTCCCGACCAGCACCTGCAGTTCTCGTTTCTTGGTTTCGCAAGCCAGACACTCAGCGCTGCAAAGAGCAGCCAAGTGGTATTGCAGGAAGACGACAAGACACTTAGCGAAGTGGTGGTCGTGGGCTATGGCACGATGAGAAGGAAGGACGTGACAAGTTCCATCACCACCCTGAAACAGGATGACCTCAACCTCGGCGTCGTGACTTCGCCGGGCGAACTCCTTCAAGGCAAGGTGCCCGGACTCGTTGTCACCACTACGGGCGACCCCAACGGCGAGCCTTCGGTAACCCTCCGCGGTGCCTCCACGCTGCGCACGGGCGAGGCCATGCAACCTTATTATATAGTGGACGGCGTGCCGGGAGTGGACCTCTCGCTGATATCCCCCGACGACATCGAGAGCATCGACGTTTTGCGCGATGCCACGGCAACGGCCATATACGGCTCGAAAGCTGCCAACGGTGTGATAATCGTGACCACAAAGAAGGGTCACAACGGCTCTGCACGAATAGGCTACCGCGGCTATGCCGCCGTGGAAAGCGTGGCCAACGACCTGGACCTTGCTTCTGCCACCGACCTGCGCAACTATGCCAAGACCAACAACTTCACCTTGCCCGACGATATGGGTGCCGACACCGACTGGCAGAAAGAGGTGGAGCGCACAGGCATCAGCCACAACCACAACCTCTCGGTGAGCGGCGGAACAGCCAAGTCGAGCTACAACGTCAGCCTCAACTACCTCAACCGCAAAGGCGTGGTAAAGGGTACCGACAAGGAGCGCTTCTCGGCAAGGGCCCTGGCCCAGTCGAAGGTGCTGCACGACAGGCTCAACCTCACTCTCGGCGTGAACTACAGCCGCACGGAGAGCAACGACGTGCCAAGCGGCGGCGACTGGGGCGAAGGCGTAACCGACGCCATGTCATACTACTCGCCCATACAGCCCGTGAAAAACGAAGACGGCACATGGTTCAGCTCGTCGAGCGCAACCCACTACTACAACCCGATGTCGATGATCAACGAGGACCTGATGAACTATGTGAAGAAGCGCGTGCAGGTGACGGGCAAGGCCGACCTCAACATCACGAAGGGACTCACATGGAGCGCACAGTTCTCTTACTCCGACAGGCAGAACATCACGTCAATCTACCACTCCACACAGTCGCAAATCACGCAGACCAACGGACAGGCCACACGCAGCACCTACTTCAGCAACAAGAAGGTGTTTGAGACTTATGCCAACTATTCGGCCAACATCGGCGACGACCACCGGCTTGGCTTCATGGTGGGATACTCGTGGGAAGAGTCTAACCAGGACGACGGCTTCGGACTTACGGTGAAAGACTTCTACAACGACAACCTGAAGTACTACGACCTCACCTATGCCAACAAAATAGACGGCATCGATGCCGTGGAGAGCGGCAGCCTTTCAACCCTCCGCATGATTTCGTTCTACGGACGCGCCAACTACTCTTTTGCCGACAAATACAGCGTGCAGCTCACCCTGCGCCGCGACGGTTCGTCGGCATTCGGCAAGAACAACCGCTGGGCGACATTCCCCTCGGTGAGTGCGGCATGGCGACTGAGCGAGGAGAAGTTCATAAGGGACCTCAACGTCTTCGACAACCTCTCGCTGCACGCCGGCTATGGCGTGAGCGGCAACTCGCTGGGCTTCGACGCCTTCACGGCCCAGCAGACCTACGCATCTACGGGGTGGTTCCAATACACCGACTCGAAGGGACAGACCAGCGACATGCACACCATAGGTGCCACCAACAACTCCAACGCTGACCTGAAATGGGAGCGCACGGGAATGTTCAACATCGGCCTCGACTTCGGGTTCTTCGGCGGCAGACTGTCGGCAACGGTGGAATACTACGACAAGCGCACCTCTGACCTCATCTATTATTACCCCGTGTCGACCAACCGCTATGTCTACGGCACGATGACAGCCAACGTGGGCGACATAAGCAACAAGGGCGTGGAGCTGAGCATAAACGCAGTGCCCGTGACGACCAAAAACTTCAAGTTGACCACGGCGCTTAACCTCTCGCACAACAGCAACAAGGTGGTGAAGCTCTCCAACCAGACGTTCTCGGTGAACTATATCAACGAGGCCGACTGCAAGATTACCGGCAACAACGGTACCTACGTGCAGCGCATTATGGAAGGATGCCCCATCGGACAATTCTACACCTACGAGTGGGCTGGCTACGACGAGAGCGGTGTGAGCCAGTTCTATGTCCATGACCCCACCACCGGCGAGCGCACAGGCGAGACAACCACCAAGCCGCAGGAAACCGACCGCACCAAGACGGGCAGCGCGCAACCAAAGCTCTCTTACGGCTGGAACAACACGCTGGCCTACAAGCACTGGAGCCTCAACGCCTTCTTCCAGGGCGTGCTCGGCAACAAGATCTTCAACGCCTTGCGTGCACAGGGCAACTGCGTGAGCCTCATCTCGCAGGGAAAGAACGTGCTCAAGGAGTGTCTCACCAACCAGAAATACGGTGACGTAAACTCGCAGACACCGTCCGACCGATGGATAGAGGACGGCAGCTACCTGCGCCTGTCTACGCTCACCCTGGCCTACGACTTCGGAAAGGTGAGCGACTGGATAAGCTCGCTCTCGGTGTATGCCACCTGCAACAACGTGTTCACCATAACAGGCTACAAGGGCACCGACCCGGAGGTGGATCTCGGCGGCCTGACACCCGGCATACAGTGGCGTAACTCTTATTATCCTCACACACGCACGTTCATGGTGGGCGTGAAAGTAAACTTCTAATGTTTAAGCTATCATGGGAAAAACAAAATACTTGATGGCAGCGGCCATTGTCTCCATGGCTACAATGTCGTGCACCAACCTCGACGTGGACATAAAATCCAAGCTGACGGAATATCCTACAGAATCGGAGATTGCGCTGGAGGGAAAGATGGCGGACGCCTACTATGCCTTCCGCGAGCAGTTGGGCAACAACTACAACCGCTACCAGACTTTTTCTTCCGACGAGGCCACCGGCCTGAGCTTCGACGGCGACTACTACGACGGGGCTGAGAACATCAACCCGACCCTGCACACCTTCCTGGCAAGCGACTCGCCACTCAACTGGTGGAGCGACGTGGCCGGAGGCATAACAAAATGCAACAAACTCATCAACGAGCTGGCGGGGGCTGACAATGCCACAACGAAGAGATACATCGCCAACCTGCGCACCGTGAGGGCCTTCTATCACTTCATCCTTATGGACAGCTACGGCGATGTGCCAATACTCGACAAAATCTACGACGACAGCGAGGCCATTGAGCGCCAGCCGCGCAAAGACGTGGCTGAGTTTATCGAGAAGGAACTGAAAGAGAGCCTCTCCGACCTCTCAACGGCAAGCGACGCCTCTACCTACGGCAAGCCCAACAAGTGGATGGCAGAAGCACTGCTGGTGAAGCTCTACATGAACTGGGCGGTGTACACCTGCGGCAACGTTGCCGACTATGACGCCGCAACCACGGCAAACGCCAAGCTCAACGACGCGGTGGAATATTGCGACGACATCATCAATAGCGGCCTCTTCGACCTCTCCGACAACTACCGCAAGAAGTTCCTCTACGACAACGGATCGCAGATAAAAGACTTCATCTACGCCATGCCCTACGACTGCGTGTCGGCCCAAGGCATGCTCTACGGACGCTTCCGCACCTTCAGAAAGATTGACCAGGGCTCGCCTACGGGCTACTACAACGGACTGATGAAAAAGTCGTGCGCCGGCATCTGCGCCATGAACCCGGAGTTCAGCGACCTGTTCACTCTCAAGGGCGACGAGCGCAACAAGTGCGTGCTGATGGGCAAGGTGTTCATGCACGATGCCTTGACGGGCGAAGAGACCTCGACTCCGTATCTGTATAACGGCACCCAACTGGAGTTCACGAAGACCATAACTCTGAAAGCCGGAGGTGAGGAACAGCTCAACGCCGGAGCCAACGCCGACGGATGGCGACAGGGCTACAGGTCAATAAAGTTCTACCCCAACCCCAACGAGTATGCCGAGCACGAACGCTACCAGAGCAACGACGTGCCGATATTCCGCTATGCCGACATCCTGCTCGAGAAAGCGGAGGCCATACTGCGCGGAGCCAGCGCCACCAACGGCGACACGCCGCAGAGCCTGTTCAACCAGATACGCGCCTATGTCAACGCACCGCTGCTCGACCACACTCCTTCGCTGAAGGAGATTCTCGACGAGCGCGGCCGTGAGTTCTTCGACGAGAACTGGCGCCGCAACGACATGATACGCTTCGGCACATTCGAGAGCGAGTACGGATTCCACAAGAAAGGATTCCCGAATGCCAACTTCGACAAGCAGCGCCGTGTGTTCCCCGTGCCGACATCGGTGATGGAGGAGAACACCAACTGGAAACAAAACGCCGGTTACTAAAAACTGCTGCACAAGCACCAGCAAACCAACACAACCGTCATACACGCCAAAGGGGCGGTCCGGATAATCCGGACCGCCCCTTTTGGGCTTGTTTTCTGCACCGCTGCTCTACCCTTTCAGCGCGCTTTTGCGTTTACGTTAGAATCGCAACGCAATACTAACGTAAACGCGAAACGATGGAAATACGGGACTTACTTTGTCAGCGTGAGCTTTGCGGTCTGCACGTCGGCGCTGCTGGCACCGATCATTATATCGAAGTCGCCAGGTTCAAGCACCGCCTTGCCGTCGTTGTCGTAATAGCTCAGAGTGGCAGCATCGATGTCGAACGACACCGTCTTGCTCTCGCCCTTGGCAAGGTGGATCCGCTGGAAGCCTTTGAGCTCTTTCACCGGTCGGATGATGGTGGAGAAGCGGTCGCGGATGTAGAATTGCACGATTTCATCGCCGTCGCGGCTACCTGTATTGGTAATGGTAGCTGTTGCCGTAACTTTGCTACCAGCGGTCATCGTCGGAGAAGAAAGCGTCACCGGACTATAGCTGTAGGTGGTGTAGCTCAGGCCGTAGCCGAAAGGATAAAGCGGCCCCTGCGTCACGTCGGTATAGTTGCTTTGATACTTGCGGAACACCTTGTTGCCGTCTTCCACAGGGCGCCCCGTGTTGAGGTGGTTGTAATAGATAGGTTCCTGCCCAGTGACACGCGGGAAACTGTTGACCAACTTTCCTGTAGGCACCTTGTCGCCAAAGAGCACGTCGCAGACGGCATCTCCAGTCTCCGAGCCTGCGAACCACACGTTCATTATGGCTGCCACATTCTCATCCTCCCACGATAGCACTGTGGGACGCCCGGCGAAGTTGAGCAGCACCACGGGCTTGCCCGTCTTCACGAGAGCCTTCAGCAGGCGAGCCTCAGCATCGGGCATGGCAAGGTCGGTACGTGCCGAGCTCTCACCGCTCATTTCTGCCATTTCACCGAGACAAGCCACGATGACATCGGCGTTTTTCGCCACTTGCAGGGCCTCGGCCAGCATTTGTCCGCTATTGCCGCGCGGTATGGGACGGCCAAATTCAACCGACGCCTGACGCACGCTGTCGTCGTAGATGTTGGAGCCTTGGGCATAAACCACCGTTGCATTGTCGCCAAGATAGCGCTGCATGGCTTCCTTAAGGGTGCTGTATTTCTCGGGTGTGTCGCCCGTTGACCAACTGCCGGGAAGATTGTTGCGGGTGTCGGCAAGAGGGCCTATCAGGGCGATGGAACCTTGCTTTTTCAAGGGCAAGATGTTCTTGTCGTTCTTCAGCAAGACGAAGGTCTGCGCTGCTATGTCGCGTGCCGTCTGGCGGTGTGCAGCAGTGTAGACTTCCTTCTTCTCGCGCTTGGGGTCGCAGTAGCGGTAAGGATCGTCGAAGAGTCCGAGCTTGTATTTAGCTTCCAGGACACGGCGCACGGCTTCGTCGATGCGCTCCATCGTCACGGTGCCGTTGTCGAGGCAAGCCTTCAGCTGGAGAAGATAAGCCGAAGAGCACATGTCCATGTCGGTTCCTGCCGTCAGGGCTTGCGCCGCACTCTGCTTCTGGTCGCCATAGCCCCAGACTATCATCTCGTTGATGGATGCATAGTCGGTGACAAGGAAGCCGCCGAAGCCCCACTGGTTGCGCAGGAGATCGGTGAGCAGCCAGCGGTTGCCCGTGGCAGGCACGCCGTCGACGACATTGAACGACGACATCACGGAGCCCACACCAGCCTCCACCGCAGCCTTGTATGGCGGCAAGAACTGGTTGAACATGCGCAGGTGGCTCATGTCCACCGTGTTGTAGTCGCGTCCCGACTCAGAGGCTCCATAGAGGGCATAGTGTTTCAGACAGCCCATAATCTCGTTCTTGGCATATCCGTTCTGTTCGCCTGAGCCTTGATAGCCCCGTATGGCAGCCACGCCCATCACCGACGAGAGATAAGGATCCTCGCCATAGCCCTCGGCCACACGGCCCCAACGGGCATCGGGTGCTACATCGACCATGGGGCTATAGGTCCAGCAAATGCCGCTCGCAGTGGCCTCCTCAGCCGCCATGCGCGCGCCAGCCTCTATAGCCTCCGGATTCCACGAGCACGCCTGGGCCAACGGAAGTGGGAGCACGGTCTCGTAACCATGGATGACGTCGAGACCGAAGATGAGCGGAATGTGCAGACGGCTCTTCTTGACCGCCACCTCCTGCAAAGCCCTTACCTTGGCAGCTCCTTTCGTGTTAAGGACCGCGCCAAGCATGCCTTTCTCTACCAATTCCACAAGCGGCGAATTGGTCTTGGCACCGGTGGTAAGGTCGGTGCCGGGCATAAGGTTGAGCTGGCCTATCTTCTCCTCAACGGTCATCTTGGCCATCAAGTCGTCTACAAACTCGCTCATGGGCTTCTTCTGCGCATGAAGAGAGAGACAAGAAAGAGCAAGGGATAAACCCAATATTGTTTTCTTCATAATATAATATTATAACGTTATTTTTTTCGCCGTCAGGGTTGCAGACGGGCACAGGGCCCGCCACTGCACGCCAAACGACGGTTTTGCCGTGCTATTGTTTCTGGAACACCCTGACGTAGTCAACCTTCATTGTGGCAGGCAGCGCAGTCTCGTCGACACCTTTCTGTCCACCCCAGCTTCCGCCCCAGGCGAGGTTGAGGATAACGTAGAAAGGCTCGCTGAACGGCCAATAGGTCTTCGTCTTGTTGTCGGGAGTGTAGGAGTAGTATTTCTCGCCATCGATGTAATAGGCCAGATAGTCCTCGGTCCACTCGCAGGCATAGGTATGCCAGCCGCCTTCGGCGTTGGCTACGTATTTTTCCTTGTGCTCCTTAGCTGTTCCGCCATTGTTGTATGCGTTGCAATGGATTGTAGACGACACGTAGTTGGGGTTGTAGCCCACTTCCTCCATTATGTCGTTCTCGCCGTCTTCAGGCCAGCTCTTGTAGTTGACAGGCATCATCCAGAAAGCGGGCCACGTGCCCTTGCCCTTCGGCAACATGATGCGCGCCTCTATCCAGCCATACTTCCATCCCGTGTTTCGGCAGGCGTACACCCTACCCGAGCAGATGCGTCCGGCGTCGTTCTTGTAGCACGTGATGTTGAGCGCACCGTCGGAAAGTGTCGTGACCTTTCCGTCGTTGACGTAATACTGCAACTCGTTGTTCACCCATCCGGCGTTCTGCAGCTCATAGGTCCAGTCGGAACCCAAGACGTCGCCGGAGAACTCATCGTGCCACACCAGCTTGTATCCGTCAGGAGCCTGGATGTCGCCTTCCGACGGGTCTACAATGGGCGTTGCAGCATCCTGGATAACCGGAATGGAGATTGCCTGTGCGCCGGATACCAACTTCACGTTGCCGGTGCGTGCCTCGGTAGCTTTGTTGGCCTCAACGGTGACGCTCACCGAGCCGCTCTTCGAGGTCGTGCCCGTAGAGCTCACCTTCATCCAACTGTCTTCGGTATATGCGCGCCACTCCTTAGGTGCATCGCTGACAGCGATGGAGAACGTACCGCCTTCTGCCGTGCAGCTTATGCTTGTAGGCGAAGCGGTGATGGTCGAGGTGGGCACGTTGTTGTCGTTGCCACTGTTGCCTCCGCATGCCGTCAACGACAGGAACATGAAGAACAATAAAAGCAAATTGTTAATTCTCATGGTATATCAGTATTCAATGGGTAAAAAAAAGGCATACCACGCCCTGCGCATGGCATGCCCTCAAAAAATCAAATAGTATTACTTCGCTGTTTTCTGAATGGTGATGTCGCTGATGGTGACAACCGTTCCGGCAGGCGCACCGCCGAAGTCGAGCACCACGTTCACCGAAGAGGCATCAGTCGAGAGACTCTTTGCAGGCACCTTAATCTCGGTGTCGGCATCGGCGGTGAGGTCGTGGCGGCCGTCAGTGAAGAACACGTTGGAGTCGTCGGCACTGACCACCTTGAATGTCACGCCAGAGATGTCGGTTGTAGAGTGCAGCTTGATGCGCATGTCATAGTTCTCGCCAGCCGTCACGGGCAGGAGCTTGCCGAGAAGCTCTGTGTGGAATATGACCTGAGCCTGCCACTGCTGGTTGCTCTCGTCGGGCAGTGTCACCTGATACTTGCCACCGCCGAGGGCCGTGAAGCCTATCGAGTTGGTGTTGGTTGCCCAACTGTCGCCATGAGCATAGTAGAAGGTCATCATCGACTCGTCGAAGTTGTCGTCGATTTGCTTCCAAATGTTGTTAGACGAATCGTAGGTGTAGACCGTCGGGTCTTCATCTACTACCGGCACCTCGGTGCCGTCGTCGTTGGCATGGTCTTTGAGCACGATGCTCTCCACGTTGATGGTGGTGTTCGCGGCATTGCCGCCGAAGTCGAACACAACCTTTACCTGCGAAGCGTCGATACCCTTCAGGTCGCTCTTCCAGAAGCAGACAGGCTCGCCGGCTTTCAGCGTGGCCTTGTCAACAAAGAGGAAGTTGTTGTCGTCTGACGCATCGGTCACCTTGATGGTAACACCGCTGTGGTCGGTGTTTGACGTGAGGATGACAGAGAAGTCGTAGCTCTTGTCAGACGAGAGCGAGATGGTAGACGGCAAGTGCATCTGTCCCTGCCACTGGTCGGTAGTGGCTGTAGGCAGAGAGATGCCCTCGTAGTCGTAGCCGTCCATGCTGTACGACGGGTCTGATATCTGGCTCCATCCCGGGGCATAGTAGAACATACTTGGCTTGTGGGCCGAGGCGTCCTCGCTGTGCCAGAGGTTGAAGTCGCTGTCAACCACGAAGCCGCCGAAGCCGGTCATCTTTGTCTTGTTGACGTGGAAAGTCTGTGTCAGGCTGCCGTCGGAGATGCCATTGCGGTTTTTCACCTTGCACTCCACGGTGTAGTCACCAGCCTTGCGATAGTAGGCAGAGTCTTTGTAGGCCGACGAATAACGCGAGCCATTGATGATCCACACCGGCGTGACACCCTGGACCGACTGGTCGAAATCGAAGTGTGCCTGGTTTGTGTTCTGGTCTACGGTCACCTTGAAGGCGTCGGCGTAGTCGCTCACCTGCGGCAGACCGTTGGAGTCGGCGCCAGTGTACTCCTCTGGCGAGCAAGCCACAAGAGCCAAGGCTGCGAGACATGTAACGAATATCTTTGTTTTCATGATATTATTCTTTTATTATCCTTTATTCTCTTGTCACTGATATTAGTAGTCGTTCTGTTGAAGATTTGGATCGGCGGAAAGTTCACTCTGCGGTATAGGAAGATACTTCTTGCTCTCTGTCCACGAAGCTGTGCGGTAGCCTTCCTCGTCGGGTACGAGTGTTGTTGCGGCCTTGCCTGTGCGCACGAGATCCCAGTAGCGTTTTCCTTCGCCTACGAACTCAAGATGACGCTCTGTAGCTATGGCGTCGAGGCTGACGCTTGTCAGGTTGGCGATGCCGGCACGCTGGCGCAGCATGTTGACATACTGCAATGCAGTGGCGCTGTTGCCATTGGTGCGCAGCAGCAGCTCGGCAGCGTTGAGCAATGTCTCGGCATAACGGTAAATGCGCAGGTTGTTGTTGAAGTTGAGGTCGGCGTCCCAGCCGGCGTCTTTCACGTTGTCAACCAATGGCAAGTACTTGCCCTGGAAGAGACCCGTGTTCATGTATCCAGCCTCATAGGTGATGCCATTCTCTGCAGCAACGGCGTCGGCATCGAAGATAGATGCGTCGCGACGGGCATCCTGACCAGAGAACATGTCGTAAGTAGCACGACGCACCGGACCGAAGCTCCAACCATTGTCAACACCGCCAACGCCAGACGTCCAGCCACGAGGGCCAAGGAGACGGGGCAGCACCGTACCGCCCACGGCGAGAGGCGAGCTCCAGCCACGCGAATGGTTGTTGTCGTCGTAGTTGATCTCATAGATGCTCTCAGAGCACCACTCTCCGCTCTCGGCCCAAAGAGCCGCGAAGTCGGGATTGAGGGCATACTTACCGCTCTGGATAATCTCGTTCATGTATTCCAAAGTCTTGGAATAGCGGCTCTCGTCGTTCTGGTACATCACGAGCTCAGCATAGACCATGTAGGCGAAAGCCTTGGTCACGCGTCCCTCGTTGCCGGTGGAAGCCTTCATAGGCAGCACGGAGCCATAAGTGGCGAGCACTTCCTCAAGGTCGGTAATGATGTTGGTGTACACCTCGTCGGCCTTGTACTGCGGAGCCTTGTAGTCGCCGCTGAGATTCTCGGTGTAGTAAGGTATGTTGCCCCAGAACTTCCACAGAATCATGTAGTAGTAGTCGCGCAACACGCGTGCCTGTGCAATGTATGAGTTGGCATTGTCCTGCGTGAGGTCGGTGCCTTCCGTAGCGAGAGCCTTGCCAACATAGCTGATAAGGTCGTTGCAGCGCTTCACGCCGCTGTACTCGTCGGTCCACAACGACGGCAGAGTGTACTGCGACGTTGCCTTGAAGTTGAACATCAGCTGCCAGTTGGTCTGGTCGCTCGCGTTGCCGCCACCAGGATAGCAGTCGTCGCTCATGATGTCGCTGCAAAGGGTTATGGGCGCATAGCCGCCATTGCCCCAGTCGGCCCAGTGGAGAGGGTCGTAAGAAGCCGTCAGAGCCTCTTGTATATGCGCATCGGTAGTATAGTATTCGTTGACATCGTCGGAGGTAGGCGACTCCACTTCAAGGAAGCCCTCACCACATCCCGTCAGCCCGACAGTGGCCAGGCTCATGATGCCAAGAATGAATATATTTGATTTCTTCATACTATTTTAGAATTAGATAAGGATGTGAGATATTAGAATGTAATGTTGAATCCTACTGTCCATGTGCGGGCTTGCGGATAGACACCATAGTCTACGCCAAGTGATGTGCCGCCGGAGGCAATCTCAGGATCGAAGCCATGATACTTGGTGAAGGTGAATACGTTCTCGGCGCTGACATAGAAGCGCAGGCGCTCAACCATGAGCTTCATGGTAAGGCTCTTCGGGAGGGTGTATCCCAAGGTGATGTTCTTCAGGCGCAGGTATGAGCCGTCGAAGATGTAGAGGTCGCTCGACTGCCAGTTGTTGGCGTCACCATTGTAGAGGCGAGGAATCTTGTTGGATGTGCCTGGGCCTGTCCAGCGTCCGAGCATCCATGAAGGATAGTTGCTGGAAGCGATATCGGTGCGGCGTGTGGCATCGAAGACATCGACATCTGCCACGCCCTGCCAGAACATGTTGAAGTCGAAGCCCTTCCATGAGGCATTGAAGTTGATACCGTAGGTCCACTTTGGTGTTCCGTTACCAATGTCGGTACGGTCGTTGTCATCAATAGTTCCGTCGCCGTTGACATCCACGAAGCGCACGTCACCGGGCTGTGCGTTTGGCTGGATAGGCTTGCCCTCGGAGTTGACGTAGCTGTTGACCTCGTCCAGTGTCTGGAAGATGCCGGCAGTCTTGTAACCATAGAAGAATGGGAAAGCGTGACCGTTCTCTGCACGTGTGATAGTGCCGACGCCCTGGAAGGAATCGAGGTCAGCATAGCCAGTGTCGTTGCCGTATTCCAGCAGCGTGTTGCTCAGGTAAGAGGCATTGCCCTTGATAGAGAAGTTGGCATCGGCTACGTGCCACTTGTAACCAAGCTCAAACTCAACACCGCGGTTGCGCATGTCGCCCACGTTGCCGATAGGCTTAGACTCGCCGACGTATGAAGGGATGTTCATGGTCATCAGCATGCCATTGGTGCGCTTGTTGAAATAGTCGACTGTGAAAGTAAGCGCAGAGCGGAAGAATGCGAAGTCGATACCGATGTCGGTCTGCTCGCTCTCCTCCCATTTAAGGTCGGGGTTGGCAAGGCCGCTTGCCTTGGAGCCAAGCGTGAGGTTGACAGGGTTGCCGAAATAATAGTTGTTGCCAGATTCCGTGTTGACAGTATATCTGAAGTTACCTATGTTGTCGTTACCGTTCTTACCCCAAGAGAAACGGGCCTTGAGTACGTTAAGCCACTGTGGCATCTTGAGGTATGGTTCGTTGGCAATGTTCCAACCCAACGATACAGATGGGAATGTACCGAACTTATGGTTCGAGCCGAAGCGGCTGGAACCGTCGCGACGGAGTGTGACCTGAGCCATGTAGCGCTCCTGATAGTTGTAAGACACACGAGCGAACATAGAAGTCATCTTGTATGGGTCGTAGGGGTAAGCGTTGACCGAGTGGTCTACCACTGCACCGTTCACCGTGCCGTCATCAGCATAAGTCAGGCGATAGTTACCGTTTGAGTAAGCTATCGAAGGCTTCGCAGAGTTGACAAGATATTTGTTTGAACCGTCAATCTGATAACCGCTGTACGACAGTGCGCTCTGGCCGAGCACCACGTTGATGTGGTGGTCACCGAAAGTCTTGTCGTAGGTCAGCGTGTTCTCAATCTGCCATGTGGTGTTGCGGCAGTTGTTCACCGTTGCGCTGGTATACTGTGCGTTGTTGTTTGCAGAGTTGTAGTAAGTCTGCAGTGTTGCGGTCTCCGATCCCCAGAATGCCATGTCGGCCATGTATGAGAAGCGGTACTTGAGGTTGTCTATCACACCGAGCTCGGCAGCGAAATTGCCCGTGAAGTGGTGGCTCCAACTTGGCTGCGAAGGCTCGAGGAGCAGACCGAGCGGGTTGTTCATCTCGTTGTAGGCCGTGCCGGGAATCATCACGATGTTGCCGTTCTTGTCGGTCACGTCATCGTATGGAGTGAGCACACCCTTTGAATCCGACGAATAATCGGTGTAGGTGTAACGGTTGTGCTGTGCCGTGGCTGCATCGCCAGTAACATAAGGAGGAAGGATTGGCGACAAGGCAAGAGCCGAACCCAGCACGGAACCCCATGTAGAGTTGGCTGTAATGCTTGTGCTCTTGATGCGGGCGTAAGAAAGGTTGACGCTGAAGTCGAGCTTGTTGAGGAAGTTGCGCTCCTTGGTAGCGTCGATGACGTTCATGTTGGTGTTGGAACGCAGGGTCAGACGGTTATAGTTTGACTTGCCGTAGTTTCCGCCAACGATACCTTCCTGGTCGTAGTAGCCCATTGAGAGGTAATACTTCACGCGGTCGTTGCCGCCATTGACTGATACGTCGTGCTTCTGCACCGGAGCGTTGTCGTTGAACACGAGGTCCTGCCAGTCGGTGCCGGTGGTTACGGCGTTGCCGTTGATGTCTGTCAGATGGTATGGGTCAGCGTAAAGAGGAGCCTGGCCGGAGTTGACATACTGCTCGTTTTGCAGAATGGCATAGTCAGTGGCATTGAGCACATCACGCTTGCGCCATTTCGACTGCCAACCATAAGAGAAGTCGTAGCTGATTTGCGCCTTGCCGCTCTTGCCTTGCTTGGTGGTGACGAGCACTACACCGTTGGCGGCACGCGCACCGTAGATGGCACCAGAAGCAGCATCTTTAAGCACCTCGATGCTCTCGATGTCGTTGGGGTTGAGAGCATCGATACCAGATGAACCTTCGTAAGGAATGCCGTCGATGATATAAAGCGGGTCGGAGTTGTTGATGGTACCCGTACCACGCACGCGAATACGTGCAGCTGCGCCTGGCTGACCGGAGTTTGACGTTACGTTCACACCGGCAGCGAGTCCTTTCAATGCGTTGTCAACACGCACGGGAGCCGTTCCTGCAAGCTCCGACGCGTCCACCTTGGCGATGGAAGCCGTTACCACACTCTTCTTCTGTACGCCATAACCTATGACGACAATCTCGGAAAGGCTCTTCTGATCTTCAAGAAGGGTGACATGCATGTCGGCCGCACCTTTCTTCTCCTGCGTCACATATCCTATATAGGAAATGACGAGTGTTGCACCTGGCTGTCCCTTGAAAGAGAATTTACCGTCAAGATCTGTGACAGAACCACGGGTACTGCCTTTCTCCATGACGGAAGCGCCAATGATTGGCTCACCGGACTTGTCGACGACCGTGCCCTTGAACAATGCGTCCTGGGCCCACGTCACAACAGTACACAGCAGAGCTACCAATAGGGTAATTAGTCTTGCTTGTTTCATGTGAGTTTAAATTAAGTTTTGGTTTTCATTGTATAATGTTGCAAAGATAATAAAAAACAGCATACGAAATCAAGAAAAGTGCTTAAAAAGTGGATTGTTTTAGCATATAAAAAAACGTAAGCCGTTGGTTTTCAGAACCAACGGCTTACGTTTACACTTAAACAAAAGTAAATGATTTTAAACTAAATTTTGTTGTTTGAAGGGCTACATCAAGGCTTCTTTATCACCTCCAGGGCCTTTACCACAATGTCATTATAGCGATTCATGACCTCATAGTATTGGCTCATATCCCAAATGTCGCGGGCGATGAGCGCCTTGAGCTGGGCACGCATGTAAACGAGCGTGCGGTCGAGCTCGTCGTTGTCCTTTGGCTCAATCTTTTGCTTCTTGCCATCGCTGATGATGCTGTCGACAAGCTCTTGCGGGACTGTGTAATGCTCGAGATAGTCGCTGAACTGCGGATACTTTGCCTTGAGCTGCTTGCGATGCGAGTCCATGTATTTAAGGTCGTTGTCCACCACTATTCCCTTCGCCACCAGTTTGCGGTGGTAGTTGGTGAACCTCATGGTGTCGAGAGGCACGAAGTAGTCGGGCATGACACCGCCACCGCCATATACAGCACGATGCTTGCGGATGGTGTAATATTTCAGCGAGTCGGCAAAGTGGATGCTATCGGCAGAATAGAATTCTCCGTGCTTATAGCGTGTGTCAAGCTCCATCTCATAGTCTTTGCGGTCACCTTTGACGTAGGGTTTCTGTATGCAACGGCCGGAAGGAGTATAATAATGTGCGATGGTGAGCCTCATCATTGAGCCATCGGGGAATTCCACCGGGCGTTGCACCAATCCCTTACCGAAAGAGCGTCTGCCAACTACCGTGCCACGGTCCTGGTCTTGCAAGGCTCCCGTAACAATCTCAGCGGCAGAGGCCGAGAACTCGTTTATCAAAACCACGACCTTACCGTCGACAAGCTTGCCGTTGCCCTGGGCAACATATTCGGACCTTGGCACTTGACGACCTTGCGTGTAGACAATGAGGTCGCCCTTACTCAAGAACTCGTTGGCTATGTTCACGGCAGCCTGCAAATAGCCGCCACCGTTGTCTTGCAAGTCGAGAATGAGGTTTTGCATTCCCCTGCCTTTAAGGTCGCTGACGGCAGCCATGAACTCGTCGTAGGTCGTAGCTCCGAAACTTCCTATACGTATATATCCCGTTGTGGGGTCTGCCATGTACCATCCGTCGATGGTCTTCACCGGAATCTTGTCGCGAACCACGGTGAAATGGAGCTTTTCGGCTATTCCGCGCCTTATGATGGTGAGCTTGACCTTCGTTCCCTTGGGACCTCTCAACCTTCTCATTATCTCCTCGCGGCTCATCTTCACACCGGCTATCGCAGTGTCGTTAACTTCTATGATGCGGTCGCCCGACATGATGCCAACCTTCTCGGAAGGGCCTTTTACCACGGGTTGAATCACGAGCAGCGTGTCTGCCTGCATGTTGAACTGTATGCCCACTCCCTCAAAAGAGCCATTGAGCGACTCGTTCATAGCCTTAGTCTCCTTAGCCGTGGTGTAAGACGAATGAGGGTCAAGCTTCTCAAGCATTCCGCGAATGCCGTCCTCCACGAGCTTGTTTTGGTCAACTGAGTCGACATAGAAACTGTTTATGGCTATTTCCGCAATCTGCAGCTTGCGCAGAGGAGAGTCCTTGCCAAAGTCCAGCTTCAACTGTGCCTGTGCCGGTAGCGACAGGAAAAGAGGCAAAAGGGTGGCATAGAGAATATGCTTAATGTGCTTCATTATAATGATGTGTTTCAAAGCGCCAATACATATAATATATATGTGTCAAAGCATCAGTCGATCAAATCTGTGTCTTGAGGCAAGTCTTCTTCAATGACAAGATTGTCGATGATGAAGTTTTGCCGCTCCATGGTGTTCTTGCCCATATAGTATTCGAGAAGCTTCTGCACCTGGTCGTTCTTATGAAGTGTCACCTGCTCGAGGCGCATGTCGGAACCGATGAAATGGACGAATTCGTCGGGTGATATCTCGCCAAGGCCTTTGAATCGGGTAATCTCCGGATCGGGCCCGAGGTCATGTATAGCATTGAGTCTTTCCTCCTCACTATAACAATAGCGGGTGATGAAGTCGCCCTTCCGCTCGTTTTCGGCCAGACGCGCATCGGCGTTGGCAATGACCTTCTTGCTCTTTATCTTGGTGCGGCGGTTGCGCACGCGGAAGAGAGGTGTCTGGAGCACATAGACATGACCTTTCTTTATGAGCTCTGGATAGAACTGCAGGAAGAAGGTGATGAGCAACAAGCGGATGTGCATGCCGTCGACATCGGCATCCGTTGCCACAATAACCTTATTGTAGCGCAGGTTGTCGAGGCCGTCCTCAATGTCGAGCGCAGCCTGCAAAAGATTGAACTCCTCGTTCTCGTAGACCACCTTCTTGGTTAGTCCAAACGAATTGAGGGGCTTTCCTCGCAGTGAGAACACGGCCTGCGTGTTTACGTCGCGACTCTTCGTGATGCTTCCGCTCGCCGAGTCGCCCTCGGTTATGAAGATGCTCGACTCTTCCTTTCTGTCGTCCTTCGCATCGCTGTAGTGAACCCTGCAGTCGCGCAACTTGCGGTTATGGAGATTAGCCTTCTTGGCACGTTCGCGTGCCAGCTTGGTTACTCCGGCCATGGCCTTGCGCTCGTGCTCGCTCTCCTTGATCTTGCTTTCGAGCACATCGGCAACCTCTTCCTTGTGAATATGTAGGTAGTTGTCAACCTCACGCTTTATGAAGTCGCCGACATACTTGTTTATGGTCTCGCCACCCGGTTCCATGAGTGTGGAACCGAGCTTGATCTTCGTCTGCGACTCAAACACGGGCTCTTCCACATTGACGGCGACAGCCGCCACTATGCCGTTGCGGATGTCGGTGTACTCATAGTTCTTGTCGTAGTATTCCTTGATGGTCTTGGCAATGTGCTCCTTGAATGCGCTTTGGTGTGTGCCGCCTTGCGTGGTGTGCTGGCCATTGACAAAACTGTGGTACTCTTCTCCATACTGGTTGGTATGGGTGAAAGCTACCTCTATATCCTCGCCTTTGAGATGAATGATGGGATAGAGCGAGTCGGTAGTCATGGTGTCAACAAGCAAGTCCTCAAGTCCGTTGCGGCTCTTGATGCGCCTGCCGTTGTACATTATGGTAAGCCCACTGTTGAGGTAGGTATAGTTGCGGAGCATTGTCTCCACGAATTCGTCGTGGAAAGAATAGTTCTTGAAGAGCGTGTTGTCGGGCTCGAAGAATATGTACGTGCCGTTCTCTTCCTGCGACGGTTCCGTGTTATCGCTCTTGAGCTTGCCTTTCTCGAACACGAGTGCACGCACTGTGCCTTCCCTGTAACTTTTTACCTCGAACCGGGAGCTGAGGGCGTTTACGGCCTTCACGCCGACACCGTTCAATCCTACACTTTTCTTGAAGGCCTTGGTGTCATATTTTCCGCCGGTGTTGAGCATCGACACGGCCTCTACGAGTTTGCCCTGCGGAATACCGCGGCCATAGTCGCGCACCGACACGCGGAGATTGTCGTCTATATCTACCTCTATGCGGTCGCCGGCTTTCATCTTGAACTCGTCTATCGAATTGTCGACAACCTCCTTGAGCAACACATAGACACCGTCCTCTGGCAAGTTGCCGTCGCCCAAACGACCGATATACATGCCCGGTCGCGTGCGCACATGCTCCATGTCGGACAAGTGGCGAATGTTGTCATCGGTATACGATGGCGTATCGGCTGATGCCGGGATGATATTTTCGTCTGCCATACTGTCTAATATATATTATGTATCAGCCAATGTTTTTCCTATAGCAACGTCTTCTCTTGTGATTCACGTGCTCCAGGCTGCCCCATTGGCTCTGTACGTTGCCGTTTTCTTCCATTTCTACCTGTGTTTCGCCCCACTTGAAGCCATAATCGATATATCGCGGAATGAGGTCGGCAAACAGCAATGCATTGGCTCCCTTGCTGCGGTATTCGGGCAAGAAGCCTATGAGCAAGAGGTCTACGCCTTCGGTCTTGTGCCATTTCAGCGCCCTCAGCAGGTGCCACCAACCGAACGGGAACAGCCTTCCACGGCGGCACTTCTGCATGGCGCGCGCCATGGACGGCATGGTGATGCCCACGCCGATAAGCTTGTCATCTTTGTTGCCATCGACCACAAGGGTGACCAAGTTAAGGTCGAGCATCGGCATATACGACTTCACATAGTCGTCGATCTGACGCTCGGTGAGCTCCACATAGCCATAGAGATCCTTATAGGTATCGTTGATGAGATTGAAGATGTCGTAGACAATGGTGGTGTTCTTCACATCCTTCTTCGTTATCTTCTTCACGTGGAGATTATAACGCTTCTCTATCATGGCCGAGAGCTTGGCAAACTTCTCCGGGGTTTTCTCTGGCATGGGGAGATAATATTCGACGTAATCGTTGTCCTTTACCCATCCACCAAGCTTCTCCATATGCTCAGGATAGTATGGGTAGTTGTAGATTGTGGGCATTGTGCCTAGCTTGTCGAAGCCCATTGTGAGCATACCTTCCGGGTCGAGGTCGGTAAAGCCGAGCGGACCCACCATGGCTGTCATGCCCTTGCTCTTGCCCCAAGCCTCAACGGCGTCGAAGAGAGCCTTTGTCACCTCAATGTCGTCAATGAAGTCTATCCAGCCAAAGCGCACGTCTTTCTTGCCGAACTTCTCGTTGGCGCGCTTGTTGATGATAGCAGCCACACGTCCGACAATCTTGCCGTCCTTATAAGCCATGAAGTATTCCGCCTCGCAGAAGTCAAAGGCGACGTTCTTGTCGGGGCTGAGAGTGTTCATGTCATCAAAAAACAAAGTCGGGGCATCGTAGGCGTTGCCCTTGTAAAGGTCATAGTGGAAATCTATGAATTTGGCAAGACCTTTCTTTGTCTCGACCCTTTTAATCTCTATCGACATATGGTAAAAATATTATCTATTGCTAATTTGTTGAAGTCTAAACGTTTAGTTGACAAAAGTAATCAAAAACAAGGAAAAGACAAAGTAGATTGGCATTTTTAAGACAAAAAAAGTGTCTTAGCCTAGTTCGAACAACTATTTTGCCTCGAAATCGTTCATCCTGACGAACTTTTCCTTTATGGTCTTTCTCCCCCGGAAGATGTTTATTTTCACTTGCTCTTCGGTCATGTCGAGCAGCTTCGCTATCTCCTTATACTGCTTTCCCTCAAAATCGCGCAGCTGTATGCACGACTTCTGTTTCTCGGGCAGCGAGTCCACGATATGCCGCACCATCGCCATCTGGTCACTGACAACGGTTTGCTGCGATGGCGTATAAGAAGTGTCGGGGCGCTCATTTTGTGAAGCATCAAGACTCTCGTTGCGCGCACCCTGGCTCCTGACATAATCGAGGGCTTTGTTTCGGCAAATGGTGAAACAGAAAGCCTCGATGTTGTCGATGTCGCCCCACGATTCGCGGCGGTCCCAAACCTTTATCAATGTTTCCTGCACAATATCCTCAGCCTCGGCACTGTCGAGCGTGATGCGCAGTGCCAAGCGATAAAGCTGGTTTTTCAGCGGGAGGATATCATTTTTGAAACTTATCATTCTATAATTGTGCCCCCATCGGAGCCTAGTGCCTCGGCCTTTGTTATAACGACACGCTTCACGCCTTTCTCTACGGCAGCGAGGGCGTTTTCTATCTTTGGTTTCATGCCTCCGCTGATGGTGCCGTCGGCGGTGAGTGTGGCGAAGTCGGCCTTGGTTATCACCGGAATGACGCTGTTGTCGTCGTCGGGATCGGCAAGCACGCCTGCCTTCTCGAAACAATAGACCAGCGTGACATCGAAGAACGGTGTCAGCGCCTTGGCTGTCTCAGCGGCAATGGTGTCGGCATTGGTGTTGAGCATCGAGCCCTTGCCGTCGTGGGTAAGCGGTGCCATGACAGGTATGACGCCGCGCTCGAGCAGGGAGGTGAGAGCCTGTCCGTCAACCTGGTCGACGTCACCAACGAAGCCGTAGTCGACACCGTTTTTCAGTGGGCGGCGGTGGCTGAGTATCACGTTCATGTCGGCGCCTGTCAGTCCGAGAGCATTGACTCCACGCGACTGAAGCCGCGCCACGACATTCTTGTTGACCAATCCCCCGTAGACCATCGTCACTACTTCAAGCATATCGGCGTCGGTGACCCGTCTGCCGTCCACCATCTTCGTTTCTATGCCCAATGCCGCCGCCACTTTCGTGGCTCTTCTGCCGCCTCCGTGGACAAGCACTTTGGGGCCTTCGATTTTCGCAAAACGGTTGAGGAGATCGTTAAGGCGGAGTTCGTCTTCCACAATGGCGCCGCCGACCTTGATGACAGTGATATTCTGCATGGTCTTATCTTTATTTATGGGATTGCTGATATAATGTTGACAATATGGTTATGACCGTGTGCTTATTCAAGATAAGTGTAGCCGTAAAGTCCTGAACGGTAGGTGGCGAGAAACTCCTTGCCCTCGTCCAGCGACAGTTTGCCTTCCTTCACACCCTTGGTGACCCACTGCTCAAGCTGGCGCACGAGCTTCTTGGGGTTATACTGCACATATTCGAGCACTTCCTCCACCGTCTCGCCGTCTATTATCTGGTCGATGTGGTAATTTCCGTCTTTCACGGTGATGTGCGCCGCCGTGGTGTCGCCGAAGAGGTTGTGCATGTCACCCAGGATTTCTTGATAGGCACCCACCAAGAACGCACCGATATAGTAAGGCTCATTTTTCCGCAGCACATGGACTGGAAGCACATTGCTCTGCGAGCCTCCTACGGCAAAGTTGGCTACCTTGCCGTCAGAGTCGCAGGTGATGTCCTGCAGAGTGCAGTTGCGCGTAGGCTGCTCGTTAAGCCGCTCGATGGGCATTATGGGGAAGAGCTGGTCAATGCCCCAACAGTCGGGAAGCGACTGGAAGAGCGAGAAGTTGCAGAAATACTTGTCGGCAAGCAGCGTGTTGAGTCCACGGAGCTCGTCGGGCACATGCTTCATCCTCTTCGCCATAGAGTCGATTTCGTGGCAAACGCTCCAGTACATCGCCTCCACCTCGGCACGCGTCTTGAGGTCCACCATGCCGTGGGCGAACAAGTCAAGACAGTCTTCGCGTATCTGGTCGGCGTCGTGCCAGTCTTCAAGCATCGACTGCGGACTGATGTGACACCATATCTCATAAAGGTCGCGCACGAGCTGATGGTCGCTAGGCTTGGCCTCAAACTCCTCGGACATCTCGGGCAGCGACGCTGCGCCAAGCACGTCGAGAATGAGCACTGAGTGGTGGGCAGCAAGCGAGCGTCCGCTCTCGGTGATGATATTTGGATGGGGAATGTTGTTTTTGTTGGCTATGTCAACGAAGGCATACACGCAGTCGTTGATATATTCCTGGATGGAATAGTTGACCGAGCTCTCCGAGTTGCTTGAGCGCGTGCCGTCGTAGTCGACACCGAGTCCGCCACCACAGTCGACAAACTCTATATTATATCCCATCTTCCTCAGGTTGGCATAATACTGTCCGGCCTCGGTCAGGGCGTTTTGTATGCGGCGTATCTTGGTTATCTGCGAGCCTATGTGGAAGTGGATCAGCTTCACACCGTCGTGCAAGCCATAACCGTCGAGCTTGCCAAGAGCTTCGAGCAGCTCGGCGGGAGTGAGGCCGAACTTCGACGCGTCGCCACCGCTCTCGGCCCACTTGCCTGAGCCCGACGACGCCAGCTTGATGCGTATGCCGATGTTTGGTATCACCTTCAGCCGCTTGGCGGTCTTGGCTATGACGTCTATCTCGTTGAGCTTCTCCACCACGATGAAGATGTGCTTGCCGAGTTTCTGTGCAAGAATGGCAAGCTCTATGTAGCTCTCGTCCTTGTAGCCGTTGCAGATGATGAGCGAGTCGCTCTTGCACTGCTGGGCTATCACGGCATGGAGCTCTGGCTTGGAACCTGCCTCCAAGCCAAGGTTGAACTTGCGTCCGTGAGTCGTAATCTCGTCAACGACGGGCTGCATCTGGTTGACCTTGATGGGATAGATGACGAAGCTCTGACCCTTGAAATCGTATTCCTTCTTGGCCTTGTCGTAGCACGACGCCATCTTCTCGATGCGGTGGTCGAGGATATCGGGGAAACGAAGCAACACCGGAGGTGTGACATCGCGGAGTGCCAAGTCGTCGATAACTTCGCGCAAATCAATCTTGACATCGTTTTTCACTGGCGACACGTAGACGTGTCCCTTCTCGTTGATGCCAAAATATGAGGTACCCCACCCCTTGATGTTGTAGAGTTCTTCAGAATCTTCTATTGTCCACTTTTTCATTATATCCCCAATTCGCCGCGTATGGCGTCTACTGTTATTTGTATTTTTTCCTTATTGTCCATCAACGACACATCCACCGTGTGCTTCGCCTTTCCGTAGAACGGCTCGCGGTCCTTGAGCTGGGCCTCTATGAATGTCCTCACCTCATCGGGGGTCTTGTTGAGCAGCAGCGGCCTGACGCTCTTTCCCATCTTCAGGTGCTTGTAGAGCACGTCGGTGGAGCACTTCAGGTACACGGTCTCGCCCTGGGCGTTGATATAGTCGATGTTGTCGAAGAAGCACGGTGTGCCGCCTCCACATGATATTATGACATTCTCAAATTCTGCCACCTCGTGCAGCATGTTGCGCTCTATCGTGCGGAAGCCTTCCTCGCCCTTCTCGTCGAAGATCTGCTTCACGGTGCAGTGCATGCGTGTTTCTATATACCAGTCGAGGTCATAGAAGGGCAAGCCCAGTTCTTGGCTTAGGGCATGTCCTATGGTAGTCTTACCCGACCCCATGTATCCGATGATGATGATTCTCTTCATGTCGCGGTCAGCTTTTGCGCCCTCTTCGTGGCTTTGGTTCGGGAGCGTTTTTCACTAAGTCCATGCACTCATCGAAAGACAGGTCACCGGCCAGCGCACGCTCATGGAGTTTCTTGTCGATGTGGTAGTTCTTGCCGTCGTAGGCGATGTATGGTCCGAAACGGCCTTTGAGCAGTTCCATCTTGGCATCCTCGGCAAACGTCTTGATATGGCGTTCTTTCTCTGCCTTGCGCTTAGCCTCGATAAGCTCTATCGAGCGTTCAAGGGTTATGGCCATCGGGTCTTCGCCCTTTGGTATTGAGACATATTGCTTGTTGTGGAGCACATACGGGCCGAAGCGGCCTGCGCCGATGGTGACATCGAGTCCCTCATACTTGCCGACCTTGCGCGGCAGCTTGAACAGTTCGAGCGCCTCGTCGAGGGTTATGGTCTCTATGCTCTTGTCTTTCGGCATCTGTGCGAACAGAGGTTTCTCCTCGCCTCCGGCAGCACCTATCTGCACCACGGGGCCGAAGCGGCCTATCTTCACGAAGACAGGCTTGCCGCTCTTGGGGTCGGTACCTATCTGCCTTTCGCCGGCCTTGTGTTCCGAACGCTGGTTGATGACCTTCTCCACCTGCGGCTCGAAACCGTCGTCAAACTTGTGGAGCATGTCTTTCCAGTCTTCCTTGCCCTCGGCAATGCGGTCGAAGTCGCCCTCCACCTTTGCGGTGAAGTTATAGTCCATTATCTCCGGGAAGTTGGCCTGCAAGAAGTCGTTCACCACGGTGCCTATGTCGGTGGGTATAAGCTTGCCGCGCTCTGAGCCGGCGAACTCCACCTTCTTCTCCTGGTTCACGGTGTCGCCTTCCAGGGTGTCGACGGTGTAGGGACGCTCCTTGCCGGGCTTGTCGCCTTTGACCACATACTCGCGCTGCTGGATGGTGGAGATTGTAGGTGCATAGGTTGACGGACGGCCGATGCCTAGCTCCTCAAGCTTGTGCACGAGGCTTGCCTCGGTATAGCGTGCCGGAGCTTGGGTGAAGCGCTCGGTGGCTACGATGTTCTTGCGGTCGAGGCTGTCGCCCGCCTTCATGGCAGGCAGATTGTTGACACCATCCGACTTTTCAATTGTCTCTTCGTCGGTCGACTCACGATATACTTTCAGGAATCCGTCGAACACCACCACTTCGCCGTTTGCCACGAAATGCTCCGTGCGGTTGTCGATATTCACCACAGCCGTGGTCTTCTCTATCATGGCCTCAGCCATCTGCGAGGCTATGGTGCGTTTCCAGATAAGGTCGTAGAGACGGCGCTCCTGCAAGGTCATCTCGCCGTGATCGGTGCTGGCGAATGTGGGACGGATGGCTTCGTGGGCCTCCTGCGCGCCTTTCGACTTGGTCTGGAACTCACGGTTGCGTACATACTCCTCGCCATAGTCTTTCATTATCTCATCCTTGCAGGCGTTGAGGGCGAACGACGACAGGTGCACGCTGTCGGTACGCATGTAGGTTATGCGTCCGCTCTCATACAGCCTCTGGGCTATCATCATGGTCTGCGACACGGTGAAGCCGAGCTTGCGGGCAGCCTCTTGCTGCAGGGTAGAGGTGGTGAAAGGCGGTGCGGGCATGCGCTTCAGCGGCTTCTTGGTGATATCGCCCACCACAAACGCGGCATCCTTGCAGCTCTCGAGGAAAGCGTGGGCCTCGTCGTAGGTTTTGAAACGATGGTCGAGCTCTGCCTTCACCTCGCTGCCGTTGCCTGCCACACTGAACAGGGCGTTGACCCTGAAGAACGGCTCGCTCTCGAACTTCTGTATCTCGCGCTCGCGCTCAACGATGAGTTTCACGGCAACGCTCTGCACACGACCTGCCGAGAGGGCTGGCTTCACCTTGCGCCAAAGCACCGGCGAGAGCTTGAAGCCGACAATGCGGTCGAGCACTCGGCGCGCCTGCTGGGCGTCGACAAGACTCATGTCGAGATGGCGCGGGTTGGCAATTGCCTTCAATATGGCGGGTTTGGTAATCTCATGGAATACGATGCGTGACGTCTTTGTCTCGTCAAGGCCGAGCACTTCGCACAAGTGCCAGCTTATGGCTTCTCCCTCGCGGTCTTCATCGGATGCGAGCCATACCTTCTTGGCGGCCTTGGCGCTTTTCTTCAGTTCGGCCACGACCTTTTTCTTGTCGTCCGGAATCTCATACTCGGGGGTCAACGTGTCTTTCCCCACGCTGAGTTCCTTCTTCTTCAAATCGCGTATATGGCCATAACTGGACATCACCTTATAGTCCTTGCCAAGGAACTTCTCTATGGTCTTTGCCTTGGCGGGACTCTCTACTATCACTAAGTTGTCTTGCATATAAAGCACATTAATTAATAGTCGTCCTATTACAATTGGTGGGCAAAAGTAAACATTTCACGTGCCAATACATTATTATATACACAAGAATTTAGGTTTTTTAATATCTTTCCCGCATTCCTGTAGGATTTCCTTACCATCGTGGTATAACGAAAAAGCGCGCCAAGTGTTTCCCTGACGCGCAATGCTTTGGCTTATCTCTGCTTGTTAAGAATGATGTTGAGCGCATGACGGATGGAACGCATTCCGAACTGCTCGGTGTGAACCTCCTCCAACGGTATCCACTGGTAAGAAGCGGCATCGTCTGCAACCTTGAGCACGCTGAAGTCCTCAACCTTGCAACGGAAGAAGAAATCCATAGTGGGGATGTGGAAGTGGGAATAATAATAGACGTTGGGGAAACTGAAGAGATATTTTATCTCCGTCACCTTCAGGCCCGTCTCTTCCAAGACTTCGCGCTTCATGCCTTCCTCTGCCGTCTCGCCCATGTCGGCGAACCCTCCGGGGAGGTCGAGCGTGCCTTTGGCCGGCTCTTTCTTTCGCGACACCACGAGGAGCTCGTTCTTGTCGTTCAGGATAACGGCCGCTGTCGACGCGCTTGGGTTAAGATAATACTCGAAACCGCAGTTCTCACACTTCTTGCTCTTTTCGTCGTTCTCGACAAAATGCTTGCTGCCACAAACGGGACAGTACATGAACTTTTCTAATGGATGCATTGTTTACAGAAGCAATAAATCATCTTTTACATGGCAAAGTTACTCATTTATCAAATAATAACAAGGTTTTTACCGAACTTATTTTCATTGCCCATGCGAACCGCATGGTGCGACATGCGGGGGTGTGCCATTCGGAATGCAGGCGGGCCCTGTGCCCGTCCGCGACCCGAAAGGTATACCAAATATTGTATAACGTTGGTTGCGGACGGATACGGAGCCCGCCCCTACAAAGCCTACCGCAAAACGGTAAACAAATTATTGTCGCACCATGCGAAGCAAATCCTTACACTAAAGCGTTACAGCATCGACTTTATCTCTGCATCGATATCCTTCACCTGTGCATCGCGTTTCTGCAGCACGTTGTTCTTGTCGATGAGGAAGTAGGTCGGCACTTGCTGCACATTATACTGTGAGGCCGCCACTGCGCTTCCGTTGGCATCGCGCACGCATATCCAAGGCAATGCGGCAACCTGCTCCTTCCAGAAGTGCTCGTCGGAGTCGAGACTCACCTGGTAGATCTCCAGGCCTTGGGCATGATACTTGTTGTAAAGGTCGCGAAGCAGCATTATGCGCTGCGTGCTGTTCTTTGAGGCAAAAACGTGGAAATCGAGCAGCACCACCTTGCCTTTCAAGCCAGTCAACTTCTTCACCACGCCCTCGCGGTCGGGCAAGGCAATGTCTATCAGGCCAGAGGTTGATACCTTGTCGGCAGGAAGGGCCTGAGCCTGCTGCGCCTCAACGATGCGGAGGTCGCGCATGCCGGCTATGGCTATGTTGTGGAGGTTCTCGCCACGCTCCGACTTGGGGTAATAGGTGTCCCAGCTCGTTGCCACGGCTGCATAGACCTGCACGTCGGCCTTGCTGCTGTGGGCGTCGAAGATGTTGACGGCGGCTCTGCCGAGCACCACAGTCTGGAAGAGGGCGAAATAAGAATACGCCTTCATCGGAGCCTTGAAGATATAGTTTTCCTTTACGGTGTTCTTGAAATTGTTGATAGCCACCTGTATGCTGTCGGCCTCTTTCTGGTAAGGCACACTCGGGTTGTTGGCGATGGCGTTGATCTGGTTCTGCAGGTTCATCTGCAACAATGCGAGCTCCTTGATTTTTGAGCAGTCCTCAGAGCCTTCGATGTCATACTTGTACGACATGGTGGGGTAAGACGCCTTGACCTGCACGTTCTCGGTGGAGTCGATGGCCACGTTGATGAGCTGGCGGTCGATGCGCAGGCGATAGAACTCGGGGTTGCCCGGAGCCTTGGCCGAGAACGAGAAGGAGCCGTCCTCGCCGAGCTTCACGGAGTCGACGGTGACAGGGCCGTTCAAGCCCATGTTCTCAAAATAGAGCAATGAGTCCTTGGCATCGGCAATGGTGCCCGACACGCGAAACTTCTTCTGTGTGCAAGAAGTGATGCTCAAAACTGCCAGAAACAAAGCGGCAAACTTGACGAAATGGTTTATCTTCATGTTAGTTTCCTTTTTTCTATGCTTAATGTGTTTGTAAAAAACATTTCCGCGATTACGCAACGGCAAACAGACACCATGAAGCTCTTGGCCGATGTCCACCGCCAAGCGCACTGATGCCCTTTGTTTGGCAAAGTTAATATAAAATATTCGTTGATTCAACCTTTTTGCATGGAAATAGTTTCCATTTAGACAAAAAAAACTAAAATAATCACGGGTTTCTTTCCGCAACATATTAATAATGTGTACCTTTGTGGCGATTTAAGTAGTATCGATGCATGATGGTATCGATACGTTAGATGTTAGTCAAAACAATAAGTTTTTTAGATTTTTAGATGAACGTTATTACAAAGACCGTCCAATTGCCTGATGGAAGGACCATCTCAATTGAGACCGGAAAGGTTGCCAAGCAAGCTGATGGCGCTGTCGTTCTCCGCATGAACAACACCGTGCTCCTTGCTACCGTTACCGCAGCCAAAGAAGCAGTTCCTGGCACAGACTTCATGCCAGTGACAGTTGATTATCGCGAGAAGTATTACGCAACCGGGCGCTTCCCCGGCGGCTTTACCAAACGCGAGGGTAAAGCTACAGATGACGAAATCCTTATTTCACGCCTTGTAGACCGTGCGCTAAGACCTTTATTCCCTTCTGATTTCCATTGCGAGGTATTCGTGCAGATTTGGCTTCTCTCTTCCGACGGGAAGGATCAGCCAGACGCTCTCGCCGGCTTCGCAGCTTCTGCTGCCATGGCTTGCTCCACAATTCCTTTCGAGCACACAATTTCAGAGTGCCGCGTGGCCCGCATCAACGGCGAGTATGTCATTGACCCGACTTTCGAGCAGATGAAGGACGCTGACCTCGACATCATGGTCGGCTGCACCAAGGACAACCTCATGATGGTTGAGGGCGAAATGAACGAAGTGCAGGAGCGCGACCTCGTAGAGGCTCTCAAAGCTGCACAGAAGGCCATCATACCTATGTGCGAACTCCAGGACGAGCTCGCAAAGGAGCTTGGCACCGACGTGAAGCGTGAGTACAACGACGAGGTGAACGACGAGGATCTCCGCAAGCAGATTCACGACGAGCTCTACCAGCCTGCCTACGACACTATCCACCAGACTCTGCCGAAGCAGGAGCGCAACGCCGCTTTCGACCAGATAATCGCCGACTTCATAGAGAAGTACGACGCTGCCCACACCGAGCTTTCCGAGGAAGACCTCGAGGAAAAGCACGCTGAGGCTGGCCGCTACTGGAACGACGTGCTGCGCGACGCTATGCGCCGCTGCGTGCTCGACGAGGGTCTCCGCATGGATGGCCGCAAGACCGACGAGGTGCGTCCTATCTGGTGCGAGACAAGCCCACTGCCAATGCCTCACGGAAGCGCAATCTTCCAGCGCGGCGAGACAATGTCGCTCGCTACCGTCACTCTCGGCACTAAGCTCGACGAGAAGATGATAGACGGCGTGGTGACACAGGGCTACCAGCGCTTCTTGCTCCACTACAACTTCCCACCGTTCTCAACCGGCGAAGCAAAGAGCCAGCGCGGCCCGGGCCGTCGCGAGATCGGTCACGGCCACTTGGCTTGGCGTGCCCTCAAGGGACAGATTCCTGCAAACTATCCTTACACCGTGCGTGTGGTATCTGATATCCTCGAGTCAAACGGCTCTTCTTCAATGGCAAGCGTCTGCGGCGGTACTCTCGCCCTCATGGATGCCGGTGTGCCAATCAAGAAGCCGGTGGCTGGTATCGCAATGGGGCTCATCAAGAACCCAGGCGAGGACAAGTATGCTATCCTCTCTGATATTCTCGGCGACGAGGACCACCTCGGCGACATGGACTTCAAGACCACTGGAACAAAGGACGGTCTCACTGCCACACAGATGGACATCAAGTGCGACGGCCTCTCATTCGACATCATCGAGAAGGCTCTCATGCAGGCCAAGGCCAGCCGTGAGCACATCATGGGCGAGATGATGAAGACCATCTCTGAGCCCCGCCAGGAGCTCAAGCCACAGGTGCCCCGCATCGAGGCTTTCGACATTCCAAAGGAGTTCATCGGAGCTGTCATCGGCCCCGGCGGAAAGATCATCCAGCAGATGCAACAAGACACTGGCGCTACCATCACCATCGACGAGGCCGACGGTGTCGGTCACGTGCAGGTTTCTGCTCCTAACAAGGAGAGCATCGAGGCTGCTATCGGCAAGATCAGAGGCATCGTTGCATTGCCTGAGGTCGGCGAGACCTACGACGGCGTAGTGAAGAGCATCATGCCTTACGGTTGCTTCGTCGAGATTCTCCCTGGCAAGGAAGGTCTGCTCCACATCTCTGAGATTCTCTGGAAGCGCCTGGAGACCGTCGAGGAGGCTGGCATCAAGGAGGGTGACCACATCCAGGTCAAACTGCTCGAAATTGATCCTAAGACTGGCAAATACAAGCTCTCTCACCGCGTGCTCGTAGAGAAGCCCGAGGGTTACCAGGAGCGTCCACGCCGTCCACGCCGCGACAACGGTGAGCAGCGCGGAGAGCGTCGTCCACACCGCGACAACGGTGAGCAGCGCGGAGAGCGCCGTCCACGCCGTTACGAGAACCACGACAACGAGCAGAATCAGCACAACGATTTCTCCGACCAGCTCGACCATAACAACGACATAGATTAATTTTTTTCATCTTCTTCATAAGTAGGGGTGGCCCTATGGCAATCTTGACTCCAATGGCACATATATAATATGTGTAGCAGAGAGCCAGGACAACCATAAGGGTCACCCCTACTGCTATTTATTGCTTTAGACGGATTTAGCGGCTTCTCACCGGTTCCCGACATATTCGCAAACAAGGCGAAAGCTAATGGCAGACAAGACAGTAAACAGTAATATTGTAATAATTACAAAAATAATCAGCCTAATATTTGGAAGCTACTTGTATTTTTTCTAACTTTGCATACACCAAAAGGATAAATACAAAAACATTTTAATACAAGAACATTATGAAGGATCTTAAAGGAACAAAGACCGAGAAGAACCTGCAGGAAGCATTCGCAGGTGAGAGCCAGGCCCGTAACAAATACACTTATTTCGCAAGCAAAGCCCGCAAAGAGGGTTATGAGCAAATTGCCGCCATCTTTGAGGAGACAGCCCTTAACGAGAAGGAGCATGCCAAGATTTGGTTCAAGTATCTTGAAGGTGGTGCCATAAAGGACACCAAGAGCAACCTTGAGGCTGCTGCTGCCGGCGAAAACTTCGAGTGGACAGACATGTACGACCGAATGGCAAAAGAGGCCGAGGAAGAAGGCTTTGACGAGATTGCCGCAAAGTTCCGCATGGTAGGTGAGATTGAGAAGCACCACGAGGAGCGCTACAAGAAGCTCGTTGGCAACCTTGAGAACGGTGTCGTGTTCTCTCGCGACAATGAGCGCATCTGGAAATGCCGCAACTGCGGACACATCATCGTGGGCAAATATGCGCCAACAGTATGCCCTGTCTGCAACCATCCGCAGAGCTACTTCGAAATTGACGCACAGAACTACTAAACATCTGCAGAACCGCTAAAATTCTCCAAGGCATTGACCTGAGCACTGGCACAAGCATTGATACTATGTTTGTCCTTCAGGAGAACTGTCAAGCATAGACATAAAAAAGCCTCGCTGTTTGGATAATATACCAAACAGCGAGGCTTTTTTATGGTTAACAACTCTATATTACGTGAAGTCTATTATTGCAGAGAGACTTTATTGCGTAAAACTCCACTGCTCCAAGTTGTTTGTTGCTTATCGAATGTTTATTGCTCATCGAGTGTTCTTTGCTTGCCTAACTGCTCTTCCAGGAACTCGCAAGCGTCAGCCACACAAAACGGACATTCGCGCAAAACCTTATGAGTTGTCACGCCCTTAAGCAGTTTGCATTGAATAGCGTGATTGCGCTCCTGAAACCTGCCCATAACCTCGCGCACCTGCGACATCGTCTTGCGCTTGTCTTTATTGACAAGCCCCAATACCAAAGCCGCCCCCACAAGAGCGCCACAAGTGCCTTCCATGTTGGTCATGCCAGCAGCAAAGCCATCTGTCATGCTCATTGCAACAGACTCATCCAAGCCCGTAATGTCCGGATAAGAGGTGACTACAGACTGGGTACAATTGTATTTTCCACTCACCTTTTTTGCAGCAGCAATGTCTTTTCTTGTTTCCATGAATTTGGCAGTTGTTAATAAATATTAAATCAATTCATACTTTTGTCGCAGTTGGCTCATAACTCTTTGAGCTTCAACCTACAGTCTTCAAGTATATTTACAACTTCTTGCACCGTATTTGCCCTCAACATGGCTATTCTGGTCTGTCTGAAATTGGGAATATTCTTGAAAATCGGGGAAGCTGCCAGATGCCTGCGGGTATGCAAGATGCCACGGTATTCATCTATGCGCTCCACATTGATGCGCAACTGCTCTTCCAGCACATCTATCTTATCATCTATCGTTAAGGGTGCAGCAGGTACCACACCTGCACCCTTTTCACCATCGTTCATTTCCCCTACCCCATCGATACAGTCTCTGCATTCCTTGAAAAACCAAGGTCTGCCAAAGGTTGCGCGGCCAATCATCACGGCGTCGACACCATACTTCTCAAACGCCTCATTAGCGCCTTCAGGCGTAGTGATGTCTCCGTTGCCTATAATAGGTATGTGTATGCGTGGATTGCGCTTTACCTCGCCTATAAGCGACCAATCGGCATCACCCGTGTACATTTGCGACCTCGTACGGCCGTGGATTGACAATGCCTGGATGCCGCAGTCCTGCAATTGTTCTGCCAAAGTAGTAATGACGAGGTTCTCCATGTCCCACCCAAGTCGTGTTTTGGCGGTCACAGGCGTATTCACGGCCTTTACCACTTCACGCGTTATCTCAAGCATAAGCGGAATATCCCTCAACAAGCCCGCTCCTGCCCCCTTGCCTGCCACTTTCTTGACCGGGCAACCAAAGTTAAGGTCGATAATGTCGGGATGGAATGTCTCTACTATCTTAGCAGCCTCAACCATTGACTCCACATTCTTTCCATAGATCTGGATGCCCACGGGACGTTCGTCGTCGTTTACCTTCATTTTAGACAAAGTGCTTGGTATAGAACGTATTATGGCATCAGCCGCCACAAACTCGGTATATACCATAGCAGCGCCGAAGCGCTTGCACAGCTTACGGAAGCCAATATCCGTAACGTCTTCCATGGGTGCAAGAAACAATGGCCTGCTACCAAAGTCCAAATCGCCTATTTTCATCTTATATCTCCTTAACAACGTTATAATTAAAATTCTATGTCCACAATTTAATTTAGATACCAAATCTATCTACCATGTCATTTCTGAATTGATGATTAACACATAAGAAAGCGTACTATACTATAACTTTTAGGCATAGTATGGTATATATGTCATGAATTTTTTAGATTTAATATCCGTATTAGCCACTTTGATGAGACCAGCCTCTTGTGTATCTGAAATAATCCTTGAAGCTACAGCAGATTGTGTCTTTTTGAGATTGAAACGCTCTCTGACAGACAGGTTGTTCATGCTATTACCATCTTCGTTTACAAGGCAAGCATGTTGATAACAAGCCTCAATTTTTTCTTCTTTTGTCATATCGCCCAATTCCTTGTGTGGGTATAAAGTGACCCTTGTACACATTTCTTCCTTTGCAATTTTTGCAGCGGGTAGATGCATGTCTTCTATGGCAGCAACAGCTCTATCTATACCACTCCCACGTCGTTCACAAAAGCCCAACAAAAACATCTGCTCCGCCAACTTCTCATTGCGAGAGTTTGGAGGCAGGTCTATAAGACGATTGACATCATTAAGTGGCGCTCCTGGATTTGTTATGACAATACGATTTGAAAAAATTTCAATTGTTATATTTATTCCAGGGATTCCAAAGTCTTGATGTACCAATGCGTTAGCAGTGAATTCACGTATGGCAACACGCGGGTATTCTGCAACTTCTTCCCGTTTGACTCCTATGCTTTCTGTTGAGACATTTTTCATTATGAAGTCAATTAGCCCCTCAAACCCTACAGCATATCCATATTGTCCAAATTGTTCAAGTAGTGTGTTGCGATTGTTGGTACCAATATATTTGCGTACAATGACTTTACGATTGCCGAGACCTTCAAAGTCATTTAAATTGTTGGCAAATAGAATGGCACCAAGATTGGTGATGCTCCAATTTTCCTCTTCTCCAATACAGTATCCATAATCAGCCATTCTATGCATTATACTATCAACCGATTTTGGGGTATCTTTGTCTAATAACTCAAAGAATTTTCGGAAATCCAATAGCTGTAAGACTTCATTTTTAGTCAAATCTCTTTTGGCAATTCTGTCCTCAAAACTTAATCCTTGTGATGTGGCAATCATATTGCGAACTTGTAGATCAGACATCTTTCGAGTTTGTCCATTCGCTCTGCAATATGACTCATGATAATCTTTTCCTCGCAGGAAAATCGGCTTTTCTCGTTGTTCTGACACATAAACAAAGAGTACAGGATGACCATTGTATTCAAGAACTGCATGGTCTATATCAACAGCTTGCGAGAGATTGTTGTGGGCGATATTTCCCAGCTGTTTGACTATCTTTTCAATTTCTTCTTTCGTAAGTGTGGTAAATGTAGCATCGTCATTTACCCCATACGCAAACATCCCCCCACCTTGATGGTTACTGAACGCACATATGTGCTGGGCTAATCTATCCGTTTTTGTGGATAAACTACTTTTCCAATCAAGTTCACTCAATTCATGAGGAACGGGGGCTAAACTTTCTTTTAAAATATCTAAAGCTTTATCTTTCCAGTTCATATGATTTTTATTTCTTGGAATTTACTTTGCAAATAAAAAACCATTGATAATCAATACGTTGTGATTTTATGGAATTTACTTTGCAAATAAAACCTTGTTCGTATATGTTTATTAAAAAGAGCCGCAAACTCTTTATCACCTTGCACATTGAAATCACTAATAATTATTCGAATACAAAAATAAACTTTTTATTCCGAAATCACGAAGAATTAAGGATTTTCCTATAAAGGCTTTTGCCGTTTTACGCCAAACCAATGATATTTTTGAAAAAACAAGTAAAACGTCCACTCATGTTTTACTATCAAAAAAAAGAGAACAACTGAAAAGCTGTTCTCTTGTGCGCTCCAGGATGGGCTTGAACCAACGACCCCCTGATTAACAGTCAGGTGCTCTAACCAACTGAGCTACTGAAGCAGGTTGCGTGTCATTTCTGATTTGCGATTGCAAAGGTACACACATTCTTGGAACCCACCAAATATTTTCGCAACTTTTTTATCATTTTTCTTCAAAAAAGCTAATTTCGCCCTTTTTTAGGGCTTTTTGGGCTCTAATATTAGTATCTTTGCATCATTATATATAATATCGCGCGCAAAACGCGGTTCATTTCATCACGCTTTTATAAATGAAAAAAACGTATCTTCTGTTGCTCTGCCTTTTCACGGGCATGTTTGGATATGCTCAAAACAACGACGAGCACTATTTCAAGGTGGCAAAGAACCTCGACATGTTCAATGCCATCTACAAGAACCTTGACATGATGTATGTCGACACGCTCGATGCCGACGTCACCATAGGCACGGGCATAAACGCCTTGCTGCGCAGTCTCGACCCGTACACGGAGTATTATCCTGCCAACAAGAGTCAGGACGTGAAGATGATGCTCACCGGAAAATATGCCGGCATAGGCTCGCTCATAAGATACAACTTCAAGCTAGGACGCGTGTGCATCGACGAGCCTTACGAGAACATGCCTGCGGCGGAAGTGGGACTGAAAAAGGGCGACATCATTCTCTCGATAGACGGAGAGGACATGACAAAGCAAAACAACGAGTACGTGAGCAACCACCTGCGCGGCGACGTGGGCACCACTTTCGAGCTGAAGATCCACCGCCCGTCTACGGACAAAGACATGAAGTTCAAGGTGACGCGACGTGCCATACAACTGCCGGCTGTGACTTATTACGGCTTGCAGCAAAACGGATTCGGATACCTTAACCTCAGCTCATACACCGAGGGATGTGCCCGCGACGTGCGCAACGCCATAATAGATATGAAGGCAAAAGGCATGAAAGGTCTTGTGCTTGACCTCAGAGGCAACGGCGGCGGATCGGAAATGGAGGCGGTAAACATCGTCAACTGCCTCGTGCCGAAAGGCCGTCTGGTGGTTAGCAACCGCGGCAAATTGAAGAAGGTGAACCACGACTACTACACACAGGTAGAGCCGGTAGACACTGTAATGCCAGTTGTGGTGCTCGTTAACGGCAACACGGCTTCGGCAGCAGAGATTACCAGCGGTTCGCTGCAAGACTTCGACCGCGCCGTGGTGATGGGTACCAAGACTTACGGCAAGGGTCTCGTGCAAACGGTGATGAACCTGCCCTACAACGCACAGATGAAGCTCACCACTAACAAATATTACATCCCTTCCGGCCGATGCATACAGAAGATCAACTACAAGCACAACGGCAAGGGCGCTGAGGTGGTGGCCGACTCGCTGACGCGCGACTTCAAGACACTGCACGGACGCACTGTGAAGGACGGCGGCGGCATAATGCCGGACATAAAGGTGGAGAACGACTCCATGCCCAACATAACTTATTATCTCGCAGCCGTGCGCGACTCTGCCGAACTGGTAGACACATGGGAGCAGAAATACATAGCCGCTCACCCCACCATTGCAAAACCATCCGAATTCTGCCTGACCGACGAAGACTTCAACGACTTCAAACAGACGGTCGTGGCAAGTTCGTTCAAATATGACGACATCACTGGCAAGCAGCTCAACGAACTGGAGAAGCTGGCGAAGTTTGAGGGCTACTACGACGACGCCAAGGCTGAGTTTGACGCCTTGCGCAAGAAGCTGCACCACAACCTTGAGAAAGACCTCGACAAGGCAAAGGAAAGCATCATGCAGGTGCTCACCAACGACATCGTAACAGCCTACTATTACCAGGCCGGAGGAGTGGAAAACGCACTGCGCACCGACAAGCAAGCCAAGGCTGCATTCGACCTGCTTGCCGACAAGGCTAAATACGACAGCATTTTAAGGCCAAATCCGGCGGTGCAGCCAACTACCAAGCCGCAGCCTCAACAGAAGAAAAAAAGCAAGAAATAAGGCTTCTACGCCAATGCCAACAACGCATGCCCACGAACGCGACGATGTAATGTCCGCGTTCGTGGGCATTTTGGTTCACGTTCGTGGGCAATACGGTCCGCGTACGCGGGCAAACGTCGTTATGGCGTAAAGATTCCAACAAAACCAGGACGAAAAGGCAAAAAAAA
>CAZXGQ010000008.1:39983-48121 GCA_964640415.1 uncultured Prevotella sp.
AAGGAAGAACTCATTGACAAACAAGGGAAGACCACATTGATGACCATGAAAAAAATAAGAAAGGATCGCCAAGCTCACGAAAGAGCAGCGATCCTTTCTACGTTAGTATGTTATGAAAAATTTGAGAGAATTGAAACTTCACAGTTTCGTTTGTTGTTGTTTTACTTTGATGATTTATAGAGAAAGCATAGAAATATCTTATTTAATCACCGGCATGGCAGCGGGCGCATCCGGCGTAGCGAGGCTCTGCTGCAAGGTGTCGGTCATGGCACTGTCTCCTATGGCTACATTCGTGCCATTGTCGAGCTCCGGCTTGTAGTATCCGTCATAATTGCTAATGGGATCATTTGCACTCCGCGAGAAAGGCACCTGCATGGCATTGCCCAACGTAAGGATTATGGCAACCATTGCCGCAGCCTTTAGAAGCGGCTTGAAACGCTGTCCCATGGAGATGACCCGAGCCTTTACAGGCTTTGGTTCTGCTATGGCAGCAAGAATCTTTGCGTCGAAATCATCGCCCAATACATCACACTTAGCCTCTGTTGCCTCATAGCAGAACAAGGGCTTATAGCGCATCAGCTCTGTCGGGACGTTGTCCTGGCTGAAGAACGCGCGGAGGATGTCTTCTTCCTCAAGGGAGGTCTCACCTTCCCAATAGCGGTTCAAAAGTTGATTTATGTATTTGTAGTCCATTATATCGTTGTTACTACTTAGACGACGACGGGGCGGCTGTTTTGTTACAGTCGCCCCGTTATATTTAACATTTGTTTTGATTTTATTTCTCCACACCTATCTCTTTAAGCAGTCGGTCGGCGTGTCCCCACTTGTCTATCATGTAGACCACATACCTGATGTCTACGCCGATGCAGCGTGCGAGGTTGGTATCGAAGTTGATGTCGGAAGAGAGGCTGTCCCAGTTGCCGTCGAAGGCAAGACCGATAAGCTGTCCCTTGCCGTCGAACATCGGCGAACCGCTGTTTCCGCCCGTGATGTCGTTGTTGGTAAGGAAGCAGAGGTTAAGCGTCTTGCTCACAGGGTCGGCATACTTGCCGAAATCGTTGGCCGACATAAGCGTGTGCATTATCGGCTCAGCCTGATAGTCGATGACACCGTTGTCGCCCTTTGCCATCTTGTCGAGCATGCTCTTGGCGGTGGTGTAGTAAGCCTTGTTGCTGCCCAGCGCGAGCGGCTTCACCTGTCCGTACGACAGGCGCATGGTGAAGTTGGCGTCAGAATAATGAGGTTTCTCCATCTCCATCTGCACCTTGGCGTCGCATAGATAGCGCTCTTGCACCGCGATGCTGTCGGCCAGCGACCATCCATTGCCGGTCTTGCCCACAAGCTTGTCGTAGACTGCCTTTATGGCCTTGGCATAAGCCACACCCGGGTCGTTGCTGTACTGCTTGCTGGCGAAATAGATTTTGCCGTCTTTCAGTATCTGGGAGTTCTTGAAGAGCCAGTCGGTATATTTGCGGTAGTCGCCCTTGAAACGCTTGTCTATGGTGTTGTAGACAGCGGTAGGCATGAAGTCCTTGTCGCCTTGTTCGCGATAGTTCTTCAGCAAAGCCGCCATCATGTCGGCATCGGTAGCGGCATCCCACTGGTCGGCATTGTTCTCAAACTGGAAGTACTCGCCCTTCTTCGAGGCTTTGTCCTTCTGCTCATTGATGAGCTTCAACGCGCGCACATTGAACTCTATGTTGCTTCTTCTGCTGAATGTCTCCGACCATTGCGTCATAGCCTTGGTTATGCGGCCGCGACGAGCGTAGAGCTTCTCCAAGAGCGGGAAGTCGACCTTGTGGGCCAGGTGTGCAGCGGTTTTCTGCCACTGGGCTATCTGCTCCTCATAGGCGCGTTTCTGGTTCACGAGACCGATGGAATCGATACATTTGTTCATTCCGATGGAGTTTTTCCAGTAGTTGGAGCTTTGTGCGAACTTTGAGTCGTATTTGATTCTCACCGCCTCGCTTGCCCTCATGTGGCGCAGCATCACTTCCTGCTTCACGCCACGCACCTGCTGTCTCGGGTCGTTCTGTCCGTCGCGCATCTCCTTGATGCCGTAGCTTGAGAGATAGCGCTCGGTGCTTCCGGGATAGCCCACGGTCATGGCGAACGATCCTTCGCGGTAGCCGTCCATGCTCACCTTGGCCCAGGTCTTCGGGTGGTAAGGCACGTTGTCCTTGGAATAAGGTGCCGGACCTCCGGTCTTAGGGTCGCAATAGACACGGAACACGGAGAAATCGCAGGTCTGGCGCGGCCACATCCAGTTGTCGGTCTCGCCGCCATACTTGCCCATCGACTTTGGCACAGCGAAGACAAGCCTCAGGTCGGTGAAGTCCTGGTAAGTGGTGGCATACCACTTGTTGCCCTCATAGAAGGCGTCGATGTCGATGTGCAGCGTACTGTCTATCTTCTTCACCGAGTCGGTCATGGCCTGGCTCAGCGAATCGACGAGATGGCTCTGCGCCTGCTTGTTCATTTTGTCGATGCCGAGAGCCTTAAGGCGCGGTGTGATGTCCTGCTGGCTCTTCATGAACGACACGAACATGTTCTCGTTGGGCAGTTCCTCCTCATAGCTCTTCGCCACGAAGCCGTCGAGCATATAGTCGTGCTCGGTGGTGCTGTGGGAACGTATGGCCTCGAAGCCACAATGGTGGTTGGTGAAGACGAGTCCGTCGAGCGAGACCACTACGCCGGAACAGAAGCCGGAGAAGTTAACCACGTTGTTCTTGATGGCGTCGGAATCGGAATAGAGTGCGCCCTGCGGCAGCATGAACCCGTATCCGCGCATTGCCTCATAAACCTGCGTAGGCAGGTCGTAGAGCGTCCACATGCCCTCGTCGGCCACGGACGGCAGAGGAGAGAGCATAGACAAAGCCAAAAGGCCAAGAGGAAGCCCTTTTTTCATTTTATTGGTCATATATGTCTTTTATTTGAGTTTCATCGATGAAGCCGTGCTTTTATAAGGCTCCAGAAGTCGCGCTTCACTATCACCGCCGCATAGGCGATGATGAGCAGCGTGTTGACGCCTACGGCAAGCCACATGGCAAGGTGGTTGTTGCAGAAGTCGAGCACGAAGAACACCACAAGGGCCAGTACCACATAGAAGGCGATATCCTTGAGCGGGTATTTGATGGGGTAATATTTCTGCCCGAAGAAATAGCTCAGCACCATGCTGACCGTATAGCTCACGAAGCCTGCCCATGCGCACGCCCAATAGCTGAAGCGCGGAATGAAAATCACGTCAACGGCGATGAGCACCACTGCGCCTATGCCTGAGAAATAGGCTCCCCAGATGGTCTTGTCGATGAGCTTATACCAGAAGCTGAGGTTGAAGAACACGCCGAACATTATCTCCGCCGCCATCACTATGGGCACTATCTCCAGGCCTTCCCAATAGCTCTTTCCTACGATGTAACGTATGATGTCCATATAGCCGACGACGCAAAGGAAGGCCAGAAGCGTGAATATGACATAGTATTTCATGACCTTGGCGTAGGTCTCCTTGCTGTTTTTCTCCTTCGACTGGCCGAAGACAAACGGTTCGTAGGCATAGCGGAAGGCCTGGGTTATCATGACCATGATCATGGCTATCTTTATACACGCACCGTATATGCCGAGCTGGACTCGCGCCTCGTCGGCGTTGCCGTCGAAGGCGTAGGGGAAGATTATCTGCGAAGCGCACTGGTTGAGCTGGCCGGCGAGACCCATGACGAGGAGTGGCCACGTGTAGGAGAGCATGCGCTTGCAAGTGGCCTTGTCGAAAGGATTTCTGAAGCCTTTCATCTCTTTGGCGAGAAGCACAAGTGTGAGGATTGAGCCGGAGAGTTCTATCCAGAATATCCACACCACTTCGAGGCTGAAGTTGGCATCGTAGATTCCGAGGAAGTTGACGTGCATATTGGGCAGCACGATGAGATAGAGGCTCACGCCGACGAGGTTGACGAGGATGCTCACCATCTTCAGCAAGGCAAACTTCAGCGCCTTGTGCTGCAATCGAAGATAAGCGAAAGGGATGGCAGTAAAGGCGTCGACGGCCACGCAGGTGCCCATGATCATGATGAACTCGGGATGGTCGGGGTAGCCTATGGCTCCTGCTACCGGGTGCAGGAACGCCCACAACAGGAGTACGAACACCAGCGACGTGGTGGCTACCATGCGCAGCGTGGTGGCATAGACCTTCTCGGGATTCTCGCCCTGCCGGTTCATGAACCTGAAGAACGTGGTCTCCATGCCATAGGTGAGGATGATGATGAGAAGGGCGATATAGGCATATATGTTGGTGATGATGCCATACTGCCCACCGGCCGCATTGAACTTGGCCGTCTCTATGGGCACGAGCAGATAGCCGATGAAACGGGCGGCGATGGAGCTCAAGCCGTAGATGGCGGTTTCCTTGAGGAGTGATTTGAGATTTGCCATATATCCGAAAAGAATGTGTTTATTATCCGAAGAAAATGTAGGCTATGACGATAGCGGCTATGGTGCCTATCAGGTCGGCCAGGAGTCCGCATGCCACGGCGTGGCGTGTATACTTGATGTTCACCGAGCCGAAATAGACCGCAAGAATATAGAACGTGGTGTCGGTGGAACCTTGCAAAATGCACGACAGCCTGCCCACGAAGGAGTCGGGACCATAGGTCTTCATGGCCTCAAGCATCATTCCGCGCGCACCGCTTCCAGACAGTGGCTTCATGAACGCTGTGGGCAGACCGCCCACGAAATCGGTGCTGAGCCCGCACCGTTCGGCACACCACGATATGCCGTTGATGACCATGTCCATGGCACCCGAAGCGCGGAACACGCCCACGGCAACGAGGATGGCCACAAGATACGGTATGATGCGCACGGCTGTCTGGAAACCTTCCTTGGCTCCCTCGATGAAAGCGTCGTAAACGTTGATTTTTCTGATAAGACCGCCCACGATGAACGCCACTATCACCGACAAAAGGATTACATTGCCGCCAACGGATGTCACCGTTGCCATGGTGTCCTTGTCCATATAGCCGAAAGCTGCGATGATGATGCCCACAAACGCACAGAAGCCCACGAACATGGCAAGCATGGCGGGCTTCAGGATATTGGTGCGTTGGAAAAGGCAAGTGATGATGACACCGCAGAGTGTGGCTACGGTGGTGGAAAGGAGTATCGGGATGAATACGTCGGTGGGTTGCGCCGCACCGTAACTGGAGCGGAAGGCCAGGATGGTGGTCGGTATGATGGTAAGGCCCGACGTGTTGAGCACGAGGAACATTATCATCGGGTTGGTGGCGGTGTCTTTCTTCGGGTTAAGCTCCTGCAACTGCTGCATGGCCTTGAGACCGGTTGGCGTGGCGGCATTGTCGAGGCCAAGCATGTTGGAAGCCACGTTCATGAAGATGGAGCCCATAGCCGGATGGTTCTTGGGAATGCCGGGGAAAAGGCGTGAGAAGACAGGGCTTAGCATTCGCGCCAACAAATTGACGGCGCCTGCCTTTTCGCCTATCTTCATAATGCCAAGCCAAAGGGCAAGCACACCGGTAAGTCCGAGTGATGTCTCAAAGGCGGTCTTTGAAGTGTCGAAAGTGGAGTCGACTATCTTTTGGAAGATAGTCGTGTCGCCCATCAAAAGCTGCACAACGGCAAAAATGAAAGAAACCAGGAAAAAAGCTATCCAAATGTAATTCAGTACCATAATGCTGCAAAGGTACTGCTTTTCTTCGATGTATAAAGTGTGGGCGGGAAAGTTTTTTCCGCTCACACTGCATTAACTGCACGAACGGAATCATTCCGCTCACTTTACGTTGAATCTCAATCCTACGTTCAGGCTGAAACTCGTCGGCTTGTCCTTGTACACGTTGTCTATCGACGAGTGGTTGTCGAAGTAGTGGGTCAGTCCCGGCTCGGCATAAAGGCTAAGCGACGGAGTGAAGCGGTAGGCTCCGCCCACAGCTGCTTTCAGCGACCATTGCGGCCGTTTCTCGGTGAGCTTTTCTTGGTCGAAACCGTCTATTCCGCCAGAGCCCTTCACAAGTTTTTCCACCTCACCGCCGGCTGTGACATACACCTCGGCATGCCTTGTGCGCAGGAAGCTGTAGCTTGCCGTGAGCGGAACGCCGACATAGTGAAGCTTCTGATGTTCCACCACGTTGTCGTTCTCGGTGAAATTGGAAGAAAGGTAACTGTAGGTGACACCCGTGTTGACAGCCCAGCGGCTTGAAAGCCTGTAGCCTACGCTGACGCCAACCTTTATCGGCTGCGCATGGTGGGCTTTTCTCTCGGGCTGTTTGACCATCAAGAGATTGGCCTTGCCAAGTTCGACAGGGAAAGTGCCAAAAGGCATCTCGTCGGAATAGTAACCACTTGCCATATCGCTGCATATATCCGCTGCCAAGCCATTGCCGCTAAACGCGCCACAATAACAAGCGGTGACGGTAAGCGGTGAGGATGTTGACGCGGAGCGATGACGAGTGTAGCCAGCCTCGGGTTGATACTGATTGGTGTTGCGGTCTTTGGGATTCTTCGGCTTGTTCTTCACGGGCAACTCCGATGCAGAACGTCCCTTTTCATCGTTGGATGCCGCAGGTGCGGTTTGGCCCAGCGGCTCCTCTTTCGCCTCACCAATGGTTTGCTTATTGCCGTCAGGCGCACCTTGTGTCTCGTCTGTCAATTGTCCACGGCTTGGCACTTGATCATGCTTTGAGAGCATGGCTACCTCTTGTCCGGCAGCGAAGGCGCCAAGGGCGGGCTTATTGTCCGCATGAAGCGCTGACATTGCTTCGGCACGACCTGCCGATTGATGAACGGCTCGCGACACGGCGACCACATGCGGCGAGTCGTCGACCTTGAGCATCAGCCACGTCACAGGAACGGCGACGACTGCCACAACTGCGGCAGCAGCAAGCCAGCGATAACGCCACATCGCCACTTTTCGCACAGGCTGAACCGGTTTGCTTGGGGCAACGGGCGCAGCAGAGGCGAGTTGCTTCTTCACCTCTTCAAGAAGACCGTCGGGTGCCTTGACCTGACGGTCGGCCATGAGCCGTTGTATGTCTTTGGTCCAGTCTTCGTTCATTGTGTTTCCTCCTTTCTCTTTCCAAGTATCCTTGCCAACATCGCCTTGGCCCTGTGGTATTGTGAAGCCGAGGTGTCGGGCTTGATGCCCAGCAACCCGGCTATCTCCTTGTGGCTCCTGCCCTCTACGGCATAGAGGTTGAATACAGCCCTGTAGCCGTCGGGCAGTTGCCGCAATGCCTCATCAACCATCTCGGCCGTTAGGCCCGACGTGTCGGGCGGGTCCTCGGGCGTGTCAGGAATATCGCGCTCGCTGTCAACGAGCATCATCTTCTTTTTGTTTCGGAGAAACATCAAGGCCTCGTTGATTACCACACGGGCAAGCCAGGCTTTCAGGGACCCTTCGCCACGATAGCAGAAGCTGCCGACAGAAGAAAAAATCTTTATCAAAGCCTCTTGCAACACGTCGCGCATGTCGTCGGGCTGGGGCACGTACCTTAGGCAGACGCCTGTAAGATAGTCGGCAAATTCAGCGTACAGCACATCCATCGCACGGGAATCACCCCGCGCGAACAGTTGTAGGATGTGCTGCTCGTTGCTCATTCGCGATACTTGTACTTGAAGGTATGACTCTTCTCGCCCGAGAACGAAGTCCACTTCAGCGTGATGTTCTCGTATTTGCTGCCGTCTTCTGGCTTTGGAACATCGTTAAGCCTGAAAGCGATGATGCCGTCGCTCACCGTGCCCTTGGCGTCACCGTTGGCATCGTGGAAGAGGCGGAGCGAGCCGTCGTTCATGCGCACCAACCGGAGCGTATGAATGTTCATGCCACCGAAATAGGTGCGGAAGTGGAGGGTCAGGTAGCCGTCCTCGCACACAGTCTTCCAACTGTCTACAATCTCCACAGGATCATCGCCATAGGTTTTCTCAATGTCGCTGACAATTGGAGACATCGGCTTTGTGCGGATGGTATCGAACGGGCTGACAATGTGGACGGAACGTTGAAGCGCAGTCTCGTTATCGTCGGCATATATAACTGACACAAGCGCACGTACCTCCTTCTTGTCGGTGCCGTCAAAAGGCCACTGCTTGTAATCCTTGTCGACAAGGGTCACAGAGTCGTTGAGCTGCATATAGATCTGCCC
>CAZXGQ010000009.1:0-38915 GCA_964640415.1 uncultured Prevotella sp.
CGAGCGCTTGTCGTAAACAGACAGAGCTTCGTCGATGAGACCCTCGCCGACCATTTGTAGGACGCGTGCGTTGATGCGCTCGTACATCTCCTCGCGCGGACGGTTGAGCCCTATCTTGACGATGCGGAAAGGCCGTTGCTTTATGTTGCCTTTGCGGAAAGAGGTATAGGTGCGGCCCGACTGGTGGCATATTTCCAGGGCGTGGATGACGCGGCGCGGATTGTTCTTGTCCACAATGGCCCAATATTCCGGGTCTATCTTGTGCAACTCCTCTACGAGAGCTTCAAGTCCCTCGCTTTCGAGACGTTGCTTCATCCATAGGCGTGTCTCGTCGTTGATGGTCGGGATGTCGTCTATGCCCTTGCATACCGCATCTATATACATCATGCTTCCGCCCGCGAGAAGAAGGTTCTCATGGCATGTGCCATCTTCTTTGCCACAAAAAAGCCGCTCCACGAGGGAGAGACAGTCTTCCTCGTAGAGCGACGCGCTATAATAATCGTCGACGTGGTGGTTGCCGACGAAATAATGTCTTGCTTCTTCCTGTTGCCGTGGGGTAGGGGCGGCGGTACCTATTGGTATCTCCGCATATATCTGCCGTGAGTCGGCATTGATTACTGGTGAGCCGAGGTGCCTGGCTATGGTCAGCGCGGCCTCGCTCTTGCCCACACCCGTTGGGCCGAGAAGAACAAACAGTGTATTCAAGATTATCTGATGATGCCTCGTTTAGACGTTGAGATGAAGTCGATGATGTACTGAATCTCAGGTGTCACCTGCAACTCGCTCTGCACCTTCTTCAGTCCGTCAGCAATAATGCCCTCGCTGTAGATGAGACGGTAGGCATTGTGGATATGGTCGATCAGTTCGTTGCTGAACCCGTGACGGCGCAGACCAACGAGGTTGATTCCGCAATATCTTGTAGGCTCCTTGCCGGCAATTACGTATGGCGGAATGTCCTGGCTGAAGCGGCATCCGCCTTGGATCATCACGTATCCGCCAATTTTGCAGAACTGGTGGCAGAGCACGACGGCTGAGACGATGGCGTTGTCGTCGACGGTCACCTCGCCGGCAAACTTTGTTGAGTTGCCGATGATGCACTTGCTGCCAATTACACAGTCGTGGGCTACGTGCATGTTCTCCATGAGGAGGTTGTTGTTGCCCACCACGGTCTTTCCCTTTGAAGCCGTGCCGCGAGAGATGGTTACGTTCTCGCGGATGCTGTTGCCGTCGCCGATAAGGCACAGGGTTTCCTCACCCTTGAACTTCAAGTCCTGTGGCTTGGTAGAAAGGCTTGCTCCGGGGAACACTTCGTTGTTGTTGCCTATGCGTGCGCCAAAGTTGACGGTCACGCCGTTGTGCAGCACGTTGTTGTCGCCAATGACAGTGTTTTTGTCGATAAAGCAGAACGGGCCGATAATGTTGTTGTCTCCAAGTTTCGCATCCGGATCAACGAATGCCAATGGGCTTATCTGATTCATGGTTTATTCTATTTGATAAATAAAAGTCTTCGTTCAGAGATTCTTCACTCTTCACTCTTCACTCTTCACTCTTCGTTCTTCGTTATTTGTGCCGTGAATGTTGCCTCAGACACCACGTTGTCGCCTACGAAAATGTAGCCTTTCATGGTGCTGATGCCGTGGCGCACAGGACCGAGGAGCTCCACGCGGAAGAGAAGCGTGTCGCCGGGAACAACTTTCTGCCTGAATTTCACGTTGTCGATTTTCAGGAAATAAGTTGACCATTTCTCCGGATCCTGGAGTTGGCTGAGCACAAGCAGACCTCCGCATTGGGCCATGGCCTCAACCTGCAGTACACCTGGCATGACAGGTTCCTGTGGGAAATGTCCTTGGAAGAACGGCTCGTTGGCCGTGATGTTTTTCACGCCGACGATAGAGTTTGCTCCCATTGCTACGACCTTGTCGACGAGCTGCATGGGATAGCGGTGGGGCAAGAGCTGGCGAATGCGGATGTTGTCCATGAGGGGCTTCTCGTTGGGGTCGTATATCGGAGCCTGCACCTCGTGCTTGCGAATCTCCTTGCGCATGAGCCTTGCAAACTTGTTGTTTATAGTGTGGCCCGGGCGTGTGGCGATGATGCGGCCCTTGATAGGCTTGCCGATCAAGGCCATGTCGCCTATGATGTCGAGGAGCTTGTGGCGTGTGCATTCGTTGTCCCACTGCAACTGTCGGTGCTGGATGTACCCGATTTTGGAAGCGTCGATATGTTGCACGTGGAGAAGGTCTGCAAGCTTGTCGAGCTTAGCCTGATCCACCTGTTGCTCATAGATGACTATGGCGTTGTCGAGGTCGCCGCCTTTTATGAGGTTGGCCTCGAGCAGGGGCACGATGTCGCGTACGAAGACGAAGGTTCGCGCCGGTGCTATTTCGGTAGCATATTTTTCGATGCTGTCGAGAGTGGCAAACTGTGAGCTGATAAACTTCGAGTTGAACGAGCACATCGCTGTTATGGAGAAGTCCTCGTCGGGGAGGATGGTTATCACCGACTCGTTGTCCTTGTCTCTGACCTCAATCTTCTTGCGGATGATATAATAGTCTTTGGGCGCGTTCTGGTCAACTATGCCCACTTTCTTGATCTGCTCAACATACATGTCGGCGGCACCGTCGAGAATGGGGAATTCGGGACCGTTGACCTGTATGAGGCAGTTGTCTATTCCAAGGGCATAAAGTGCCGACATGCCATGCTCCACGGTAGAGACTCTCGCCTCGCCTTTCTGAAGCACTGTGCCACGGTTGGTGGCGACTACATTCTCGGCAATGGCCTCAATGATCGGTTGGCCTTCGAGGTCTATTCGCTGTATCTTGTATCCCGTGTTCTCTGGCGCAGGGTTGAATGTAACGGTAAGGCTCAGTCCGGTGTGCAAGCCTTTGCCGAAAAGAGAGAAACTTCCGCCCAGCGTTTTTTGTTTTTCAGCGTCCATATGTTTTATTTCTTAGAGTTCTTTAATTCTGCAACCTCTTTCTGCAGTTCGTTGAGCTGTCTGTAAAGGTCGGGCAACTTGCTCATCATGGCGTGGCCGCGGAAGAAAGCCATCTTGCCCACAGGCGGTGTGCCGATAAGCGACTGGTTGCTCTTGATAGACGAAGGTGCTCCCGACTGTGCTCCAAGCATCACGCGGTCGCCTATGGTGATGTGGCCCGATACGCCTACTTGTCCTCCGAACATGCACCACTGGCCCACTTTGGTAGAGCCGGCTACGCCAACCTGCGACGACATCACTGTGTTCTCGCCTATGTCGGTGTTGTGGGCTATCTGCACGAGGTTGTCGAGTTTCACGCCTTTCCTTATGATGGTTGTGCCCATGGTCGAGCGGTCCACGCACGTGTTGGCGCCTATCTCAACATCGTCTTCAATGGTAACGATGCCAATCTGAGGGATTTTGTCGTATTGGTTGGTCTCGGGATTCGGAGCGAAGCCGAAACCGTCGGCACCAATGACTGCACCAGAATGCAGCACTACATTGCTGCCGATGCGGCATCCGTGATAGATGCTCACGTGGGGGTAGAAAAGACAGCCGTCTCCAACCTTGACACCATCCATGATGGTGACGTTGGGATATATCTGGCAGCCGTCACCAATCTCGACGCCATCGGCGATATAGGCGAAAGCCCCTATGTAGCAGTCTTCGCCAATCTTGGCTTTCGGAGAAACAAATGCGAGAGGGTCAATGCCCTTTTTCTTGGGAGCACTTGCGGCATAGAGCTGCAGCAGCTTTGCCACGCAGTCGCGGGCGTTCTTCACTCTGATGAGCGTGGTCTCGACAGGATGCTCAAAGGCGAGACTGTCGTCGACAAGGACAATGCTTGCCTTGGTATTATAGATATATTGGATATATTTCGGGTTTGCGAGGAAAGAGATGGAGCCTGGTACGCCTTCCTCAATCTTGGCGAAAGTATGCACTGTGGCGTTTTCGTCGCCTTCTACTCTTCCCTGAATAAACTGGGCTATCTGTTTTGCAGAGAATTCCATGTTGTGGTTGTTTTGAAATGTTTCTGCAAAAATAATGAATTATTTTCTAACTGTCGGATGATAAGCTGAATATTTGTGTTTTTTATAACACAAACGGCGTGTAGTTGCACACTTACACGCCGTTTGAGAATATAACCAGTAAGAAAACAACTGTGGGGGATGGTCAGTTGTTGTAATGATAATCAGAGCTTTTCAAGTTCTGCTTGCATTTGCTGCTGCAGCTCTTTCGCCTTTTCCCTTGCCACGCTGGCGAAATTTTCGTCGTGGCCTGCATAGATGATTCCACGGCTGGAATTGACGAGCAGTCCGCAATCCTTGATTATGCCATACTTGCACACTTCTTGCAGACTTCCGCCCTGGGCGCCGACGCCGGGGACGAGAAGGAAGCTGTTGGGGGCTACACGGCGAATGTCGCTGAACATTTTGCCTTGTGTCGCACCAACCACGTACATCATGTTTTCCTCAGTGCCCCATTGCTGGGTCTTGCGTATAACCTTCTCGAAGAGAGGCTCGCCGTCGCCGTCCTCGGTAAGCTGGAAGTCGTGGCTGCCCTTGTTGCTTGTCAAGGCGAGCACGATGACCCATTTATCCTTGTATTCGAGGAAAGGGGTGATGCTGTCTTCTCCCATATAAGGAGCTACGGTAAGAGCATCGACATTAAAGCCCTCGAAGAAGGACTTGGCGTACATGGCGGAGGTATTGCCGATGTCGCCACGCTTGGCGTCTGCAATGATGAAGTGGTTGGGATATGCCCCGCGTAAGTAGCTTATGGTCTTCTCCAAAGCCCTGATGCCATCGATGCCATAGCACTCATAGAAAGCCAAGTTTGGCTTGTATGCAACGCAATAAGGTGCTGTGGCATCAATGATTGCCTTGTTGAACTCAAAAATGGCATCCTTGTCGTTCTTCAGGAAGTCGGGTATCTTGTTGATGTCAGTGTCGAGACCTACGCAGAGAAATGTCTTCTTCGTGAAAATCTCCTTGACAAGTTGTTGTCTGTCCATAGTAAGATGAATTGTGTTGTATGATTATTTGTTGTTTTCCGTGTTGGGATTCTCCATGGCGTCATCTTTCTTGAGATTGGTGAGCCTGGCGAAAAAATCCTCGCACTGCATGGTCTTTTCGTCTTTGGAATAATCCTCTTTCTTTCGCGTCCAGAATCTTGCCATCTGCCAAAGGGTATGTTGCCTTACAGTTCGTTCTCCTTGAGCTTCTCCGCGTTCTCCGCCACCGTGAGATGGTCGATCATGTCCTGGATGTTGCCATTGACGAAGCCTTGCAGGTCGTGGATGGTATATCCTATACGGTGGTCGGTGACTCTTCCCTGTGGATAGTTGTAGGTGCGGATCTTTGCTGAGCGGTCACCCGTTGAGACAAGTGATTTGCGTCGGTTTTGAATGTCACCGACATATTTGGCGTGCTCACGGTCGTAGACGAATGTGTAGAGACGGCTTAACGCACGCTCCTTGTTCTTTGGCTGGTCGCGCGTCTCCGTACATTCGATGAGAATTTCTTCTTCCTCTCCGGTCTCGGGGTTTTTCCATGGATAGCGCAAGCGCACACCGGAACTCACCTTGTTGACATTCTGGCCACCGGCGCCGCTTGAACGGAATGTGTCCCACTTTATCCTGCCCTCTTCGATGTGCACTTCAAACTTCTCAGCCTCTGGCAATACGGCCACTGTTGCTGCGCTGGTATGCATACGGCCTTGGGTTTCAGTGGCAGGCACGCGCTGGACACGGTGAACGCCCGACTCATATTTCAGAGTGCCGTAAACGTTGTCGCCACTCACGGCGAAGTCTATTTCCTTATAGCCTCCTGCTGCACCTTCGTTGAACGAGGTTACGCTGACGCTCCAGCCCTTGGAGTCGCAAAAGCGCTTGTACATGTTGAAGAGGTCTCCGGCGAACAGAGCAGCCTCATCGCCGCCTGTACCCGCACGGATCTCCATCTGTACGTTCTTGGCGTCCTCCGGGTCTTTGGGCACGAGCAGCAGCTTGATTTCCTCTTCCAGTTTGGGTTGCAAAGCTTCGTTGTCTTGCAGCTCTTCTCTTGCCATTGCCTTCATGTCGGGGTCGCTCTCGTTTACAATGATGTCTTTCGACTCCATTATGGCATTGAGGCAGGCAATGTATCGCTTGCGGGCATCCATGATGTCGCCGAGGTCCTTGTATTCTTTGGTCAACTTGACATATCGGTTTTGGTCGGCTATGACTTCTGGGTCGGTTATCAGTGTAGAAACCTCCTCGTAGCGTGCCTCGAGACCTTCAAGCTTTTGCAGTATCGTGTTATTTTCAGCCATTAGTGCCTTTTCTTATTCCATTAATAGTTGAACTCTCCGTATTCCGATTTTATGGTCAATGAGCGTTTGCCTTCCTCGATGTGACCGATGACTTGAGCGTCGATATTGAACTGTTGGCTTATTGCGATAACCTTGTCGGCAACCTCCGGACGGACATAAATCTCCATGCGGTGACCCATGTTGAACACTTGGTACATCTCTTTCCAGTCGGTGCCGGAGCAGTCGTGGATAATCTTGAACAATGGTGGTATTGGGAACATGTTGTCCTTCACCACGCGGCAGTTGTCGTTTACGAAATGCAGAACCTTTGTCTGCGCTCCGCCAGTGCAGTGAACCATTCCGTGAATCTCCGGGCGCATTTCGTCAATGATTCTTCTTATCACTGGAGCATAGGTGCGTGTCGGTGAGAGCACGAGCTGGCCGGCATCCACGTCGAGACCGTCGATCTTGTCGGTGAGGCGGTACTTTCCGCTGTATACAAGGTCATTGGGCACATCGTGGTCGAAGCTCTCAGGGTATTTCTCGGCAAGGTACTTGGCGAAGACATCGTGGCGTGCGCTTGTCAGGCCGTTGCTGCCCATTCCTCCGTTATAGCGGTCTTCGTAGGTGGCTTGGCCTGTGGAGCTCAAGCCTACGATGACATCGCCCGGTTGAATGTTGGCATTGTTTATCACATCGCTTCGCTTCATTCGGCAAGTGACGGTTGAGTCGACGATGATTGTCCTCACGAGGTCGCCTACATCGGCAGTTTCGCCACCTGTTGGGTAAATGCCGATACCCATCTCACGCAGTTGTGCGAGAAACTCATCAGTTCCGTTGATGACGGCTGAAATTACTTCGCCTGGCACAAGCATCTTGTTTCTTCCTATAGTAGAAGAGACGAGGATGTTGTCCACGGCGCCCACGCAAAGCAAGTCGTCGGTGTTCATCACTATGGCGTCCTGGGCGATGCCTTTCCAAACGCTCAGGTCGCCAGTCTCTTTCCAGTACATATAAGCCAACGAAGATTTTGTACCGGCTCCGTCGGCGTGCATAATGTTGCAATAGTCAGGATCTCCACCGAGCGTGTCGGGGATTATTTTGCAGAAAGCCTGTGGGAAAATACCCTTGTCGATGTTCTTTATGGCGTTGTGAACATCTTCCTTTGCGGCGGAGACACCGCGCATCATGTATCTATTGTTCATATCTTTTATTATTTATTCCAAATTTCCCAGCTTACAAAAGCTTGGAGTAACAGCATCTCCAATCCGTTTTTCACGACAGCTCCTTTTGCTTTTCCCTTGCTGAGGAAAAGGGTCTCGTCGGGATTGTAGATGAGGTCGTAGAGTAGGGTGTGGCTGTCCATCGCATCATAAGGCAAGGCTGGACACTCGTCGCTGTGAGGGAACATTCCGCATGGAGTACAGTTGACGATGACATTATATTCTTTTATCATCTCAGGCGTCAAGTCATCATACTTTATGGCTCCGCCTTTACCAGTACGGCTGACTTTCAATGTCTCCAGCTTCAACGACTTCAGGCCGTACTCAATGGCTTTCGACGCTCCTCCGGTTCCTAAGACCAAAGCCTTCTTGTGGAAGGGCTCAAGCAAAGGCTCGATACTGCGTGTGAATCCTATGACATCGCTGTTGTAGCCTTTCAAGACGGTTTTCCTGCCTTTGTGTTCTACTTTGATGACGTTGACCGCTCCTATCTCGCTTGCCTCCGGACTGAGGCTGTCGAGGTAGCTTATTACTTTTTCCTTGTATGGGATAGTGACGTTAAGTCCGCGAAGCTCAGGGTTGGTGTCGAGGACTTCTGTCAATTGTTCAATAGAAGGAATCTCGAAATTCTTGTAAATGGCATCAATGTTCTCATTTTGGAATTTCTCATTGAAATAGCTTATTGAGAACGAGTGCACCAGTGGATAGCCTATCAGTCCGTATTTGTCCATGTGTTGAAGAGTGTTTGTCGTGTAGATTGTGCTTATTTTTCGGCAAAATAGATGGTGCAAATGCCAAAAGTCAACCTTCGGAAACTCACCTTGCTGAAACCAGCCCTCTTTAGAATTTCCATCATTCGCTCCCCTTGAGGAAAAGCCTCAATGGTAGCTGTGAGATAGCTGTATGCGCTTTGGTCTTTGCTTATAAGCCTGCCGTAAATGGGAAGGATGGAGTGAGAATAGATGTGGAATAATTGTCTCATGGGAAATGAGACCGGAGTGGTGAGTTCGGCGATGCTCAAGTGTCCGCCTTTTTTGAGAACTCTGCACATTTCCTTCAGTCCTTTGTCGAGATCTTGGAAGTTGCGTATGCCAAAGGCAGCCGTCACCGCATCGAATGTGTTGTCTTCAAAAGACATGGCCATGCAGTCTTCCTTCCTGAACGACACAACGTTTTTCAATCCCGCTTTTTCCACTTTCTGCCTTCCTATTTCCATCATGCCTTCAGAGATGTCGGCTCCTATCAGCATGTCGGGCTTAAGTGTTTGAGCTGCGAGAATAGCGAAGTCGCCGGTGCCTGTGGCAATGTCGAGGATAGACTTGGGATTGAATGGAGCAAGTAGTTTGATTGCTTTCTTGCGCCAGCCCTTGTCTATGTCCCACGACAGGCGATGGTTGAGCGTGTCATAAGTGGGAGCGATGTTGTCGAACATCGCTTCCACCAATTTTCCCTTTTCCCCTTGTTTGTCGTAGGGTTTTATCTTTTCCTGTTCGTACATTTATTATCTTGTGGCAAGCCAGGCTTTCACGTTGTTCTCTATTCTTGCCGCAATGTCGCCTTCCTCGGCAGCCTTGTCGAATTTCTCACCTGTGATATGCTCGTAGAGCTCGATGTATCTTTCTGATACGCTCTCGGCATATTCGTCTGTAATTTCAGGCATAGTCTGGCCAGGCTGGTTCATGAAGTCGTGCTCAATGAGCCATTGGCGAACGAACTCCTTTGAAAGCTGCTTCTGTGGCTCGCCCTTTGCAAAGCGCTCCTCATAGCCTTCGGCGTAGAAATAGCGGCTTGAGTCCGGTGTGTGAATCTCGTCGATGAGGTAGATCTGGCCGTTGCGCTTGCCAAACTCATACTTGGTGTCTACAAGGATGAGACCTTGCTTGGCGGCAATTTCTTGTCCACGTGCAAAGAGCTTGCGTGTCCAGTCCTCTATGACAGCATAATCCTCTGCCGACACGATGCCTTGCTTGATGATCTCTTCCTTTGAGATGTTCATGTCGTGACCCTCGTCAGCTTTTGTTGTCGGAGTGATGATTGGCTCAGGGAAACGTTCGTTCTCGTGCATGCCGTCAGGCAACTTCACGCCGCAAATCTCACGGCAGCCGTTTTTGTACTCGCGCCATGCTGAGCCTGTGAGGATGCCGCGGATAATCATCTCAACCCGGAAACCTTCGCATTTCAGACCCACGGTTACCATCGGGTCAGGTGTAGCGAGCTTCCAGTTGGGGCAAATGTCTGTGGTGAGGTCAAGAAACTTAGAGGCTATCTGGTTTAGCATCTGGCCTTTGAATGGGATGCCCTTGGGCAACACTACGTCGAATGCCGAGATGCGGTCGGTAGCCACCATTACGATGAGGTCGTCATTGATGTTGTAAACATCACGAACTTTACCAACGTAAACACTCTTCTGTCCATCGAAATGGAAATCAGTCCTTGTCAATGCTTTCATTTTGAGTATTATTTGATTTTAGCGAAGCTGTTTTCTTGTCGTAGGCATCGTAGGCATTTACTATTCTTGTCACGAGCTTGTGTCTCACAATGTCTTTTTGGTTGAGGTTAATGATGGATATCCCCTCAATTCCTTCCAGTATATGTAAGGCTTCCTTAAGGCCGCTCTTTTGCTGTTTTGGAAGGTCAATCTGTGTCATGTCGCCAGTTATGATCATCTTCGTGTTCCATCCCATTCGGGTCAGGAACATCCTTATCTGTGCTGGTGTGGTGTTTTGTGCCTCGTCGAGGATGACCACTGCGTCGGAAAGCGTGCGGCCGCGCATAAACGCCAACGGGGCTATCTGTATGACGTGCTTCTCCATCATGTCTTGAAGCTTGACGGTGGGAATCATGTCCTCAAGCGCATCGTAGAGAGGCTGGAGATACGGGTCTATCTTGTCCTTCATGTCGCCAGGAAGGAATCCGAGCTTTTCTCCGGCTTCCACTGCCGGGCGGCTAAGTATTATCTTCTTTATGTCCTTGTTTTTCAGTGCTCTCACCGCAAGGGCTATGCTCAGATAAGTCTTTCCCGTTCCCGCTGGTCCCACGGCGAAAATCATGTCGTCTTTTTCGAAGGCGTCCACAAGCTGTTGCTGGTTCTCTGAGCGGCTTTTAATCGGTTTCCCCGAGATGCTGTAAACCAAGGCGTCTTTTGTGGCCTCTTCCTTTGTCTTATGTCCTTTGGCTATGTCGAGAATGGCTTCTTCGCTGATGGTGTTGTATTTAAGGACATGCTTCCGCATGTTTTCGATGTCCTCTTCCACCTTTGCCATGTCTTCCTCGTCACCGAGCACTCGCAGCACGTTCCCCCTTGCCATTATGCGGGTCTTGGGGTATAGCGACTTGATCATTTGCAGATGGCCGTTGTTAACCCCATAAAATGTAACGGGGTCTATGTCTTCCAGTACGATGTGTTTCTCTATCAATGTGCTATTGTTCTGCTTTACTTGATTAACTAATCAATTGAGTATAATTATGGTGCAAAATTACGGTTTTTCCTTGATATATCATCATTTTTTCTTGCAACTAATTAAAAAAAGTACGGGCCTTGTCTGAAACAGACAAGGCCCGTAGCTTATCTTAGTGAAATAGTTGTTTTTTACAATCCTTTTCCGTGGCAGTTCTTGAACTTTTTGCCGCTTCCGCATGGGCATGGGTCATTTGGCCGTGGCATCTTTTCGCGGACAATAGGTTCTTGCTTTTCTTGCTGTGCGGCATTTTCGCGAGTGTCTTGCATTGCTGCGCGACGCTGAGCCTCTTCCTGCTCGTCGAGGTTCACCTTTTGCTCATTGTATCTCTGCTGGTGCTCAACGGTCTTTGCCTCCTGCACGGGAGCTTGCTGCATTGGTATCTGGCCGCGTGTGAGGAATGATGCAATGCGGTTGTTCATGTCATCGATCATGGAGTCCCATAGCTTGGCGCTCTCCAGCTTGAAGACGAGGAGTGGATCTTTCTGCTCGTAAGAGGCGTTCTGAACAGAATGGCGCAACTCGTCGAGTTGGCGGAGGTTCTCCTTCCAATCGTCGTCGATGATGTGGAGCACAACGAACTTCTCAAACTCTTTCACGATGTTCTTGCCCTCTGTCTCGTAGGCTTCTTTGAGGTTGACACGCAACTGTACGACGTGACGGCCATCTGTGATAGGTATGAGAATGAACTGGTATATGTTGCCCTGGTTCTCGTATACGTCCTTGATAACTGGGTAAGCGTCAGACTGTATGCGGTCGGTCTTGCGCTTGAAGGCTGCCATCGCATCCTGGAATGCACGCTCCTCGAGATCACCGCGCTGGGTGTTCTCTAATTCCTCTGCGGTGAAAGGCACTTCCATGGCGAGAATCTGCATGAATTGCTCCTTGCATCCTTCGTAATCGTTTTTCTCAATGATGCTTACCACGCGGTCCCAAATGACATTGGTGATGTCCATGCCGATACGCTCACCCATGAGGGCGTGGCGGCGCTTCTCGTAGATAACGGTACGTTGCTTGTTCATCACGTCATCATATTCGAGAAGGTTCTTGCGTATGCCGAAGTTGTTTTCCTCAACTTTCTTTTGAGCGCGCTCGATGCTCTTTGAAATCATCGGGCTTTCAATGCGTTCGCCATCTTCAAAGCCGAGACGGTCCATGACTTTTGCGATACGCTCGGATCCGAATTTACGCATGAGCTCGTCTTCGAGTGAAACATAGAATACTGATGAGCCCGGGTCACCCTGACGTCCTGCACGGCCACGGAGCTGACGGTCAACGCGGCGGCTTTCATGACGTGTTGTGCCGATGATTGCAAGACCGCCTGCATTCTTCACTTCTGATGTAAGTTTGATATCAGTACCACGACCTGCCATGTTGGTTGCAATTGTCACGGCACCAAGCAATCTTTCCTCATTGTGGATGAGGCTTTCTGCGCTCTTGCCTGCGAGCTCTGGATCCGACTTTTTCTTTTGCTCGTTAGCGTCGTTGATGAGCGACTGCTGATAGCGAACAGCTGAAGGCTTGTCGGTGAATGCCTTACCGTCTGAGACGATGTATACTTGGCCCATAGTGCTCTTGCCAGCCTCGGCGACAATGAGAGCCTCTTTCTGGTGCAACTTGGCGTTGAGCACGTGGTGAGGAATCTTGCGCATGGTCAGCATCCTTGACAGCAACTCTGAAATCTCCACCGAAGTGGTACCTACGAGGCAAGGACGTCCGCTTACGCGCATCTCCTCGACTTCCTCGATCACTGCAGCGTATTTCTCTCTTTGGGTTTTGTAAACGCGATCCTCAAGGTCTTTGCGTGCTATTGGCCTGTTGGTAGGAATCTCGACCACATCGAGTTTATAGATGTCCCAGAACTCTCCGGCCTCTGTTGATGCAGTACCTGTCATGCCGGCGAGTTTGTGGTACATGCGGAAGTAGTTCTGCAGTGTGATGGTAGCGAAGGTCTGTGTTGCAGCCTCCACCTTCACATGCTCCTTTGCCTCGACAGCCTGGTGCAGTCCGTCGCTCCAGCGGCGGCCTTCCATGATACGGCCGGTCTGCTCGTCTACGATCTTAACCTCGCCGTCGATGACCACATACTCGTCGTCCTTGTTGAACATGGTATAGGCCTTGAGCAGTTGCTGCAATGTGTGAACGCGCTCGCTCTGTACAGCAAAGTGCTGGAGCAAGCTGTCCTTCTTGTCGAGACGTTCTTGGTCGCTCAGATTAGTCTCATTCTCCAATGCGGAGAGCTCTGAAGCGATGTCGGGCAACACGAAGAGGTTCTTGTCGTGAACTTGGTTAGCGAGCCAGTCGACACCCTTGTCGGTAAGGTCGGCCGAGTTCATCTTCTCGTCTACAACGAAATACAATGGCTCTACAGCCTCCGGCATGCGGCGGTTGTTGTTCTCCATATATATTTCCTCCGTCTTCTGCATTCCGCTCTTGATGCCTTCCTCTGAGAGGTACTTGATCAAGGCCTTGTTTTTTGGCAGTGCCTTGAACGAGCGATACAGGCTGAGGAAGCCCTCGTCGAGCAACTGCTGGGCCTTGTTCTTGTCGGTCTCTTTACGGCCGGCGTTTATCTTTTGGCGTGCGTCGGCAAGCAGCTCAGTGGCTTGCTTGCGCTGCACCTCGTACAGTCTTTCCACGAGAGGCTGATACTCCTCGAACATTTGGTTCTCGCCCTTTGGCACAGGACCGGATATGATAAGAGGTGTACGTGCGTCGTCGATGAGCACTGAGTCAACCTCGTCGACGATGGCAAAGTTGTGGCGGCGCTGCACGAGGTCGTCGGGTGAAAGGGCCATGTTGTCGCGGAGGTAGTCGAAGCCGAACTCGTTGTTTGTACCGAAGGTGATGTCGGCTTGATAAGCCTTGCGGCGACTCTGCGAGTTGGGCTGGTGCTTGTCGATACAGTCTACCGACAGTCCGTGGAACTCGTAGAGTGGCCCCATCCACTCAGAGTCACGCTTGGCGAGGTAATCGTTCACGGTCACCATGTGTACACCATTGCCGGTGAGGGCGTTGAGGAATACGGGCAGTGTTCCCACCAGCGTCTTACCTTCACCCGTTGCCATCTCGGCAATCTTGCCTTGGTGGAGTGCGATACCGCCGAAGAGCTGCACGTCGTAGTGCACCATGTCCCAGTGTATCTTGTTTCCGCCGGCAGTCCACTCGTTATGGTAGATGGCATTGTCGCCGTCTATGGTAATGAAGTCGTTCTTCGGATTGGCTGCAAGCTCACGGTCGAAGTCTGTGGCGGTAACCACGGTGTCGGCGTTTTGTGAAAAACGGCGAGCGGTGTCCTTTACAATGGCGAAAGCTGTTGGCATGACCTCGTTGAGGGCCTTCTCCAACTCCTCAAGCATTTCCTTGTCCTGCTTGTCAATCTCGTTGAATATGGGTTCGCGCTCGTCTATTGGCGTTTCTTCAATCTGGGCGCGCAATTCCGCAATCTTCTCTTTATAGGGCTTTGCCGCATCTTGTACATACTTCTGAATCTCCTTGCTCTTGGCACGGAGCTCATCATTGGTGAGCTTCTCTATCTCTGGTGACACCTCTTTGACTTTCTCTACGAGGGGTTGGATGAGGCGCATGTCTCGCTTTGACTTATCGCCAAAGATGGATTTTAAAAACTTGTTGAAGTTCATATCTTGTTGTTCTTTTTTCTATTTGGATGCAAAGTTAATAAAACTATTTGATAATCAGTATATTTTAACCTGCAAAGATTCATATTCCTCCATCTTCCGTTGATGTAAGGAACGGGATAAGGCTCTTTCGGTTAAAACAATGGGGCTACGCTGCACGCATTTGGTGCGCGTATGCGGATGGTTTTGGCTATAGTTGGCGCAATGCGGTCAACCGAAGCGGGCTCTTTTATGCGCTCGTGCTTGATGCCGTAACCGAAGAAGACTATAGGGAATGGCACCACGCCCGCGCGGCTCATCGAGGTCTGTTGAGTGTTCTCGTTGAGCAGCCGCCATCCCGGTGCCACGTTGATGATTATGTCGCCGCTGAGGATAGGATTGTATCCTGCGCGTATCTTTTGTATGTCGCTGTTGCCCGACTGCAGCCTCTCGCTTGTGTACACGTCGGCTACGCCCGCACTCTGCATGAGAAACTCCTGGGAGCGCGTGAGCAACTCCGGCATGGAGATGCGCTTCTGTTCAATGAGCCGGTGGTCGAGATATATCTCGTTGCCGTATTCCTGTTCCACATATCTGCCAGAGCCGTATATGGCTCCGAGATACATATTGAGCAGGCTTGCGGTGCGGTTGATATAAAACGTGCCTGTGGGTATCCGGTATTTGGAAAGGTCGGAAGGCTTCTCCTCGTTGTAGCCCGTGGATGTGACTACAAAAAGCACATGCTGGAGATCTATGCGCTTCTCTATGCCGTTTATCAGTCTGCCGAGTGTATAGTCGAGTTGCTGATACACGCTTTGCATCTCCTCTTGCCAGTTGTGTACGGGCTTGCCGTCTGTCTTGGTGGCAGTGAAGGTTATGTTTATTATGTCGGAGACGTCGTCTTTGCCGATGTTGGTGGAACTGATGGCCGCGAGTGCCATGTCTGCCACGTTGTCGTTGTCCTGTCGGTTCTTTTGCTTGCGGTATTGCTTGCCGAACCCGTCGTTGTAGGTCTTCACCCAGTCGGGTAAAGCCTTTTCATAATATGACGATGTTGTCCATACCCCGTTCTGATCCATCCAATAGCATCCGTCGGCGGCGTGGCCGGCGAGAAGTATTGCCGACTTGCTGTCGGCGGCAAACGAGTATACGATGGCTTGGCCGTTGGAACTCACTTTCAGTTCGTCGCCAATGGTGCTAGTGAGAATCTTGTCGGCCGAGTAGTAGCCTTTCCCGTCTTCTACGCTGCTTGTAGGCCGCAGCGACTTGCGGTCGAGCCAACTGTCGCCGATAATGCCGTTGAAGAATGGGGTGGTGCCGGTGGACATGCATGCCGAAGCCGAGGAGCAGTCCACGGGGAAGAAGGGGTATGTGGCTCCGTCGTAGACGAGGCCTTCGTCGAGTAGACGCTTGAAGCCATAGCGTGAGTAGTAATGGCTGAAAGCCTCGACATAGTCGGACCTAAGCTGGTCGATGGTGACGTTCACGACAAGACGTGGTGCAAGCTCGAAGGCCTGCATCTCCGCCGTGGTCAGCGCAGCTACCAAAAGTGCTAAATATCGCATTATTTCTTAGCTCCTATTTTATGTGTTGAATAAATCAACCGGTTGATGATACATCTAACCAGCAAACAGCATGCCAATATCCACATCCCTTCCGCATAATTTTGCAGGAAAAGTCCGAATACCATGAAAGCAATGGTGAAGACAAGGAGTGTGTTCCAATAGAAATGCCATTCGCCCTTAAACGATTTCCGGCTTGCCGAAAATGCGAATATTAAGGATAATGGGTTGAGTATCAATATCTGAAGGTTTACCCTTACCGTGGGATGCTGCGAGAAAATCATGGCAAAGAGCACCAATCCGGCAATTCCTGTCAATGTGAGCAGAAGTGTGTCGTATAGCCAAAAAGTTTTTCTGCGTCTGTATTCCATGGCCGAAAGACATAGTGTCAGCACGAGCAGTATTGTGAAAATCACTGTGGGCGACACTACCGTCCAAATGTCATTGCCGTCGGGCTGTGGGCTTGGCTCGATGATTTGCTCTGTCTTGGCCACAAGAGGGCGGGTGTGTCCGGCCGCATCAGCGACAACAGCTTTGGCGAAATCCTTTCTCAGGGTGTCGGGTATGAATTGCTGTTGCCCGAAAGTGGTCTTCCTGTCTGCGCCAACACCGAGAAGGAGGTCGCAGCCGAAGGCCATCCATCGGTGACCGTTGTTCCATTGGTGGATCATCTGCCTGTATGATGATTCCACAGCAGGGTCAGTCTTGTATTTAACCTTGCCGGCGAGATGGCTCGTTATGATGTCGCGCGCCCTTGTAGTGCAGTTGTCGTAAAAATAATTATAACGGTATGTGCGCGATGCAGGTTCGTAGTTTTCTTGTATTGCCCTGGCTATGTCGAGTTTCTCTTGCCTTGAAAGGCTGAGCTTTTGTTGTATCACGCCGCGCCCCCTGCTGCCGTAGCCGGCCAGGAACTCGTCGTAGTCCTCAATGCCCATTTGGTAGTCGGTGAGCCCGAAGACGAATCTTAGCACGAAATATTTCTGCCTCATGTTGAACATGCCATAATTGATGGCATAGTCAACATGATGCATCCTGTCCTCAAACCTTATTGCGGTGTGGCCATAGAGACTCCAAATCTCGTTTCCTGGCGAGCATGTCAACAGGCTTATGTCGACGCTGTCCATTTGCTCAAGCGGCGTCGGTTCTTCAGTTGCCATTGAACTTGTGGCAAACGAGAAAAGCAGCGTGATCAGTGCTATGGTTTGCTTAAAATATCTCATATATTTTTTCACAGTGCAAAAATACCTTATTATTTTGACTTTCGTGCGTATATATTGTTTTTTTTCAATACTTTTGCACTTGATTTTTAATAAAAGAGATAAAGTATCATTAAAATAACGAACGCATTGAAGACAAAAATCAATATCTTGGCGGGGCTCTTGCTGCTTGCCTCCACTCAGGTGGTATCAGCGCAGAGCGGCACGAATTCTCCTTATAGTCAGTATGGGCTTGGCATGCTTTCTGACCAGTCGGCCGGGTTCAGCCGTGGTATGGACGGAGCAGGAATAGCCTACCATGTGCACAATCAGGTCAACTATCTCAACCCTGCCTCTTATTCTTCTTTAGACAGTATCACCTTCATCTTCGATGCCGGGTTGTCGGGTCAGATAACCAATTTCAGCGAAAACGGCGTTAAGAAGAATGCCAATAACGCCAACTTCGAGTATATCATTGCCGGCTTCCGTGTATTACGTCACCTCGGTTTGAGTTTCGGTTACTTGCCTTACAGCAATATTGGCTATTCTTATTCGACAAGCCAAAGCCTCAATGACGCCAACTCTACTACTGTAGGCGAAACTTACAGTGGCTCGGGCGGACTTCACCAGGTATATCTTGGCTTGGGATGGTCACCGTTCAAGGGTCTTTCCATTGGTGTCAACGGTGCTTACCTTTATGGTAACTACACCAAGTCGCTTGTCAACAGCTTCAGCAACAGTTCGGTCAATACCATCGAGAAGATAGGTACTGCCGACGTGGTGAGCTACAAGCTGGATTTCGGTTTGCAGTATGCGTTGCGTCTGTCAAAGAAAGACGAGGTGACGGTTGGTGCCACCTATTCGTTGGGACACAAGATTGGCGGCAAGCCAAATTTGAAAGTCATCTCCATCAACACCACAACATCGGTTGCCGACACGGTGTCTTATCCCAAGGACGGCACGACGCTTCATCTTGAGATGCCCACCACTATTGCCGCCGGTTTGATGTATAACCACAACAACTCTCTCAGAGTGTGTGCCGACTATACCCTCCAGAAATGGGGCAAGGTCGAGGAGCCGGAATACAGTTCCAACAATGGCGTGATTACCTATGCCATGCGCTCCGGAATGTTCAAGGACCGCCACCGCGTGACCTTGGGCGCTGAATATTGCCCGGGAGAGTACAGTCGCCATTTCTTCAACCGGGTCCGTTACCGTGCCGGAGTGTCTTATGCTACACCTTATTATTATATTAATGGTATAGAAGGACCAAAGGAGATGAGCGCAAGCCTCGGATTCGGCATACCAATTATGAACAGTTGGAACAACCGTTCCATCCTCAATATCAGTGGCCAGTGGGTGCATCGCACGGCTACAAGCTATATCACAGAAAACACGTTCCGCATCAACATCGGACTGACGTTCAACGAGCGCTGGTTCGCGAAATGGAAGGTTCAATAAACAGAGATGGGAGAAATCTGCCATCATAGAAAGAAATCAGGAGTTGGCAATATGCATATTATTATAATATGTGTATTGTTGGCTCTTTTTGTATCTGCATGTCAGGAGGCAGTTGAGCATACAGCCCCTGCCGTTCGTGACCGCGACTCTGCCTCGGTTATGACTTCATGGGGCGTCAACACGCTCATATCCGACTCTGGCGTTATAAAGTATCGCATCGTGACCGAACGGTGGGATGTCAACTCCGTCCGCAATCCCTCACGCTGGACTTTCGACAAGGGCCTGTTCCTTGAGCAATTTGACGAGAAGTTCCATATCCAGACTTATGTGCAGTGCGACACGGCCTACTATTACGACCAGTTGCACCTGTGGGAGCTTCGGTCGCGCGTGAAGGTGCGAACCAAGGACGGGCTTCGTTTCTCTTCCGAGCAGCTGTTTTGGGATGAGTCGAGACACGAACTCTACTCTCACGTCTTCTCCAAGTTGGTAACACCTGAACGCACGTTGCAGGGCAGTTACTTCCGTTCCGACGAGCGCATGACCCATTATATCGTGACCAATTCGCGCGGCTCGTTCCAGAGTGCAGACTTTGGCGGTTCTACGGCAGGCTCCGATTCGGCGAAGGCTGCACAAGACAGTGCGTTGATGAACCAAAGGCAGAAGGCGACGCCTGTGCGAATGGCAAGCGAATGATAACGAAAGCAAGTTGATAATGGCTGAAGTTGACATATCATCAATCATAGAGATACTTATCACGATGGTGCTCTCCGCCTTTTTCTCGGGCATGGAGATTGCTTTCGTGTCAAGCAACAGGATGTTGGCCGAGATGGACAAGGAAAAAAATGGGCTTTCGCAAAAGCTCATCTGTTTCTTCTATCGCCATCCCAACGGCTTCGTTTCCACCATGCTTGTGGGAAACAACATTGTGCTGGTCATTTATGGAATTCTTTTCGCAAGGATTTTCGACTCTACGATATTCTCTGGTGTCGATGTCGGGTGGAGGGTGACTCTAGACACCATTCTGTCTACCTTGGTAATGCTCTTCACCGGAGAATTCCTGCCAAAGACCTTCTTCAAGAGCAGTCCAAACAAGCTGTTGTCGTTCTTTGCGCCGGCTGCGGCGTTGTTCTACGTCATTTTGTGGCCAATCAGCAAGATTTCCACATTCCTATCGCGCATCATGTTGCGCTTGGTCGGTGTAAGGATAGACCGTGAAGTGTCTGAGCGGAGTTTTACGAAAGTGGATCTCGATTATCTCTTGCAGTCGTCGATAGACAGCACAGCAAAAGGTGACGAGGTGGGCGACGAGGTGAAGATCTTCCAGAATGCGCTCGACTTCCCCGACACCAAGGTGCGCGACTGCATGATTCCGCGCACGGAGATAAACGCCGTCGACATGGACGATTGCGATGTGGATGAGCTGAAGCAGAAATTCATAGAAAGCGGCAACTCCAAGATTGTTGTCTATAAGGGTGACATCGACCATGTGGTAGGCTACATCCACAGCTCGGAGATGTTCAGGAAACCCAAGCATTGGCAAGACTCCATCCGCAAGATGCCTTTCGTGCCGGAAACCATGGCTGCGCAAAAGCTTATGCGCATATTCTTGCAGCAGAAGAAGAGCCTTGGTATCGTTGTTGACGAGTTTGGCGGCACGAGTGGACTCGTGTCGTTGGAGGATATTGTCGAGGATATATTCGGCGATATTCAGGATGAGCACGACAACGATAACCTTGTGGCGAATAAGCTCAACGACAACTGTTTTGTCTTCTCCGGACGAATGGAAATCGACACTGCCAACGACCGTTTTGGTTTGGAGTTGCCTGAAAGTGACGAGTATATGACAATCAGCGGCCTCATATTGCACGAATACCAGAGTTTCCCCAAACTCAACGAGGTCATCAACGTCGGCCGCTATTCTTTCAAGATATTAAAATCTACCGCCACAAAGATTGAACTTGTCAAACTAACGGTGCAAAACAAGTCCTAAAGCGCATTTTCTTATAAAAAGATGTGTTTTATTGTTGAATAATTCGTAAATTTGCACTCTATAAGCATTCATTGGAAAAAATAAAATAAAAAAAATAAACGTAAAAACAAAAAATGGCAGCATTAGGAAAAATCAGAAGTAGAGGCGTTACCTTGATTGCTATCATAGGTTTCGGTCTTTTTGCCTTCATTGCCGAGGAGGCTTTCCGCTCCTGCGAGTCTTCGCGCAACAACGCTCGACAGCAGGTCGGTGAAATCTTGGGTGAGAAAATAAGCTACGAGGAGTTCGCCAAGCTCGTTGACGAGGCTCAGAGTGCCATGAAGGTCATGGGTCAGGAGAACTTGAACGACGACCAGCTCAACCAGCTCCGCGATCAGGTTTGGCAGAGCTTCGTGCAGTACAAGCTTATCGAAAAAGAGTGTGACAAGCTCGGTCTCGTAGTCACCGACGGCGAGATGCAGAACGTGCTCAACGAGGGCACCAACCAGATGCTTCTCTCCACTCCGTTCGTAAACCGTCAGACTGGCCGCTTCGATGCCAACCAGCTCAAGCAGTTCCTGGCTCAATACAATCAGGTCAAGACTTCCAGCCCACAGGCAGCCGACCAGTATGAGGCAATTTACAAGTATTGGAACTATATTGAGAAGAGCCTGCGCCAGCAGCTCCTCATCCAGAAGTACAATGGCCTCTTGTCTCACTGCTTCCTGTCAAACCCTGTTGAGGCAAAGATGGCATTCAACGAGTCGAGCGAGGAGAGCAATATCCAGCTCGCTGCTTATCCTTACAGCAGCGTTCAGGATGCAAAGGTGAAGTACACCGACAGCGATCTTAAGGCCAAGTACGATGAGATGAAGTCACGCTTCGAGCAGTATATCGAGAGCCGCGACGTCAAGTATGTTGATATTCAGATCACTCCCTCGGCTGCCGACCGTGCCGCTCTGCTCAAGGAGTTCAACGGCTATGCCAAGAGCCTTGCAGCAGCTGAAGACCCAACAGAGGTTGTTCGCAAGAGCACATCATCAGTGGCTTACATCGGTCTGCCTGTCAGCAAGGAAGCTTTCCCAGCCGACGTAGCTGCTAAGCTCGACTCTATGAGCGTAGGTCAGACTCTCGGTCCTGTGGAGACAAAGGGCGACAACACATTGAATGTCATCAAGCTCGTTGCCAAGCAGCAGCTCCCCGACTCAGTACAGTTCCGCATCATCCAGATTGGCGGTACCACACCTGACGAGGCCCACAACCGTGCAGACTCTGTTTACACAGCTCTTGCAGGCGGCGCCGATTTCGCAACCATCGCCAAGAAGTATGGCCAGGAAGGTTCTGAGCAGTGGCTCACCTCTCGCCAGTATGAGTACTCAAACTCAATGGACAAGGACACAAAGAACTACCTGAATTCGTTGTTGACAATGGCTCCTAAGGAGATGAAGAACATCTCTACCACTCAGGGCAATGTTATCGTCCAGGTGCTCGACCGCAAGAACATGGTCGACAAGTATACTGCAGCTGTCATCAAGAAGACCATCGATTACTCTAAGGATACTCGCAGTGCTATCTACAACAAGTTCAGCGCTTTCGTAAGTGCCAACCAGTCTCTCGATGCTATTCAGAAGAATGCTCAGAAGAATGGTTACAGCGTACAGGAGCTTCGCGATGTCACTACTTCTCAGCACTATCTCGCCGGCATTCGCTCAACACGCGATGCCATGAAGTGGCTCTTCGAAGCCAAGCAGGGCGATGTGTCTCCTATGTATGAGTGCGGCACCAATGGCGACAACCTCCTCGTAGTGGTTTGCACAGGCATTCACCCGATAGGTTACCGTTCACTCGAAGACCCACAGGTCAAGGAGCTGGTCAAGGCTCAGGTGCTTCGCGACAAGAAGGCTGAGATGTTGACAGCCAAGGCACAGGGTGCTACAAGCATTGCTGCAGCCAAGTCGAAAGGTGCTGTTGTCACTGCTGTAAACCAGGTCACCTTCTCTGCTCCTGTCTTCGTAAGCACAACTGGTGCAAGCGAGCCTGCATTGAGCGGTGCAGTTGCTTCAGCCAAGGCTGGTAGTTTCTTCTCTCGCCCGGTTAAGGGTCAGGGTGGTGTTTATCAGTTCCAGGTTGTGAAGCGTGCCAAGAACGCCTCAAAGTTCAACGAGGCACAGCAGGAGGTTTCTCTCCGCCAGAAGGCTATGCAATATGCCGGCAACTTCATGAACGAGCTTTATATCAAGGCTAAGGTGGTTGACAACCGCTACTTGTTCTTCTAAGACACAAGTGAATATATAAAAAAGGGTCGTATCAACACTCTACAAACAGAGTTTGATACGGCCCTTTTTATATGTTATTGTCATCCAATCGTAGGCTTTTCAAGACCGATTGGCTTACCACTGAAAACGTGTCGGCTTATCACTGATAAGCCGTTGCCTTACCATTGAAAAGACCACGGTTTTACGCTGAAAAGCCGATGCCTTTATATTGAGAAGCCAAACCATCTGTCTATTAAGGTTCTGAAGTTTCGGATTTAGGTGTTTATGCTTGAATATACGTCCCCTTCGGGGACACTTGCTAAATGACAAATCCGAAACTTGAGACATTAATCTTTCTTGGGTCTATGTTGAGTGTGGAAAAAGAAATGTGAGAAAGTAAACACCCACACAAATCAACATAGGCCAGTAAAACTATAAGGGGCGTGTCAACACTCGAATTGATACGCCCCTTTCTCTTGGTATGCTCGGTATGGGCTTGTTCTGATGGGTGCATGTTCCTAACGAGCTCTGATGAAATTCCATACAAAGCATATAACCGTGGACATGGATGCCATTGTCGGCAGAAATTAATACATGCTCATACATAAAGTCTATGCGAACAAGTATTGGCAATGAAAAATCACAACAAAAAGCTCTCAGAAAATCGATTTTTTTGAAAAACTTTTCCTCTCGTGCGAATTTTTCAATTTTTGCGCGAATTATATAACGTATTGATTGCTAAACGGTTACATTTTTCGTGGTTTTATACATGGTCTGAATTTAAGCTTTTGATTCGCCTTTACGTTAGAATCGCGGTGCGTTTACGTTAGAATCGCAGTGCGTTTACGTTAGAATCGCGCTGCGATAATGCTACTATCGCGGCGCGATTTCATGGTTTTTGGTCCTGAAATAGGCTTGCAGGTGCCCTTTTTAACACTTGGGAGCCTCCCTTGCCGTTCTGAATGGTGTGCTCCTCAAGTGTTAAAATCTGACCATAAATCTTTACATTTCCACAATGCATAGATGTCTTAAATCGTCATATTTTGAACACTTAACTTACGTGACTCAACGTTTGTAAGCCTGTTCACCGAATAGCAAAGACAAAAAAGGTGCGCCAATAACCATTGGCGCACCTCTAATAAATATAGTGTAACTTCAGATTCCTACTTCTGTACCTTCTTCTTTCCGTTGACGATCACTATGCCTTTGTAGTTTTTGTCCACACGCTGGCCTGCGAGGTTGTAGATTGCGTTGCTTGTTGCCTTCTTGCCTGCAGTGATGTTGCTGATGCCCGTACTTGAATCGTTGAGCACGTAGAGCATTGGCATTACTGACACATCTTGCATTGATTCGACAGCACCGAAAGTATCTGGATACCTTTTGACATATCCCATGACTACGAATTTTCCGTTCATGGAAATCTTGAATGTGCCGTCAGTCTGTGGCTCTATCGTGAAAGAATATTTATGATATGTGTCAACAGTGAATCTGCTGCTTTCTCCATCGAGAGACAGATAGCGGCCCTTGCAGTCCTTGATAGTGTAGCCCTTTTCTGTTGCCTCGATTGTGTATGCGTTGGCTGTGTCTACCTTCAGTTCGTCCACGTTTCCTGACACGTTTTCAGTATTCATGACACCAAGATTATCGCTGTTGATTTTGTCAATATACTTTCCATAGTAAGTATTGTTGTCGCGCTGTGCTACGAAGATGTATTTCTTTCCCGACTCTATGGTGGTAGCTTTCTTGAAAGTAGCTATATTTTTAGCAGGTTCTGTTACGTTGATTGTACAGGTAGCTGAGCCTGCCTTGTATTCGCCGTCTGCAGCTGCTGTGGCTGTGATGTTGGCAGTGCCTGCAGCCTTGCCTGTCACGGAGATATTTCCGTTGGCATCTACCGTAGCCACATCCTCGTTGTCGGATTTGAAGGTAACCTTTGCAGTGGTCTGCTTGGTGAAGGTAGGAGCCTTGAACTCGTCGCCTATAACGTAGTTGACGGTTTTTTCAGAGAATTGCAGTGCAGGAGACTTCTTTGATGTGTCTGCCACCTTGTAGATCTTGATCTTCTTGATGGAGCTGTACTTGGCGTTGAGCACTTTCAGCGTCAATGCCGTACCTGCCACCTGGTAGTTCTCGTCTATTTCGTATTTGTTTGATGAACCAACTGCGTTGCCCTTGGTCTCCGTGCTCACGGGCACATTGCCTACAAAGAAGTTCTGGGTTAACTCGTCGCTGGTCTTGTAGTCTGTGATAATTTCTATCTTTGAAACGGGGAAGTTGAAAGCCGGCAAGGTGAGTGTTGCTCCTGTTGTGCCCAATACAAGGCACGACTTGGCTTTAAAGTATTGGTATCCCCCGCTGTTTGTTTCAAGGGTGATGGTGTAGCCACCGTTGGTATACGTGGCTTTTTGTTTTGTGCTTTCGGCTGGCAAGTTCCATCCGTTAGAGCTGAAGTCGAGCGTTACTTCCTGTGCAGACATCTTGCCGCAAATCAGCATCAGTGCTGCCAATAATGTAAAGCGTAAAGTTTTAATCATGATTATAGAAAAATAGTTTGTAATGAAATATATCTATATCTTGGCAGCATGTAATGCTGCTCTCCCTTTCTTCTGCAAAAGTAATTATTCTCTTCTGTTTTTAAGCATATCTTCCGAATGTTTATTAAAGATTAACAACATTCGGTTTGTGTGTAACTACTCACTCTTATTCCAACGACCAAACAACGTTGTCATTTATTATTTATTCAGAAGTTACTTGTCAATGAGATGTGGCGTAAAAAAACATTAAAATATAGATAGCCTGACTATTATTCTTGTTGGGTCTATGTTGATTCGTGTGGGTGAAATATTGCGTTATAAACTTTCTTATTGATTTTTACCACACGAATCAACATATAACCTAAAACATTAATGAGAAATTAACGAATGATTAATGATGATTACACGTTCAAAACAACTTAACATTAATCGCCGTTAATCTTCCGTTAATCCGACATTAATCTTTCTTTAGTGTGGAAAAAGGAATGTGAGAAAGAAAACACCCACACGATTCAGCATAGACCCGAAATATATGTTCAATGGCGTCGAGGATGCCATCGTCGCGGATATGAAGCCGTGGTACGACAACTATTGCTTTGCAGAGGAGTGCTATGACGTGAATCCGAGGATGTTCAATAGCAAAATGGTGCTCTATTATATGAACAGTATGATAACGACTGGTCATGCCCCGTCTCCTATGATAGACCCGAATACCAAGACCGACTATGCCAAAATGAAACGCTTGGTTAACCTCGACCGATTGGATGGCAACCGTAAGGGAATAGTGCAGCGCATAGCCGAGAAAGGATATATCGATGCCGACATCGTGCCGTCGTTTCCTGCCTACGAAATGGTGAAGCCCGACATGTTTGTCAGTTTGCTCTATTACTATGGCATGCTTACCATCGGCGGCAGAAGTCTCGACACGCCCCACCTCGTCATACCAAACAATAATATCCGGGAGCAATACTATCGTTTCCTTTTGGAGCAATACCAAGACACATGCAAGCTCGACCTCTCTGAGCTGGGTGATGCCTTCCGGGCAGCAGCATTGGAAGGCAAATGGGAGCCTCTGTGCCAATATCTCGCCGACCACTATTATGAGGACAGCAGCATACGTGATGCCATTCAGGGCGAGCACAACATTCAGGGCTATTTCAAGGCATATCTCAATCTCTCGCGTTTGTTTGTAGCCCATCCGGAGGTGGAGATGAACCATGGCTATTGCGACTTCTTCTTGCTGTCCAACACCAAGAAGTATGAACCGTTGAAGCACAGTTTCATCATTGAGGTGAAGTATCTCAAAGCCGACGCCACCTATGGGGAAGCACAGCTGCAGTGGGGTGCCGCCAAGAAGCAAGTGAAGAGCTATGCCGACGACAAGACGGTGAAAGCCCTCACCACCGATGTCCAGCTCCACTGCATCGTGCTCCAGTTCAAGGCGGGCAAGTTGCTGAAGATGGGTGAGGTGTAGGCGGTACAAAGCATGACACGCAAAAAGGGGGTGGAGAGAAAAAGCTTTGTGTCAGCCTTTTCTCTTCACCCCTTTTACGGCTTGCGCCTCCAATGGATTGTCGGGCCAATAGTGTTTTGGATAACGCCGCCTCAACTCCTTGCGAACCTCGAAATAGGCATTGCTCCAGAAGCTGCGCAGGTCCTTTGTCAGTTGCACGGGCTTGAACCCGGGCGAGAGCAGCTCCATGAGCAGGGGGCGCGTGCCGTTGTCGACGCACGGTGTGTCGGTCATGCCAAAACACTCTTGCAGTCTTACGCTCACCACCGGTGCGTCGCTGCCCTCGCGGTAGTCGATCCTGATGTGGCTGCCCGTGGGCACCGTGACGTGCGACGGAACAATGCGGTCAACCTCTTTCTGTTGCTCGTATGACAATTGTGCCCACAGCACCGCCGCCATGTCTATCTTCTTCAGTCCTGCTGCTGTCAGAGCCCCTCCCGAGTACATGGGCAGCCACTCGTCGGCTTTCTTCAGCAAGCAGTCGGTAGTGGTGTCGGGCAAAGCCAGTTCCGGGTGCCATGTTGAGCAAACCATGATGCGCCGTTGCAGCTGTTGAAAATTGTCGGAGAGGTTGAGGAGGCTGCGCCCCTCGTTTTTTATCACCTCAATCACAATGCTCTCAGCCTCTTCGCGTGATACGGCGTCCATAGGTTTGGAAGCCAGTACGATGCGACCTACACGCCACTCGCGTACGGCCGTGACACGACCCTGTGTGTTGTCCCAAGCCACACGTTCAACGGCCTTGGCGAGATGGCTTATCCCGTCTTTGTCTACAGGCGAGGCAAGGAATATCTTCCTGTCTGCCGTGGCCACGGCCAGCAGGTCGTAGGCGTGCAGGGTGTCGGCAGGGTCAAGGCTGGCACGCTCGCCGTTGGCCAGTTTGTAGGTGCCGTCATGCTGGAGCATAGCCACACGCTCGGGATAAGCCGTGGCTATCAGCATTCCCGATTCGCTTGGCGGCATGTCGCAGTTGTCTTCCTTGGCGCCAATCATGCGCCTGTATTGTTCGGCAATCATGGCAATGCGTCTCCATTTGCCCAGCGCCCTCCTTTGCCGCGCCTTTCTCAGTTCCACTATGCGGGTGTTGATGTCGGCGTCGTTTTCCTTCGACATAGGGTCACGCTCCTCAAGCAGGGCGGCAATGTCGGTTGCCAGGGCTTTCTGGGCATTGTTTTCAGCCTTGATGAGCATCTGCGCTATGCGGGGGTGGCATGGAAGTTTGGCCAATGCCTCGCCGTGAGACGTGATGCGGTGCCTGCTGTCGATAGCCCCAAGGCTTACGAGTAAATCCTCCGCCCGCCGGACATTGCCCGCTGGCGGAGGTGTAAGCCAAGGCAGTTTCTCGATGTCGCCGCCACCCCATGCCGCGATGTCGAGGACAAGCGATGTGATGTCAGCCGTAGCTATCTCCGGCTCCCTGCAGTCCTGCATCTGTGCTTCAGTGGCCTTGCTCCACAGGCGGTAGCAACGTCCGGCGGCTACTCGTCCTGCTCTGCCCATGCGTTGGCGGGCCATGTCCATGGATATGCGGACCGTTTCCAGATGCTCCAGGGCGCAGCGAGGGTCGTAAGCCATTTTGCGGCAGAAACCGGAGTCGACCACCACCGTGACCCCTTCTATGGTGATGGAAGTCTCGGCTATCGGCGTGGCAAGCACTATCTTGCGTTCTCCGCTCTTGGGTGGGGCTATGGCCTCACGCTGCTCTTTGCCCGAAAGGCGGCCGTAGAGCGGATAGAGCACGGTGGAGTGGGGGAATGAGCCTTCGAGCATTTCCGCGCATTTGGCTATCTCCCCTTCGCCGGGCAAAAAGGCGAGAATGCTGCCGTAGGTCTCCCTCCAAGCCTTGCACACGGTGGCGGCAACGACCTCAGCGCAGTTGTAGACCGTGGCCTCGTCGCCATACGCCACCTCAACATCGAACATCTTGCCTTGGCTCTCGATGAGCGGAGCATTGAGTTCCTGGCAGAGCGATGTGGCGTCTATCGTGGCAGACATGACCACGATCTTCAGGTCAGGTCGAATAGTGCGCTGGGTCTCCAGTGCCAGGGCGAAAGCCGTGTCGGTGATGATGCCGCGCTCATGAAACTCGTCGAAGATGATGGTAGAGACTCCGTCGAGTGTAGGATCGTCGACCATCATCCTGGTCAGTATTCCCTCGGTGAGAACCTCTATGCCTGTGTTGGCAGACACTTTGCTCTCAAAGCGCACCCTGTAACCCACGAGGTCGCCAACGGCGGTGCCGGTCATCTGGGCCATGCGCTCTGCTATTTGCCGTGCGGCGACGCGCCTCGGCTCAAGCAAGATGACCTTGCCTTGCCCTTGGGGCAACGCCCCGTAGATGGTCAACGGAAGCAGGGTCGACTTACCGGCTCCGGGCGGAGCGGTGACTACGACCGCAGCATGTGCCTGCAGCGCTTCGTTGACATCTTGCGCTACTTGCCCTACTGGAAGAAGTTGTATATATGTGTCGAGAGAATTGACAGTCATGTAGTATTATATTAATATTGTAAGGGCAAAGGTAACAATTTTCTTGCTTGCAGCGGACGCACTACGCGAAAAAGCTATACCTTTGCAGCAGTAATCAACAAACCAACACCATGAAAAAAGCTATCATGCTGCTCGTCGCCTTTTGGGCGTGCTTAGGAAACGTCAGTGCCAACGACGGAGTGTATTTCACCAGCGGCAACTTCCTCGTTCCCATTCAGGAGACTGCCATCAAAGCCGCCAAGGAACGGCTCACCATCACCATCGGAGCCAACGGCTATGCCACCGTCGATGTCTACTACGAGCTCGTGAACGACGGCAGCGCAAAGACTGTAAAGATGGCCTTCGAGGCTGCATCGCCCTACAACGACGAGGAACCGCTACAGCGCAACGGCGTGCACCCATACATCAAGGACTTCACTGTGCAGATGAACGGCAAACCCCTCAGCCACAGCAACGGCGTGGTGGCGTTCGGCTACGGTGGGCAGGAAACAACCGACTTCACACCGCTCGACATGACGCAATGGAAAGGCTTGGGCGAGGTGGCCGACAGCATACTGCCTGCCAACGACGTGATATACAACCCAACGCTCGACAGCATTACGGGCTATGCCTACGCCTACTATTTCGACGCACCTTTCAAGGAAGGTGTCAACACCGTGCACCACACCTACAGCTACCGCATGAGCTATAGCTTGGGCAACCGCTTCAGCATACCCTACTGGCTGACGCCCGTGACACGTTGGGCCAACCATCAGGCCGACGACTTCACGCTTTGCATCAAGGCCGAGAAAGCCACGGAGATGTGCATGGCCGATTCGCTCTTCAGCGCGGCACCATTCGTGTCGGCAAAGGGACGCGATGTCTACCGCCTTACCGACGAGCAGGGTCAAGGCTTCATCTTTGCCAACATCATGGAGGACGACAGCATCACCTGGCATGCCACAGCCTTCCGTCCTGTGGCCGACATGTGTATCCTCTCACCCGAATGGGATCCTGAGGGCAACCTGCGCAAATACCGCACCAGCGGAAAGGTGGTGGTAGACGGCGATGGCAACGAGTACCGCTTCCTTGCCTACTGTGGCGACAGCTACTTTGTGGAGGCGCAAGACTATGGCATGGTGAAAAAGCAAGGTGCGCGCCTCGTCGACTACGACGCTGCCAACGGTCAGGGATGGCTTACGCAGAACAGTGAGGAGGCACCGCGAGTGAACGTGCGCCAACTCCCGACCACCAAGAGCCGCGTACTGTGTACCATCAGCGATGAAGAAGGCATGATGCCCGAGGTGTACCCGTGTCTGGGATACCAGTTCGGTACGGACGACTGCATGTGGTACAAGACGAAGGTCAACGGCAAGACAGGATATATACGTCAGGACCTCATGCTTTGGGATCCTGTCAACACTTATTGATATTGCCGCCCTAAACGGTTGGGTGCACGATAAAAGGCCTATGCTGATACGCATAGGCCTTTTATCGTACACGGTTCTTGTGTAAACGGAAAAGGGGTGTGCCATAATCGTGGATTATGACACACCCCGTATTAGTTGTTGCTTACCGACTGCCGGTCGGCAGTCGGAGCGATATGTCAGCCTATTAATAGCCAGGGTTCTGCTGGTCGGCGAGCTCTGTGTCTGAGCCAAGCAGATCCTTGTCGAGAGGCCACAGGAGCAAGTGCTCGTCCTGTGTTGTGCCGTTGAGCACAGGCACGTTGGTCTCAACCAAATCACCGTTGATGTCGACCATCCATGGGTTGCTTACAGTGTCGAGTCCGTAGCCAAGGCATCCCTCGGGCTGGAACACGAAGTGGTCTTTCTGTGTGCCACCCTTCACGGTTGTCAGACGGCGCAGGTTCCACCAGCGCTGACCCTCGGCAAAGAACTCCTTGTCCCACTCGCGCATGAGGGCGGTCTCGTTCTCGCGGAATGTTCCGGCAGTGAAGCCATACTTGTTGGCATCCCAGTTGCTGCCGTAGGCGCGCTTGCGGATCAGGTCAATATACTTCTTCACGGTTGCGTTGTCGCCAGTGTAGTTGGCGCACTCGGCAGCATAGAGATAAGCCATGGCCAGACGATAGATAGGCATGTCGACAACCATCTGGTAGGTTGTGCTTCCGCTCGGTATCGATGGGCGGAACTTGCAGACGAATGTACCTGCCAATGTGTGCTTGCCGTCCTTCGGGTCGAAGTTGTCGAGGCGGCTCACACCGCTCTCACGCTCCTCGCTGGTGAGGTTCCACTGAGGATAGAAAGCATTGACGCGAGTGTCGTTCTCGTCGAACTGATAGTAGAGAGAGTTCTTGTAGGTGTAACGGCAAGGACCGAAGCTTGAGCTGTTCCATATCTCGATGTCCGACTTGGTGCCTGTGCTTGGGTCTGTCCATGTTCCGAAGCGGTTGGCCACGCCCTTGACGTGTCCCCAGCCTTCCTGGTCCATGTCGCTCCAATAGTTGTTGTACGATGAACCTGATGTTCTTGCCCAAAGCAGGTAAGTTGGAGGATAGGTGTAGTATGTGCCGTCGTTCTCGCTGCTGTAGCAGATGCTGTAAATGTTCTCGCTGTTGTGGGGTGTAGTCCACACACTGTAGAAGTCATCCTGCAGAGAGTAGCCGTAGTTGTTGATGACATTGTTGAAGTAGGTAGCTGCTGTTGCCACGTCGGCCGCATTTGCCTTGTGGTCGTCGGTCTCCACCTTGCCCGACCAGAGGTAAACCTCGCCGGCGAGCATCTCTGTGGCAGCCTTTGTCCAGTAGTAGTCCTTGCTTGAGCTCTTGTAGACATAGTCGGTCTGTCCGAAATACTCCAGCGACTTTGCTATGTCGTCCTTGATCTGCTTCAGGGTCTCCTCTGCGCTGCTTCTGCCCTTATAGAGCTTTGTAGCCTCGTACTCGCCAAGGATGACATCCGGCTCGATGCGCAGCACCACGCCGCCGTACATGCGGTACATCTGGAAGTAGCTGAATGCACGATAGCCGTAGGCCATGCCGAGCAGCCCGTTCTTCACCTTGTCGGTAAGAACAGATGTGTTGTTGCAACGGTAGATAAGCTCGTTGATGTTGGCGATGAAGCCATAGTAGCCGCCAAAGTTGGAGAACTGTGTGTGGTCGGCATCGTAAAGGTTCTGTATAGGGTTGTTGTTTATGATACCCGAACCGTCGATTGTTGCCAATTCAAACACTCCCGAGCGCAGTTCTCCGGCGTTGAACAGCACATTCTGTGCATTGCTTGAGCGGAACTGCTGGGAAATGGCGGTGATGAAACCTTCAAACTCTGTCTGGCTTCCCCAAAAGTTATTGGCACTGAAGTTGTCGATAGGACTATAGTCGAGGTTGCACGATGTCAGTGCACCCGCCATAAGACCGATTGCCAATGTCTTTATATGTTTGTTCATATTGTTGTCTTTTGTTTAATAGTGTGTAACCCTTGTTTAGAATGTGACGTTCAGTCCGAAGAGCACGGTGCGTGGCAAGTTGTAGGTACCGCCCCAACCGGCTGTGTTACCACTGGTGTATGTGGTGTTGTCAGGCAATGGGATTGTGCACGACTTGATGTAGCCGAGGTTCTGTCCTGTCACCGAAACTGTGATGCCTGTGCAGGCAACCTTCTCGCAGATGAACTTAGGCAGAGCGTAAGAGAGCGACAGCTCGCGGCATGCAAGATAGTTTCCGCTCTGTGTGAAGAATGAGTTGGTGCGGATGTAGTTGTCGGTACCGAACTGTGATGCCCAACATACGCGTGGATAGGTTGCGTCCGGGTTATCTGGTGTCCATGAGTCGGTAACGGCATCGTTGAATGCCATGTTGCCCTGACCCTCACCCAGCCAGAAAGCTACGTTGGAGTCGTAGACCTGGAAGCCGAAGCCCATGTCGAAGCGGGCGTAGAGCGAGAGACCCTTCCAAGAGAGTGTGGTGTTGAAACCGCCAGTCCACTTCGGAGTGAGGTTACCGAGCACCTTGCGGTCCTTAGACTCAACCCAGTTGTCGCCGTTGCGGTCTTCGTAGATGAAGTCACCGGGCATGAGCTGCACGAGGTTAGAGTAGCCCTTGGCAATAAGCCTCTGACGACCCGACTCGTTGGCGTAAACGGCAGCTCCGTTTGTCGTACCTGTGTCAACATAGTCGCCAAGAGCCTCGATGTCGGCCTGCGAACGTGCCATTTTCACGACACCGTAACCTACGAACGAGTTAGGTGTCTGTCCTTCCTGATAGCCGCCCACATAGTGAGTCTCGTCGCCGTTGCCTGTGTACACCTCTGTGCCGCCCTGACGGTTGTTTGGAAGACCGTTCTCTGGAAGTTTCACGATGGTGTTCTTGTTGTAGGTGATGTTGGCATTGAGAGTCCACTTGAAGTCGCGGATGTGCAGCAGTGTGCTCTGAAGGTCGATTTCAACACCTTCGTTGCGGTACTTACCGTTGTTGTATGTCACAGAAGAGAAACCGGTTGTCTTAGGCAATGTCAGTGATGAATACTTGTCCATTGTCAGACGGTTGTAATATGTGACACCGAGGTTGAAACGGTTGTTGAGGAAACCGAGGTCGAGACCAACTTCAGCTGTGCGGGTCTTCTCCCACCTCAGGTTCTGGTTTGGAAGAGTGCTCACGCGGTAGCCGTATACGCCGTCATACTGGTATGCGCTGTATGCGCCTTGCAGAGTGTAGTAGCCGAGGTATGAGCTGTTGATGGTGGCGTTGAGACCGTAAGAAGCGCGAAGCTTTGCATAGTTGACGATCTTGTCCATGTTCCACTTCTCCCAGAACTTCTCTTTGCTGAACACCCAACCTGCTGACACACCGGGGAATGTGCCCCACTTGTTGTTCACCAGTCGTGAATAGCCGTCCCTACGGAATGTGGCTGCCACGAGATACTTGTCCATGTAGTCGTACTCGGCACGTCCGAAGTAAGACATGATGGCCTCTTCGTAGTGGTATGAATCCATGCTGCGCGACTGCACTTCAGAGTCGTTCTTCGTCAGGCTGAGATCCTGGAAGTAGCCTGTAGGCGCTCCGTAACCGCTTGCGCTGAAGCCGCGGTAGCGGCGCTTGTAGTACTCGGTACCTGCCATGACGTTCACGGTATGCTTCTCGGCGAATGTGCGGTTGAAGTTGGCCACGAGGTTGTAGGTCTGGTCGAAGATACGAGAGAACGAAGCGCTTGTGTTGTAGTTGCGGTTCACACCTGATGTTCCGTCGGGGTTCACGGCACCTGCCTGGTTGGTGATGTATGCGTGGTTGAACGACTCGTCATACTCCTCGTTGTAGTACCAGCTCATGGTGCCCTTCAGCGTCAGGCCCTTCATGATTGTAGCCGTGAGCGACTGTGTCATAGAGAACTTGTCGCTCTGGTTGTCGCGGTCGAAGTTGCCGCTGTTCACGTTGACGTTCACCGTCGGGTTGCCTGTTCCATAGAGCTCCTTGCCGTCCTCGTCGCGATAGCGCACGAACTTGAAGCCCTGTGCACGGTTCATGAAATACTCGGTGCTGAGGTTCGGGTCGTCGTTGAGCCAGTTGGCACGGGTGAAGTTGAACACGGAGTTAGACTCCAACCACTTTGTTATCTTGTAGCTGCCGGTGAGCGCGAAGTTGTAGCGCTTGTAGAATGTGCTCTTCACGAAGCCGTCGGCATCGTAGAGACCGAGGCTTGCATAGTAGCGTCCGCGGTCGTTGCCGCCAGAGATGCTTGCGTTGTAGTCCTGTGTGATATATGGTGTGCGTCCGTTCACCTCCAGCGGGTCAATGTTGCGGTAGAGGATGTAGTTGTCGCTCACGGGGTCCAGCATCTCCTTCCAACCCTTCTGCAGCAGGTAGGCGTTGTCGTCGGTCTTGCGCAGGATGTTGTACGACTGACCCTCCGACAACTCTGTACGGCCTATACCGCCGGGAACGTTGGTACCGTACAGGTTAGAGTTGTAGTTGGCTGCATATTTTCCGCCTGGGAGAGTCCACTCACAGTTCTGTGTTGCAAGGCGGTAGTAGTAGAGATAGTCCTCGTCGGAGCACATGTTGTAGCCCATGTCGTAGTAGTTCAAGCCCAGCTTGGCGTTAAACGTCACGTTGGCCTTGCCCTGCTTGCCCTTCTTGGTAGAGATGATGATCACACCGTTACCGGCACGTGCACCATAGAGGGCCGTAGCGCCAGCGTCCTTCAACACTTCCATCGACTCGATGTCGTTGGTGTTGATGTCCGACAGCGAGCTGCGAATCACGCCGTCGACAATAATCAGAGGCTCGTTGGAACCGCCGTCATAGTTGGAACCGCCGCGGATAGTGATAGAAGGTGTAGCCGAAGGCTTACCGCTTGTTATGTCTACCTTCACACCTGCTACGGCACCGGCAAGTGCCTGGGCAGGGTTGGCGTTGGCACCCACGGTGAGGGTCTTGTCGCTCACCTTGGCAATGGAGTTGGTCACCTTAGAGCGCTTCTGCTCAACACCGTAACCCATGACCACGACTTCTTCGAGAGCCGTGGCGTCTTCTTTCAGGGTGATGTTGAGAGGAGTTCCGTTATATTTTACCTGTTGTGTGGCAAAGCCGATGTATGAGATCTCTATCGTTGAGCCTTTTGCCACGTTTGCAAGAGTAAACTTACCGTCGATGTCGGTCACTGTGCCCTGCTTTGCGCCCACAACCTTCACGGTGGCACCGATTACAGCCTCGCCAGTGTTGTCGAGCACCACGCCCGTGCATGTTTCTGTATGTGAAGGCATTACTGCGACCGTCGTCGGACCGTTTGTCATGGATGCGAACACACCAAGAGGAGATGTCGTGATGATCATCGCGGCAAGTCCCAATTTAATGTTTATGTTTTTCATATACTACTTCTTACAGGTTTGAAATTTGCGAATCCGCCATTAGTTGGCCTTAGTGGTGAATTCCTTCCAATATAATTGCGCACTGGTGAAGCCGCTCTCCGCGCTTGGTATGGCCTGTGTCGAAATCACGTAGTTGGTGTTCGGTGTGAGGCCTGTGAAAGTGTACTGGCAAGTACGGTAGTCGAGGGTTTTCTCCTCCACTTTCTCACCTACATTGGTCTTTGTGCCCTTGTAGAGCGTTACGATGTATCCGCTGCAGTTGCTGTTAGGTACAAGTGTCCAGATTGGCGTAACCGTTGTGGCGGTGTACTGGCAAGAGTTGATGGCAACGGGTCCCATCACGTCAGTACCGTCGTCACTGCACGATGTCAGCACTAATGATGATACTGTGATGCATAATAGCATCATCAGAAAGTACTTGATTTTTCTCATGTTTTAATTGTTTAGAAAATTAGACTCGGGTTATAATGTGCAAAGGTATTATAATTTTAAAAATAAACAAGGACATTTTAAAAAAATGCGCAAATAAAGTTACATTTGCGCTAAAATGTAGTTAATTTGCTCTGCTTATGTAGTAAGGCATAAAGAATAATAATGGGATGTGTTGTTGCGATAAAAAACACTTTGGGGTGGTTCTAAAAATTACCACATTTAATTTCTAGAACCACCCTATACATAAAAGATGTGCAGCTCCCAAACGGAAACTGCCCATCTTATTATTATCGAAAAGTTTTGCGGCTGTAGCGCAAATCATGCTTCCTGTTGAGACCTGCGGCTTGTCATCACGCAGCAAAGCACAAAGGCCACGAGCATCATAAGGCCAAGCAGGAAGAAAGCATGCTGCGAACCGACAGCCGTAGCCCCGGCAAACTGGGAGGCGGGAGCGGAAAGCTGTTGTGAGGCCACTATTGTGGAAACCACCGCCGTGCCCATGGCACCGGCCAACTGCTGGAAACTGTTGACCAAGGCATTGCCGTCGGCAGAAAGGTCCTTGGGCAACTGCGACAAGCCGAAGGTGATGGCGGTAGGGCAGCCAAAGCCCTGGCCAATGGTGAACACCACATAGAAGCCATAAAACATCAGCGTGGTGAGACTGTCGCCGAACCAGCAAAAGAGTACGAGCGCAAGAAGCATGAATCCATAGCCCGCCACAAGGGGAAGCCGTGCGCCAACCTTGTCGAGCAGACGGCCGCTAAGGGGTGAGATGATGGCTCCCACGATGCAACCGGGCACCAGCAAGCCGCCTGCCGTGAATGCCTTGGTGTGGTTGACAATCTGCGAATAGTTGGGGATGGCATAGCCCAAGGCCAATACCGTGAACTGGGCAACGAGGATGGCGATGAGCGCGAACATGAAGTTGCGGTGGCCGAGCACCTCAATGCGCAACAGGGGGTGAGACTCCTTGCGCGACTGCTTGACAAACCAGCCAAGTGCCACTGCGGCCACCACAAGAAGCGAGACGACCGTCACGCTCGCCCATCCTGCAGAAGAGGCCTGCACCATGGCCAGAATGAATGTGGTGTAGCCCACCACGATGAGGGCATAGTCGAAGAGATGAAAATGGGAACGCTCTGCGGGAACCGACCGTTTGATGAGCTTGCAGCCCACAACAAGCGAGAGGAGCAGCAACGGCAACAGCGAGAGAAAGATGTAGCGCCAGCCGAACATGTCGACAATGAATCCGCCCAACACGGGACCTACGGCCGGGGCAACGGCGGTGACAAGCATGCCGATGCCCATAAACGTGCCTATGCTTTCCTTGGGAGCCTCGCCCAGGATGATGTTGTACATCAGCGGAAGGGCAATGCCCGTGCCAATGCCCTGCACCATGCGCCCTATCATGAGAACGGCAAATGAGGGGGCGGCAAAGCACGCCATCGTTGCGATGATGAAACTGAGAATGGCAATGAGGAAGAGTGTGCGCTGCGAACAGTTGCGCTTCAGGTAAGACGACATCGTGATGACGAGCGCCAGCACCAGCAGGTAGCCCGTGGTGATCCACTGCACCGTGCTCGTGCCGATGCCAAACTCTTTCATAAGTGTTGGGAAGGTGACGTTCATTGCCGTCTCGCTTACGACGCCGCAAAACGACATCACACCCGTGGCAAAAATCTTTCCTACAAGTTTTGCGTTGTTTGTATTCTGCATTTCTTCTGTTGTTTTTCTTTTATATATACCCTGAAAATTTCCGGTTGCAAAATTACAAACAAACAGCCAAACAAATCCGAAAAATCAAGCACAAGATTTGTCAAAACATAAACAAAGGTATGTTTTGCATCAGACGACCAGATTATGCTCTGTATGCCGTTGAATTACACTTGTCTTAATTTCGTTTCAGAAGCTCATTTGACGATTTATACGATGATATTATCATTTAACTTGAAGCATCAAGCTTTTTTCGTTTGCGCGTTCCGCTCCTTTCGGTTTTATCCTCACGCAGAGCCGCGGAGATTATTGAGCTGCAGAGGTTATGCCATTGAAGTACGGAGTTTTCAAGAGAGGCCTTCGGCTTTGGGGAGAATTTATGAGTAACTTATCCCGGACTCGGGTATTCGTGTACAAAAA
>CAZXGQ010000009.1:39015-47865 GCA_964640415.1 uncultured Prevotella sp.
CTCTACATGGCTGCAACAGTTCTATTTCAAGTTTTCGTCAATATACTGTATGATGTCCTTGTCTGATGGGCGGGGGGCATCGAGAGAGATTATCTTGCCGTCTTTGTCGAAGAACATGAAGCGGGGAATGGCATCGATGTCATAGTTCTTGCATAGTTGCGACTGGAAGTTGTCAGGGCAGATAAACTGGCGCCACTTGGGTTTGTCTTCCTTTAGTTTCTTGAGCCATCTGTTCTTGTTGGTATCCAGTGAAATGCTTATAAGTTCTATGTTCTTGTTGCCTTTGTAGTGTGCATAGAGCTTCTCCATATATGGAATTTCCAGACAGCACGGTCCGCACCATGTTGCCCAACAGTCGATGTAGACAGCTTTTCCCCGCAGGTCCTTCAGCGACCACGTCTTGCCGTCTTTGTCGGTCATGGTGAAGTCGGCGGCTTCGCTTCCTTTCTTCAGTTTGGCATAGTGGGCGTAGACCTTGTCGGCTTCTTCCCATCCCTTTTGGTTGGTTGACGTGCGTTTGTAGGCAGCCAGCTCTTCGTCCATATTCTCCGGCGCCTGTTTCAGGGTGTAGAGTATCTGCTCGTCGGCGAAGTTGTTGATGACTTCCTGGTTCCGGAATGCCTTGGTGAGGGTGGTGAAGAACGAAGCTCCGTCTTCCTTGGCATGTGCCTTCTCGTACCAGCGCAAGTAGTTTGAGCAGAAATCCATGTTGTTTGGATCGTTATGGTCGGTCGACTCTACCCAAGCCACGAAATCGGCATCTGTGGCGTGCGCTTTTTTGTCAGACCATACCCATCTGAACAGTTCGGAGGTTGCATAGTAGTCCAATTGCTTGTTCATGTCTTTGCGGAAGGCCAGGCTCTTCACCTTGTTGGCTTCGGTCTTATAGGCTTCTACGTCTTTCGTCCAAAGGCGGCGGTAGTCATTGAAGCTGATGGTGTCGAGACGCTCGAAAGGCCAGGCATCCAACAACCTCAACAGCTTGTGGCTCTTCAGGTAATCGAAGCAGTCGCTGTTGTCGCCCTGGTATTCGAATGCGGCGCCATAGTCTTCGTCAGAACTTGCTTTCTTTTTGCTCTCAGTGATGTTTACGTTGAAGGTCATGCCGTCTTCCAGGAAGACCTGGCAAAAAGCCTTTTTGTCTTCCAAGCCAAAGTGGGCCACAGTTGGCTCCAACACACGAATGTCCTTTGAGAAGCTGCCGTCCTTGCCAATCACGAGCGTGTCGGTCTGCATGTCTGTGTCGGTGGTCTGTATTAGCAGGACGTTGCCGCCGGAGAAGTTGGTTATTTTTCCTGTAAGATGAGCCGTTGCCGACATGGAGAGCGTCATGCCCAGCAGTGCGCTGGCGATAATAACTCTTTGTTTCATTTCCGTTTATTTATTTGCGATTTTGCTGAAATATTCGTCGAAAGCCTTGTCGGAGGGGCGCATGGCATCGGCGGAAACGATGTTGCCCTTCCGGTCGATGATGATGAAGCGCGGAATGCCCTCGCAGAAATATGCTTTGTCAAGCTGGTCGTTGCCTTTGTCGGTGACGAGGTATTGGTGCCATGTGGTCGGATGCTTGGCAAGATACGCTTTCCACTTCTCGGCTTTCTTGTCGCAGGCTATGCTCATGATCATCACGTCCTCTCGGTCTGCATACTTCTTTTGCAAGGCGGCGAGGTATGGCATTTCGGCTATGCATGGAGCACACCATGTGCCCCAGATGTCTACCAACAGCACTTTCCCCTTGAACGACTGCAGACTGTGCTTCTTGCCTTCCTTGTCGGTGAAGGTGAGGTCGGGGGCAGGCTTTCCCGGAAAGAGATGGCCGTATTTGGCAATCATGGCCTCGTAGTGGCTTTTCACCTTTTGGCGCAGTGAGTCGGGCTGGTCCTGCTCTTGGTAGAGCTGGTAAAGCTCGTGCTCGTCGGTGGTACAAAAGTTGTCGAAGATGCCAGTCATGGCATCAGCCTTCATGCGGTCGGCCCATTCCTTGGGCGTCACCTTTTGGTCAATGGCGGCAAAATACGCTTTGAACATACCTATGTAGTCCTTGTATTCCTCCTGTTGCATGGCTGTAGCCACCACCTCCTCAAGCGAGTCGAGTCTGTAGACCCTGCTTCCTTCGGCAGGCTTGCTGCCTTGAGCCATGCAGAACAGTGGCGCAAGGAGCAAACCGATAATTATATATAGATGCTTATTCATAGAATTCATAATCTTCATCATCATATCCACTGTCTGTCTCTTGTTTGGTGACGATGACACTGTTGTCATCATATTCGTTCTGTACTATCTGATGGTTGCTGCGCGTAATCTCCGTGTAAACGATAGGTTGTGCGTAGCGTTTCGATTTCACGGGCAAGACGTAGTGGTCAAGTTCGGAGTAGTCAACGGCATTGTCGCTCACGCCATAGAAGTCGCGCTCCAGGGTTACGTCGTCGTAAGTCACTTCGTTGTAGGCCAAACGGCGTATGTCGAACCAGCGCATGATGAAAGGCATCTCGCGGTGGCGCTCCTCAAGAATCTTCTCTACAGCATCCTGCTGGTCCTCGGCCGTCAGCTCTATGTTGTCGGCATTCTTGTCTATGCGGGCTTGGCGCAGTTGGTTGACATAGTTCATGGCCTCCTGCCAGTTGCCGCTGCGTGCCAGTGCTTCTGCCTTGGTCAGCAGCATCTCAGGCACGGTTGGTCCGGCCTGCATACGCTCGTAGAACTTGTGGTAGAGGATGTCGTCGCCGAATCCGCCTATGCCTTCTTCCCAAAGTGCATACTTGTTGAAGAACTGCTTGAACCTCAAGTCGGTGTCCTGGTCGTAGAGGCTTATGAGAGACTCGGAAGGAATCAAGGTGTTGTTGCAGCTGAAATATTGTGACAGATAGTTCTCCTTGTAGTTGGCCACTTGGTTGTCGCCATAGCGGTAGAGCGGAGAGTAGTTGACCGTTTGCATTTCGCCGTCCAGCGCAACTTCTGCGGGTCTGAAGCCAAGCTCGTTGTAGTCGTCGAGTTGTGCATCGCTGCATTTCAAAGCCTCCGTGGCGTATTGTGCCGCCGCTGCGTAGTCTTGGGTGAAGAGATAGAAGCGTGCCATCAAAGCTTCAACCGCCGGCTTGCTCACCGCCCAGCGCTTGTTGGCCGCGATGCCGGTGTTGTTGGTCTTCTCTGCCTCTTTCAGGTCGTCGAGTATGAAGTCGTATGTCTGCTGCAGAGTGGCGCGGGTGACATCCTCCTCATAGCTCGTGGTCGTCTTGAGTGGCAGTCCGGGGCTGCCGGCTGTCTCAGCTGAATAAGGCAGGCAGTAGGTGTTGACGAGGTTCCACATGGCCGTGGCCCTCATCATGTGGGCCTGCGCCAGGTATTCCGTGCGGTTGGCTTCGGTCAGGTCCTTTATTTCGTCAATGCTCGTTATGATGAGGTTGGCGGTGAACACCTTGCTGTATTCGGTGTCCCATGCGTTGTCGCCATACTGGTTTGCAGCCACGTCGGTCACGTTCCATGTCATGCCGTTGATGATGTTCTCGTCCACGTAGCCCAACATGTCGTAGATGTCGGTTGTCAGGCCGTAGTCGTCGGATGCATACAGGTTGAGTGTTGCCGAGGTGTTGAATATGTCGCTGTTGGCAAAGAGGGCTTCCACCTGCTTGCTGGTGGTGAGCACCTCGTCGTTGCCCTTGCTCTGCACGGTGTCGAGATAGTCGTTGCAGGAAACGAGGGTCAGTGCAAGTGCTGCTATCAAATATATGGTTTTCTTCATGATTCTGTTGTTTCTGTGTTGTTGATTATCGTGTCCCTGTCATGAGACTAAAACTTCACGTTGGCTCCAATGGTGAAAGTGAGCTGCGGCTCCCAGTCGCCGGGCATGTACATAGGATTGTAGTGCTTTGAGTTGGCTGCCCATATCAGGCCCACGTTCTCCAGCTTGCCGAATACGTCTACGCTCTTGACCCACTTCTTGCCCGTGAAGAGACTCTTCGGCAGACTGTAGTTGAGGTCTATCTCGCTCAGGTAGATGTAGTCTGACTTCTCTATGTTGATGTCCATGTTGTTGTAGTAGAAACTCCAGTACATGTAGTCGTATGTGCCCAATGCGTTTCCTTCGCCGTCCACGGTAGGCAGAGGCAGCATGTGTGACGGTGTGGCAACCACATTGCCGCTGGCATCCATCAGGTCGCCCACTTGTGCCGACAGGTTGGAGCGCATGCCGTAGTAGTCGAGCGTGGTGTAGTTGAACGACGGCATACGCATCTTTCCGCCAAAGCGGCCGTTGAAGAAGGCTGTGAGCGTGAGGTCCTTCCAGCTCACGTTGAGGTTGAGGCTCACGGTGTGCGGTGCCACGGTCGTGCCCTGATAGTGCATCAGCTTCTCGGGTTCCATGTAGTAGACGCTCATGTCGCTGATGGGGTAGCTGTTGCCGTCGGTGTCGAGGATGGTAGGCATTCCGTTTTCCATGCCGCCGTATTGGAAGGTGAAGATAGAACTCATAGGATAGCCGGGGATATAGGTGCTGTTCATGAAGCTTGATATGTCGGCAGCCTCAATGTAGAGCTCGGTCACCTTGTTCTTGTTGTAAGCCCAGTTGATGTTCCCGCCGAATCCGAAGTCGCCCACGTTACCCTGTGCACCGAGCGAGACCTCGATGCCGTTGTTCTTGATGGCTGCATTGTTGAATGTTCCGTATGAAGTGCCGTGCACACTTGCCAGGCTCACAGTGCCGAGCACGTCGGTCGACTTCTTGTTGTAGTAGTCTACCGAACCATAGAGATGGTTGTTGAGCAGTGAGAAGTCAACTCCGACATTGGTGATGGCAGTCTTTTCCCAGCGCAGGGTAGGGTTGCCGTAGTCGGAGATGCTGCCGGGGTACAAGCCTGTGAACTCGTCGACCAATCCCGACTGCGTGTTGATGGTGGTGCGGGCCGAAGAGATGGTCGGCGCATTGCCGTTCTTGCCGTAGGTGAGGCGCAGGGTCAGACGGTTGACAAACTTGTTGTCTTTCAGCCAGCCCTCGTTGTGCAGGTTCCACATTGTTCCTACCGACCACAGCGGGCTCCAGCGGTATTTGGCTTCCGAGGTCACCATGTTGCTGGCATCGCTACGGGCGCTCAGGCTTATGCCGTAACGCTCGTCGTACATATACGATGCATTGCCGTAGAACGACACATAGCGGTTATGGTTCCATGTGTCGGTAAGGTGAGCCTCGCCTTCTGCCGGCACACCGTCGATGGTTCCCGTCGACTGGTCGTAGGTGTCGAAACTGCCTGTCGCTCCCGTCTGGCCTGCCGAGGTGGCTGTCACGCCGTAAAGGGTAGGGAGGGTCCATGCCGTGTAATAGTAGTTGCTTATCTCGTTGCCCAATACGGCAGAAACGGCATGCTTGCCGCCAAACACCTTGTCGAGTGAGAAGTCGTTGCGGAACAGTGCACTGTGGTTCTTGCCCTTGCCCTCCGACACTATGGCACCCATTGGAAGGGCTGAGGCGCCTGCTGCCTGCAGGACCTCGTTCACGGGAGTGTAGTAGTTGACCTTGTTGCGCACATAGAACGACTCTTCGGTGTTGGTGTCGGTGCTGGTGTAGCGGCTTGTCTCGTATTGGAACTTGCTGTTGAACTGCAAGCCATCCATGATGTTTATCTGCAGTCCCACTTGCGTTCGCATCTGGGTGTTGTTGATGCGGTTGCGGCGGTTGCGGGCCTCCTGCAGCAGGTTGTAGCTCATGTCGGTGTAGGAGAAGCCGCTCCAGTCGTAGAGCGTGTTCAGTATGTCGCTGTTGTAGCCGGCATTCCAGTTGGTGGCATACGAACCGTCGGCGTTGAGCAGCATCTCGTAGGGTGCGATGTTGGCAAGGTCCGAATAGGTTCTCTGTGAGCTGTGGCGGTTGCTGTTTACAAGGTTGAGACCCACGTTAAACGTGAATATCTTGTTCAGCTTGTATGTGTTCTGCCAGTCGGCTCTCCATGTGTTGTCGTGTCGCCCTATGAAGTCGCCGTCTTCATGCTCGTATTGCAGGGAGGCACGTGTGTCCCATCCGCCCACGTTGGCGGTGACAGAAGCATGCGTCTTGGATATGAGCGGCGTCTGAAGCATATACTTGCTTATCTGCTTGCGGTTGTCGAGAGAGGCGAGTTTCTGCAGTTCGGTGTTCATCTCGCTTTCGCTCATAGTGTTCCAGCGCAAACCCTTGTAGAGAAGCACCTCCGAGGGTGAGACGCAGTTGTTGATGTTGTCCATGATCTGGGTGTATTCGTCGCCCAGATAGTTGTTCTGGAACACCCACTTCTGGTAGTTTATCATCTGGCTGCTTGTGGCAAGGTTGGTGAGGTGATGCACGTTTTGCTTACTGCCGATGGTAAACTGTGTGCCGCCTTCCACCTCTACGGAGTTTTTCTTCTTGCCTTTCTTCGTAGTGATTACGATGACGCCATTGGCACTCCTTGCGCCCCAGATGCTGGCGGCGGCAGCATCTTTCAGCACGGTGATGCTTTCCACGTCGTCGGGGTTGATGCGTTCCAGAGCCGTGAGGTTGGGGTTCGACGACAACTTGTAGTCTGCGTCGTTGTTGTCCATGATGGGATAGCCGTCTACAACCACCAGCGGCGTTTTGTTGGCGTTCATGGTGCTTGTGCCGCGTATGGTAAACTTCTTGCCGCCGCGTCCGTCGTCCTGGCTCTGCATGCCCGTGACAAGACCGTCGAGGGCATCGGCGAGATTGCCGGCGTGGCGCTTCTCCAGGTCTTCCTTCTTGATGATGGTGTAAGAGCCTGTGGCACGCTCGCGCGAGATGGTCTGGTAACCGGTCACCATCACGTCGTTGAGTTCGTTGTTGGAGGTCAGCGTGACATGGTGGGTGGCATTGGCTCCGCTTGCGGCAAGGCTGTAGGTGGTGGAGTTCATGCCGAGGTACCGGTAGGTCACCTTGCAGTGCGAGGCAGGCACCTGAATCTGGTAATAGCCGTTGGCGTCGGTCACCGTCTGAATCTCCGTGCCGTCAACGTTGACGATGGCGCCCAACACGGGTTCGCCGTCCTCATCCTTCACATATCCCTTCAGCAAGCGCTTGCCATGGGCTTTTGCCTTGCGCGTCACCATCACGATGTCGCCCTTGCGTGTCCATTGGCATCCCTGCTTGCCCAAGATCTCGTCGAGCACCTGGGCAGCGTCTTTGTCGGTTGCGCTGACGGTGATTGGGGCAAACTGCTTTGCCAGGTCGGCAGAGCACATGAAGTCGAGCTTCGTCTGCTGCTTCATTTTGCTGAAGAAGGTGTTGATGCTTGCATTCTTCAGATTGAGCGTCACCGTGCTTTTGATGGTGGAGTGTTGCGGGCTCTGTGCCACTGCCACCGAGCCTGACGTCCAGCATGGCAGCACGCTCAGGGCGAGTGCCATGGTCATCATTGGGAAATAGTTTTTTCTCATTCTCTCTTACTTTATTGTATGATAATTTTGTTGTCCTGTTGTTCTACCTTTACGTTGGCTATGGTGCCTATTACGTCCAGCGTGTTGTCTATGCTCTCGTATCTGCTCAGGCTTCCCGCGAAACGAATCTTGCGCAGACGGTCGGAGGTGAAGACGACCTCGCGGCCGTACCATCTGCCTATGACCTGCATAAGGTCTTCAAGGGTGCAGTCGTCGAAGCTGAACTGTCCGGTGTTCCATGCTATGTAGGGCACCACGTCCACCCTGCTTAGGGCCGTGCCTTGCGCTGACATCTCGGCCTTGTCGCCCGGCTGCATCATCTGTTCCTTGCCTCCTCTGCCCTTCACGCTGATGCTTCCTCTTACAAGCACCACTTGGGTTTGTTCGCCACGGGCACTGACGTTAAACTCTGTGCCGTATTCCTTGACATCTCCCTGGCATGTGTGCACAATGAAAGGATGTGCCTTGTCTTTGGCCACGATGAAGTAGGCTTCGCCCACCAGTGCCACCTCGCGGAGGTCGCCTTTGAAAGCCATGGGGTAGGAGATGCGTGAGTTGCCGTTCAGGTGGACCCGTGTGCCGTCGGGCAGTGTTGTCCAAAACTCCTTGTCGCGGAGAGTGGTGACGGTGCCCTGTATGTCCTCGTCAAGCTCCTTCTGCGAAAGCACTTTCAGGAGGGCTGCCACCGAACTCACTTGCTGGGGCTTTCCGCTGCCCACCTGTATTGTGGCCTCGTTTACCGGGCTGCTCTCTGCCTTTTGCATTGCCGAAGCTATCTCCTGGCTTACGGCGACAGGCCGGTTGATTGCCTGACGGGGGTGGAAAAGCAGGTAGGCACCGGTCAACAGCATGACACCTGCGATGACGGCCGCTGCCCTCCTTGCGTAGCTTATATATGAAAGGTGTAGTTTGTGCTTCGTTTGTTTGTTGCCGTCTTCCAGGCGCGGGGCTATGTCCTCCCATGCCTTCTGCTCGTCAAAGCCCATGTATGTCTCATAAGAGTCCGTCAGGTCTTCCTTGCTGAGCATGGCTTGATAAAACTGCCTGTGCCTCTCATCTTCGGCAAGCCAACGGTCGAGCAATTCTTGCTCCTTGGCATCCAAGGGGCGCAACAGAGAATTGCTTATTATATCTAATATGTCCATCTCGTCTTCGTTTTGTCCTTATACTTATAATAACGAAGAGACTGGCGTAGCGTTTACAAGATTTCAGAAAAAAATCTTCATAACATTGTAAGATGCAGAATAACCTTTATAATGGTTATTTGTGTGTAGGGCTTGCAACAATGGCTCGTATGGTCCTCGAAGAGGGCGAACTTTCCGTGCAAAAATGCTCTGTGAGTGTGTTCGCCCTCTTCGAGGACGCCCATGGACTTGCCGTATTCAAGTCCGCAGGTTCCGTTCGCTACGCTCGCTCCACCTGCGGTTATGCAGAGTTTGCCCCCTTCGGGGACGT
>CAZXGQ010000010.1:0-43321 GCA_964640415.1 uncultured Prevotella sp.
CAGCATCTCTTTTAGTGGCCAAAAGTTCTTTCTCGACGAGATATCTATCATCTCCGAGGACTACGTAACGATAGGTTCAACAGGTTATGCCACATTATATTATAGTGGCCGCGCTCTGAAAGTGCCAACGGGCCTTAAGGCATACACCATGAAGGTGGAAGACGGTAAGATAGTGAGAAGCCAAACCTATTCTGAAGGCGAGACGCTACCTAAGGCCACCGCAGTGGTGTTGAAAGGAGATGCTGGCGAATATAATCTTGAAGCATCCACAGAGGAAGGAGTTACAGACAACGATAACCAGCTGAAGGGCAGTGATACACAGACAAGTACGACAGGAAACGATGGTGACAAGTACTACATGCTTGCTAAGAACGACGGTGAGGGAGTCGGATTTTATTGGGGTGCGCAAAACGGTGCCGCTTTTCTTAACGGCGAGCATAAGGCTTATCTCGCTATTCCCTCAACCGACATCAATGGCTCTGCTGCCAAGTCAGGCTATGCTTTCATAGAAGATGATGCTACGGCAATAAACAAGATTACCGACCATGAAAGCAAGTCGGTGTCTTATACCCTTGACGGAATGCGTTGCCCACAAGGATTCAAGGGAATAGTTATAACCAACGGCAGGAAAACTGTTAAACGATAACCAACATAAAATACTGGAACTATGAGCATTCGTAAAGAGTATGTTAAACCGGAGATCGAAACAATACCCATAGAACAAGGAATCAATTTGTTAGCAGGTAGTGTGAGTGATGACACGGGGATAGACGAGAATCTGCACGAGGAGTATGTCCAAAAAGAGCAGCTAGCCAAGCCATCAGGACCATTCCGCAGATCAATATGGGATGATTGAAATTTATGTGGGTATACTGGAGTAAAGTGAAGAAAAAAAGATACCTTCACTGCATGGATTTTGTTTAAATTCATGCAGCGAAGGTATCAAATGTTTTTGTGAAATTAATCAGCGCCTATTTTTTCACCCTAGTAGCCTTAATGAAGTAACAGATAAGGCAGACATAGGCGAGTAGGGAGGTCATCTCCGACATTGGGTTGCTCCACCATTGGTCTGCAACCGAAAGTTCAATGCCACCAAACTTAAGAAGAGCTGAAACGACACCCATCAAGGCTCCACCTGCTATGAAGCCACTGGCAATGAGCGTACCTTTCTCTCCACGTGCATTGTTCACCTCGGCATCTTTAGAACGGCTTGTGACAAACCAGTTTATAGCGCCACCAACTACAAGCGGCACATTGAGCTCAAGAGGAATGAACATGCCAAGGGCAAAAGCCAGGGCAGGGATATGACAGCGGTCGAGAACGATAGCTATCACTGCACCGATGCCATAAAGAATCCATGGTGCGCCAACACCGTTCATCAACGGGTCGATGACGGCTGCCATGGCGTTTGCCTGTGGTGCTGCAAGCTGTCCGCTTGCAAACCCGTAAGTCTTGTTCAGGACAATCATCACTCCCACAACAGTTGCGGCACTGACGATGGTTCCGAGGAACTTCCATGTCTCTTGTTTTGACGGTGTCGTACCAAGCCAGTAGCCAATCTTCAAGTCTGTAATGAAACTGCCTGCCATTGATAATGCCGTGCACACCACGCCACCCATGATCAATGCGGCAAGCATGCCGGATGGACCTTTCAAGCCAACAGCTACCATAACCACAGAGGCAAGGATAAGCGTCATGAGCGTCATGCCGGATACCGGGTTGCTGCCAACTATAGCTATTGCATTGGCTGCTACGGTAGTGAACAGGAAAGCTATGACCGTGACAAGCAATATACCGACAACGGCAAACATGATATTGCCTTCCATGACACCAAACCAGAAGAATACGAAAGTGATGAGCAATGTAGCGATAGAGCCTATTGCGATGATCTTGAACGGGATGTCGCGTTGGGTGCGCTTTATTTTCACCGCACCTTTATTATTGCCTTTCAGCTCCTTGGAAGCCAAACCGACAGCACCCTTGATGATGCCCCAACTCTTTATGATTCCGATTACTCCAGCCATGGCAATACCACCTATGCCAATGGAGCGCGCATAAGCCTTGAAAATTTCTTCTGGACTCATGGCTCCAACAGTGGCCGTGATGGAAGGATCCCACATGTTAAGCACTTGATCGTGGAAGATGATAGACATACCAGGTACGATAAGCCACCACACAGCAAGAGAACCAAGAGTAATGTAGAGCGCATATTTCAAGCCTACAATATAGCCAAGACCAAGAACGGCAGCGCCTGTATTTACCTTGAATACCAACTTCGCCTTGTCGGCAAGGTCCTGACCGAGTCCGATAACTCGCGACGTGAAATTTTCGTTCCACCAACCAAAGGTTGAGACGATGAAGTCGTAAAGACCACCCACGAGGCCCGCAAAAAGCAAAGGCTTTGCCTGGTCGCCACCTTTCTCACCCGACACGAGCACCTGTGTTGTTGCAGTAGCCTCGGGGAAAGGATACTTTCCGTGCATATCGCTAACGAAATACTTGCGGAATGGAATTAGGAAGAGGATACCAAGCACGCCACCCAAGGCAGAGGCGAAAAACATTTTCATGAAAGAAGATGTCATCTCCGGGTACTTGGCTTGGAGAATGTAGATGGCCGGCAACGTGAAGATGGCTCCAGCCACAACTGCTCCCGAGCATGCTCCTATGCTCTGGATGATAACGTTCTCGCCCAATGCCTTGTTGCGTTTGGCTGCCGTACTCACACCAACAGCAATGATGGCGATAGGAATGGCAGCTTCAAACACCTGGCCAACCTTCAGTCCTAAATAGGCGGCTGCAGCAGAGAAGAGCATTGCCATTACTATTCCCCAAACTACAGACCATGTGTTAACTTCGGGATAAACTTTTTCGGGCGCCATGATGGGCTTGTACTCCTCGCCAGCTTCCAGTTCGCGAAATGCATTGTCAGGAAGTTGTACGATGTCTTTCTCTTTGTCTTTTTCTTGCATATATTATAATGATGTTAAATGTTTAGAGTTGAATATTGACTGTCAATTAGTATTAATTATTTTATATTGGCAATGACCAAATGCAAAATTATGAATAAACTCTGAGGAACTCTTCTTTTAAAGTCGAAAATATTTGTCTTTACGATAATTATTTGCTATTTTTGCACCATAAAATAAGTTTAAGAAATGGCAAAGAATCACAACCATTTGGTAATAATGGCAGGTGGAGTAGGGAGCCGCTTTTGGCCTATGAGCACCGAGGACACCCCAAAACAGTTTATTGATGTATTAGGGACAGGACGTACCCTAATACAAATGACATATGACCGTTTTAAGGGTATTTGCCCGGATGAGAACGTTTGGATTGTGACAAATAAAAGATATTCCAGTCTCATAGAGGATCAATTGCCAATGATAAAACATGGCAATATACTCCTTGAACCATGCAGGAGAAATACCGCGCCATGCATTGCTTATGTGAGTTGGCGAATCAAGATGAAGGATCCTAATGCCAACATAGTTGTCTCGCCAAGTGACCACGTAGTGATAGATACCACAGAGTTCAGACGCGTAATCACAGAAAGTCTGAATTTCACTAAGGAGTCTGACGCTATTGTCACTCTCGGAATGAAAGCGACACGACCAGAAACAGGCTATGGTTACATAGAAGCCGATTTATCTTCCAACACTTTGAGAAACAAGGAGATATACCGTGTTGATGCTTTTCACGAGAAGCCAAATGCCGAGAAGGCCATACAATATTTGGCCAAAAGCAACTATTATTGGAATGCAGGAATATTCATTTGGAACATAGAGACCATCGTCAATGCGCTAAGGGTTTATGCTCCAAGAATTAATAATGTTTTTGAGCGTATTCAGAATATTCTCGGCACCGAAAAAGAACAGGAAACGGTTGACCAATGTTATCCAAATTGTGAGAATATATCCATAGATTATGCCGTGATGGAGAAAGCTGAGGAAAAATTCGTGTTCCCGGCTAACTTCGGTTGGAGTGACCTAGGAACTTGGGGGTCGTTGCTTATGCAAAGCAATCAGGATGTAAACGGCAATGTGTGTATTGGCTCGAACATAAGTCTTTACGATACTCGTGGATGCATTATTCATACTTCTCAAGAAAAGCAAGTGATTGTCGAGGGATTGTCAAATTATGTCGTGGCCGAACAAAACAACCGACTGTTGATTTGTCATCTTTCAGAAGAACAACGAATAAAAGTATTCCTTGGAAAGTAAATTGTATTAGTGCCGTTATGATAAATAGGGACTATACAACATACATTTGAAATATGAGCGATTCAGGTAACCCACTGGTTTCTTTCATCATAACAACTTATAACCTTCCCGTGATATTATTGCACGAATGCATTAAAAGTATAGTCACGCTTTCGTTGTCACAGCAAGAAAGGGAAATAATTGTAATAGATGACGGTTCGGATTTCTGTCCTATAAATGAGTTAACGGAAATTGCCAGCGATATTATTCTTGTCAGACAGCCAAACAAAGGTTTGTCTGTGGCGAGAAATGCTGGTTTAAAAATGGCCACAGGAAAATTTGTTCAATTTATCGACGGTGATGATTGCCTGATCACTGCGCCATACGAACATTGTCTTGACATCATACGCTATCAAGAAGCGGTTGACATGGTGATGTTTTATTCAGCTTCGTCGCTAAACCAGCCAACCGAATCAAGCTATACTGGTCCTATAACTGGCGAGGAATACATGGCGAACAACAACTTGCGTGCCTCAGCATGTGGATATATCTTTCGCAGAAGCAGGCTTGGCAAGTTGAGGTTCACACCTGGTATTGTGCATGAAGATGAGGAGTTTACACCTCAACTCGTGTTGAATATGCACAACATATATTGTACCCCGGCCAAGGCTTATTTCTACAGGCAACGCCAGGATTCAATAACTCACACAACCAACAAGGAAGAACAAAACAAGCGGTTGGCTGATATCTTCAAGGTGATATTGCATTTGAAAACCATTGCTGATGAAGGTGATGACGTACGTTCCAAATCGATGGAACGCCGTGTAGCCCAACTCTCTATGGATTTTCTTATCAATGTTATCAGGTTGACCAAGAGTCGCAAGCAATTAAATGATGCAATAGAATTACTTAGGGAACATAGCCTCTACCCTTTGCCAGACAACAAATATACTCCTGAATATGTAATCTTCAGATACATGATTCAGAAGAAAGCTGGCCAACTTCTTCTTATTGCTACTTTATAGTGGTATTAATGATAACGACCACACACCATTGATGTAGGAATATGAAAATCTTGTTGATTGGGGAATATAGCAATGTACATGCAACACTTGCCAAAGGACTGCGCCATTTAGGGCATAAGGTTACAGTGGTGAGCAATGGCGACTTTTGGAAGAATTATCCACGCGACATTGACGTGAGCAGAGGAAACGGAAGACTAAGCGGATGTCGACTACTAACAAAAATCATGTTACTTCTGCCACAATTGAGAGGCTACGATATCGTTCAGTTGATCAATCCATTGTGTTTTGAGTTGAAGGCGAAAACAATCGCCCCACTCTATCGTTATTTAAGAAAGCATAATGGTAAGATAGTGATGGGCGCATTCGGTATGGACTATTATTGGGTTCACGAGAATATTACTCATAAACCACTAAGATACAGCGATTTTAATATCGGAGACAGTCTGCGAAAAGATTTCGAAGCCACACGCTATATAAACGATTGGATCGGTACCGACAAGGAGACATTGAATAAGCAGATAGCTGAGGATTGTGACGCTATTGTTGCAGGATTGTATGAATATTGGACAGTTTATCATCCGGTTTTCCCAGACAAGACGACCTTTATACCTTTCCCTATAAAACAAAAAGAGCCTTACGTGGAGAAAGGGCAACTGTCTCCAATAAGACTCTTTATAGGTATAAACAAACAGCGTGACAAGTACAAAGGCACAGACATAATGCTACGTGCCGCACAAGCCATAACTGCAAAACACCAAGAAAAGGTGAGGCTTTTTGTTGCGGAAAACTTACCGTTTGACGAGTATGTGGAAACGTTTCGACATGCCGACGTTCTTCTTGACCAACTTTATAGCTATACTCCCGCAATGAATGCGTTAGAGGCAATGAGTCGTGGAATAGTTGTTGTCGGTGGTGGTGAGCCAGAGAACTATTCCATACTCAACGAGGATGAACTTAGGCCGATCGTTAATGTTGAGCCCTCTTATTCCAGTGTTTACTCACAATTGGAGAATTTGGTCCTTCATCCGGAAAGTTTGCCGATGCTTAAGCGACAGAGCGTCGAATATATTGGCCGGCATCACGATTATGTCAAGGTTGCTCAACAATACTTGCGGCTCTACGAATCTCTAACAGGGCATTGATCCTCGCAACTATGCATTTGACACAAGCCATGTTATATACCCTAAGAAGCAGGCTATGAGTACGCCTCCCTCCCAACGGTCAATACGGAGTTTCGTGAAGGAAAAAAGCCAGAACAATGCCATTGAAACCACCATTACAGCCATGTCGACATAGGTGATATTTTGAATGTGCATTGGAGAAATCAAGCCGGTCAAACCGAGGATCATCAATATGTTGAAGACGTTGGAGCCCAATACGTTGCCAATGGCAATGCCGCTGTCACCTTTCTTTGCGGCAACTGCGCTTGTGGCAAGTTCCGGAAGTGAAGTTCCGCCGGCAACAATTGTCAGTCCGATTACAGCATCGCTTATACCCCAAGCGTGAGCCAACGATGATGCATTGTCGACAAAAATATTTGAACCCAATACAAGACCAAAGAGACCAAAGAGGATGAGGAAAACGGATTTATGTGTCCCTATCGTTTCTTGGGAAGAACAGATTTCATTGGAAGCATTTTTTGAGTCATGTAGTGTAATCCAGATAAAAGCTACAAATGCGATGAAAAGAACCAATGCGTCCAGTCGTGAAATATTATCGTCCAACATCATGACCGTGAGCATGACAGAAGCTATTATCGCTATTGGTATGTCTCTTCTTACAGTAGTGCGCTGAATGGTTATTGGAGACACCAATGCCGCAACTCCCACTATGAGTAATACGTTGAAAATGTTACTGCCTACAATGTTTCCCACAGCAAGGTCGGGAGTGCCTTTTATGGCCGATACAATGGAAACGAAAAACTCTGGCATCGATGTTCCTATTGCCACTATAGTAAGGCCAATGACTATCTGTGAGATTCCTAGTTTTGTCGCCAATCCCACTGCACCGTTTGTCAGCCAATCGGCACTTTTCAATACAATAACAATGCCGAGAACCAGAAGCGTTACTTGTGCCCACATCATTGTGGGAGCAAAAGAGAATAATAATGTATCCATGAAAAAGTTTATTGTTAAAAAGTTTGGGATCAATCTACATGTTGAACGCAAGCTTCTCAAGCCTTGTTTTGAGTTCTCCCGCCTTACTCTTTCTTATTGCAAGCACTATAGTACAGTCGTTGTCAAAGTTTTGGTTTACGATGCGTGGTTGCATTTCTTTCACTATCCGCATTACACCATTCATCATTGGATACGTAAACTGGTAAGTTACTGTTTCCTCCACCAATCGTTCTTCTATTACAGCATGTTCTATAGCATCAGCTGCAGCCGTGCGATAAGCAACGATAAGACCGCCAGTGCCAAGGTTTACTCCTCCATAATATCTGACGACGCAAACGAGTATGTTTGTCAAGTTATGGCTGTTTATTTGCCCAAGTATAGGCTTGCCGGCTGTAGATGACGGTTCGCCATCGTCGTTGGCACGAAATTCATCGTAATCACTACCCAGCATGTACGCATAGCAACAATGGCGGGCGTCATAATATTTCTTGCGATATTCGGCAACGATTTTCATCGCCTCTTCCGCTGATTCTATATGACGGGCAAAGGCGAGGAATTTACTCCGCTTTTCAGTGTAGTACCCCTCGCCTATCTGTTTAGAGCTTATAGTCTGATATGAATCTTCCATCAAGTTTTTGTAATCATGACAATTTATGTATCACAAGTCCGGACCTTAATTTTGGTTCAAACCAAGTAGCCTTTGGAGGCATGATATTTCCACTGTCGGCAATTTTCATGATTTGCTCCATCGATACTGGATAAAGCGCAAGTGCCCAGCGCATTTCTCCGCTGTCCACGCGATTCTTCAGTTCTTTTAGTCCACGCAATCCGCCTACAAAGTCAACCCGCTTGTCAGATCTTAAGTCTTTAATGCCCATGAGCTTATCGAGGATGAGCCGACTTGAAATGTCAACATCCAGACAACCTATCGGGTCATTGTCGTCGTATGTTCCTGGACGAGCTGTCAAGCTATACCAACTGCCATCAATATACAGTGAGAACTCATGGCGATGACAAGGGCGATATTCTTCTGGTCCTATGCACATTACGACAAAATCTTTCTCCAAAGCTTCAAGGAACTCTTCAGCCGACATGCCATTGAGATCTTTCACTACTCTGTTGTAGTCAAGGATTGTCAACTCGCTTGCCGGGAAGCATACGGCCATGAAGAAATTGTATTCCTCTGTTCCTGTGTTATGCGGATTGCCTTTTGCTTTCTCATCTGCCACACGCACGGCAGCTGCTGAACGATGGTGTCCGTCTGCAATATATAGGGATGGCATCTTTGCAAACTCGCGAGTGATTGTGTCTATGTCCTTCCTGTTGTTAATGACCCAAAAACGATGACGGAAACCATCCTCCGGTGCCACGAAGTCATATTCAGGCTCCGTCTGTGCATAGCTTGAGATTATGGAGTTTAACGTATCGTTGTCGGGATAGGCGAAAAACGCAGGCCCGACATTGGCGTTGGTTGCCAAGACATGCCTCATTCGGTCGTCTTCTTTCTCCCGGCGCGTTAATTCATGCCGTTTGATAATTCCTTTATGATAATCAGAGGCCGATGCGGCTACCACCAATCCATACTGTGTCTTATCTGGCGACAACGACTGGGCATAGAGGTAATAGCATTCGTCATGGTCTTGCTTGAGCCAGCCCTTGTCGAGAAATGACAAGAACTGCTTCTCCGCCTCATTGTAGACTCTTGGATCTTCTGCGACAACATCAGCCGGAAAGTTTATTTCCGGCATGTTGATATGGTAGAAACTCATTTCGTTGTCACCTGCCGATTTCCGAGCTTCTTCAGAGGAAAGCACATCGTAGGGATAACTTTCTATCTTCTCAACAAGATCCTTTGGCGGACGAATGCCACGAAAAGGTTTTACTGTTGCCATAATTAGAGTAATTGGAGAATTTGTGAATTATTTGTTCACTTGGAATTTTGTGCAGCCGTCTTTGAAGAATGCATTGATTTGGTTGGCAGCCGCAATACCAGCGTTGATGTTTGCCTCAGCCGTCTGTGCGCCCATCTTTTTCGGTGTGGAGAAGTAGCGCCCGGCATATTTGCTGAACTCATCGTTCTTATCTGGCATGATATCGGTAATGTATTTCAAGTCCTCACGCTCTGCCAGGAGTTTCAGCAAGCCATCTTCGTCTATGACTTCTTTGCGCGCCGTGTTTATGAGGATACCTCCCTTTTTCATTTGGGAAACAACATCATAGTTGATGCTCTTGCGAGTCTCGTCGGTTGCAGGAATGTGCAACGACACGATGTCACAAGTTTTGAACAAGTCGTCTCTGTCTTTGGCGGCATGAACACCCTGTGCCTCAATCTTGTCGGCAGACACAAACTCGTCAAAAGCGTAAACCTCCATGTCGAATCCTTTGGCGACACGGGCAACATTGCGACCCACATTGCCAAAAGCAAGTATGCCGAGCTTCTTGCCTTTAAGCTCCGATCCAGCCTTGCCATTGAAGAAATTGCGCACTGTGTATACGAGCAATCCTAATACAAGTTCTGCCACAGCGTTTGAGTTCTGTCCAGGTGTATTCTCCACCACAACACCTCTTTCCTTGGCGTATGCGGTGTCGATAGAGTCATAGCCAGCACCCGCACGGACCACGATTTTCAGATTCTCGGCAGCGTCAAGCACTTCTTTAGTGATTTTATCTGAACGCACAATCATTGCGTCAGCGTCTTTGACAGCATCCAGCAGTTGCTGCTTGTCGGTATATTTCTCCAACAATACCAACTCGTGTCCTTCAGCCTCTGCCGCATTCTTGATGCCATTCACCGCTGTGGCGGCAAATGGCTTTTCTGTTGCTACAAGTATCTTCATAGTCAATTTGTCTTTTCTGATTAGTAATTAGCCTCAAACTCTTGCATGCACTTGACGAGTGCGTTCACTCCTTCCATTGTTTGTGCGTTGTAGCAACTTGCGCGGAAGCCACCTACCGAGCGGTGTCCCTTGATGCCTACCATGCCTTGTGATACGGCGAAATCGAGGAACGGCTTCTCCAAATCCTTGTATTCATCGTTCATCACGAAGCAGATGTTCATCAGTGAGCGGTCTTGAGCGTCCACCGTGCCACGGAACAAGCGGTTACGGTCAATTTCGCTATAGAGCACGTCGGCACGCTCTTTGGCTCGGCGGTCCATTTCCTTCACGCCACCTTGCTCTTTCACCCAACGCACGGTTTCGAGCAATGAATAGATTGGCACCACAGGAGGGGTGTTGAACATAGAGCCCTTCTCCACGTGCGTGCGATAGTCGAGCATTGTGGGCAACTCGCGTGGGGCTTTTCCCAACATGTCGTCCTTGACAATGACTATTGTAACGCCTGCCATAGCAAGGTTCTTCTGTGCACCGGCATAGATGGCGGTATACTTCGATACGTCAACAGGACGGCTCATGATGTCTGACGACATGTCTGCAATAAGCGGAACGGGAGCATCGATGTCTTTGCGGATCTCCGTTCCGTAGATTGTGTTGTTGGTTGTTATGTGGAGGTAATCAAGATCCGATGGAATCTCATAGTTGTGCGGAAGATGAGTGTAGTTGTCGGCAGCAGAGGAAGCCAGCTCCACTGTCTCACCGAAGTGCTTGGCTTCTTTCATGGCCTTTTTAGCCCATGTGCCTGTGTTGACATATCCGGCTTTCTTGATGAGGAAGTTGGCGGGAATTTGCATGAACTGGAGACTAGCGCCACCGCCGAGGAAGATGACGGAATAGCCCTCGGGGATATCAAGGAGTTCTTTTATCAGGGCTACGGCTTCGTCAACCACGGGTTGGAAATCCTTGGCACGGTGACTGATTTCCATAAGCGAGAGACCAGAGCCGTTGAAGTCTAGAATCTGCTTGGCTGTGTTTTCGATAACCACACGTGGAAGCATTGAAGGTCCCGCGTTAAAATTATACTTCTTCATATCTTCTATTTTAAAAGGTTTGATATCTTTCTCTGTTATAGAATGCAAACCTAATCAATTATTTTGACTTGTGCAAATTTTTCGCTCAAAAACAACTGCTTTTATGCTCGATTAAAGCCGTACGATTGTAAATATACGGTTCTTATTCGTTTGTGTGCCCAAACAGTCCAGCTTTTAATTTTTATGCAAAAGCCATGATTTATCACCTCATCTGTTCGATTTTCGTGCGTTTTCCTTTTATTTTGCAACCTTGTACATTTTTCAGTACTGAGTTTACTTTCTTGTTGTCTACAGCAGCGTATGCATAATAGTCGTAAACGTCTATACGTCCTATTTCGGCGCCTTTCAGTCCACCAGTCTTGCAAAGGAAGCCCAGGATGTCGCCCTTCGACACTTTGTCTTTTTTGCCTTTGCCAATATACAGTGTTGTCATACGCGCCTTGGCGGGCATCGGCAATTTTTCAGGAAACTCGAAATCACAGGTTGTGGCATCTACATAATCAGGAAGCGTCTCGCCTTCGCTTAATATAAAATATGTGTCGCCGGTTTTGTCCCATCGTGCAGTGCGTCCCACGCGGTGCGTATAATCCTCTTCCGTTTCAGGCAGATGATAGTGCACGATATTCCTCACGTTGGGTATGTCGAGTCCACGGCTGCCCAAGTTAGTGCTCACCAATATGTTTGCACTTCCATTGGCAAAGCGATAGATAGCCTCTTCGCGTTGGCGCTGGTCAAGACCGCCATGATAAGCTGTCAGTGAAAAGCCCTCCCCTCTTAGGAAATCAGCCGTGCGCTCCACGCTGTCACGATAGTTCAGGAAGACAATGGTGCTCTCGTCGCCAAAGCAGGCAAGCAGGTTGGCAAGCGTGCGCAGTTTGTCTTTGTCAGGACTGTGCACGATGTTTATCGTCACACGCTCATTGTCGTCGCCGTTTTCGAGAAAATCCACGATATGGAATCCTACTGGCGACAGTTCTCCATTAGCTCTGCCGTCGTCAGCCATGTCGGTAGCCGAAAGGAATATGCGGCGTGCCGTCTTTGGCATGCGTTCCATAGCAAGGTTCATCTCGTCGGCAAAGCCCATTTGCAGACATTTGTCGAATTCGTCTATTACGACCCACTTCACGCCACTTGCGTCTATGTTTGCCTTTCCCAAATGGTCATTCAGTCTTCCAGGTGTTGCGAAAACCACATGTGGCATCACCTTTCGCAACTCGCGGTGCTCATCCATTGCCGAGCGTCCGCCATGGCAGGCATAACCTCTGACACCTGCCTTAAGGCTTGCCAACACTTCTGCCGATTGTATGGCGAGCTCTCTACCCGGCACTATCACTATTGCCTGAAGTTCACCTGATGCCGCGTCGATAAGCTGTGCGAGAGGAAGAAGGTAAGCGAGGGTCTTGCCGCTACCTGTGGGGCTAAGCACTTCCACGTTGCCTGCGCCTTCAATGATGGCCGCTGCCGTCGCTTGCTGCATCCGGCTCATGGTGATGCCCAGCTTTTCGGTTATCTTGTCTGTTTCCATTTATACGTATATTTCGTTTATCAGTCTTTATTTATTTGAGCACATGATATTCCTTTGGAAAAAGAAATGTCTCATTTGGTGCAAATTTACGAAAAAAAAACAAGGCAAAGTCATATTGACCTGCCAAAGATAACTAAAATCGCGTAACGCTGCTAAAAAGGCAATTATGGTAAGACAATCTGAAATTGTGGTATAATGGTGTATTAATTATATGTGTAATTTTGCAATCGTAAAAATAACATTGGATGATAAATATATAAAGAAGAATGTACATAGAAAAGATTATGTCGCCAGCCGACTTGAAAGAGCTGGACTTGAAAGCGTTGCAGGCCGTTGCCGACGAAACAAGGCAAGCCGTATTGAACCGCGTGAGCAAGCATGGAGGCCATGTAGGTCCAAACCTCGGATTTGTCGAGGCTACCGTGGCCCTTCACTATGTATTCGACGCGCCAAAGGATAAGTTCGTGTTCGACGTGAGCCACCAAAGCTATCCTCACAAGGTGCTCACAGGCCGTGCAGCAGGATTCCTTGGCAATGTAGACGACATGAATGCCATAAGCGGCTACTCTTCTCCTGCCGAATGTCCCGAGTACGACAACTTTGAGGTGGGCCACACATCCACATCCGTAAGCCTTGCCACTGGTCTTCAGAAAGCACGTGACATCAAGGGAACTGACGAGAACATCATAGCCGTCATAGGCGACGGCTCGCTGTCGGGAGGCGAGGCTTTCGAGGGTCTTGACGAGGCTTCGGAGCTGGGCACGGGCATCATCATCGTGGTTAACGACAACGAGATGTCCATTGCCGAGAACCATGGAGGAATCTACAAGAATCTGCGCGCCCTGCGCGAGAGCCACGGCACTTGTGAGTGCAACTGGTTCAAGGCTTGGGGATTCGAATACAAGTATCTGGAAGAAGGCAACGACATAGAGAAGCTCATCGAGGTCTTCAAGAGCGTGAAGGGCACCCGTAAGCCCACTGTTGTCCACATCCACACCGAGAAGGGCCACGGCTATGCTCCTGCCGTAGCCAACAAGGAGGCATGGCACTGGGGAATGCCTTTCAACCTGGAAGATGGAAGCAGTCCGCGAAGAAACGCTGACGGTTCTATGCCGGAGGTTACTCCATGCGAGGACTATGGGCAGCTCTTCAGCGACTGGATGCTACGCGAGATGAAGCAAGACAAGACCATTATTGCCGTAACAGCCGCCACACCTTCCGCTGCCGGATTCACTCCTGAGAAACGCAAGCAAGCGGGTGCGCAGCACCTCGACATGGGCATCGCTGAGGAGCAGGCTGCCGCCATGATCTCTGGCATGGCCAAAGGTGGACTGCGTCCCGTCTGGACTGTTTACAGCACTTTCGTGCAGCGTGCCTACGACCAGATAGCACAGGACATATGCATCAACTCTAATCCTGCCGTCATCAATGTCATGTGGGGCGGTGTCAACTCGATGAACGACATCACACACATCTGCCTCTTCGACATTCCTATGCTATGCAGCATCCCGGGGCTTATCTATCTTGCCCCGACCACTTGCGAGGAATATTTTGCCATGTTGCGCTGGGCCATCCTTCAAGACAAGAAGCCCATTGCCATCCGCGTGCCCAGCAATGGAGTTCATCACACTTCTGAGAAGGTTGACATGGAGTATGCCTATGAGCCAAAATACAAGGTGGTCAGCAAGGGCGAGAAGGTGGCGGTAATCGCAGAGGGCTCGTTCTTCCAGAAGGGCGAAAACGTCGTGGGCTTACTTGCTCAAAGAGGCATCAACGCCACACTCGTCAACCCCCGTTATCTGAACGGAGTCGACGCCGAGACGCTCGATTCGCTTAAGGCCGACCATCAGCTTGTGATTACTCTTGAAGACGGATCCAAGGACGGCGGATTTGGCGAGCGCATAGCCTCCTACTACGGCCCGTCAGACATGAAGGTATTGGTGGGCGGCATCAAGAAGGGACTCTACGACCGGTTCGACGTCACCCAGCTCCTGTCCGACAACCGCTTGCTCGACGAGCAGATAGTGGAAGACATAATGAGCTTGCTCAATTAATTGGTTTTATGAAAAGAACATTTTTGCTTACAGCATTATCGTTAATGACAATTGGTATTATGGCACAGAAGAAAATTACACAGACGGCAGGGCGCACTCAGTTGGGAAGCTTCGCCCCGGAATTTGCACACCTCAACGATGATGTACTCTTTGGCGAGGTATGGAGCCGCAACGACCTTCTCTCTTTGAGAGACCGCAGTCTGGTGACCATCACATCGCTCATCAGCCAGGGCATCACCGACAGCTCTTTGAAATATCACCTCCAGAGCGCCAAGGCCAACGGCATAACCCGAACCGAGGCAGCGGCGATCATCACCCACATAGCCTTCTATGCAGGATGGCCTAAGGCGTGGGCTGCATTCAACCTTGCCAAGGAAGTGTGGGCAGAAGACGTGAAGGGAGACGATGCCAAGGCGGCTTTCCAGCGCGAAATGATTTTCCCGATAGGCGAACCCAATGTGGCTTTCGCCAAGTATTTTATAGGTAACAGCTACCTTGCTCCTGTCTCGAAAGAGCAAGTGCCGTTTTTCAACGTCACCTTTGAGCCGGGTTGCCGCAACAACTGGCATATCCACCATGCCACCAAGGGCGGCGGACAGATGTTGGTCGGCGTGGCCGGACGTGGATGGTATCAGGAGGAGGGCAAGCCTGCACAGGAGATTTTGCCGGGCACCGTCGTCCACATTCCCGCTGGCGTAAAGCATTGGCACGGTGCGGCAAAAGACAGTTGGTTTGCCCACCTCGCCTTTGAGGTAGCAGGCGAGAATGTTTCCAACGAATGGCTGGAGCCAGTGAGCGACGAGGAATACGGGAAGCTTCAATGATAAAATAGGATAAGACAGAAAATAACATAATGACGAACAAGTATTCCTTTTTACTCGCAGCAATTCTGCTTTGTCCCGAAGCCAATGCTACGAAGAGGGACACTTCTTATGTACATAGTCTTGATGAGGTTGTTGTCACGGGCAGCAACAAGGCCATGTCGCGCAACCTCCTGCCATACACTGTGTCGGTTGTCGACAGTCGTCAGCTGGAAGCCACAGGCAAGACGCAGCTCCTCTCTGCCCTAACTGGCAAGGTGCCGAGCCTGTTCGTGTCTCAACGCGGCATCTTCGGATTTGGCGTGAGCAACGGTGGCAGCGGTGGCATAAAAATACGTGGTGTGGGCGGTTCGCCTACAAGCGGAGTGCTGATGATGGTCGACGGCCAGCCTCAGTTTGCAGGCTTGTTCTCTCACCCCGTAGCCGACTTTTACGCTACCGAGTATGTTGACCATGTGGAGGTATTGCGCGGGCCCGGTTCGGTGCTCTACGGGTCCAATGCCATGGGAGGCGTGATCAACGTCATAACAAAACGGGCTCAGCAGGACGGGGTTCATACCACGCTGGCGTCGCAGTATGGCTGTTACAACACTTGGCAGACCAAGCTCACCAACATGGTGCGCTACGGCAAGTTCTCTTCCCTGGTAAGTCTTGGCTACGACCGCACCGACGGCACTGAGGATAATTTCGACTTCAAGCAGTCGAGCCTGTACGCTAAGGTGGGATACGACATCTCACGCCGCTGGACTTTGGCTGCCGACTACTCGCTGATGAACTTCCGCGCCAACGACCCTGTCTATGCCCGTCTGCGTGGTGCCGACTATGTCATCCACCAGAATGTTACACGTGGAGAGTCGTCTCTTTCACTGAGCAACCGCTATGCGTCGACCGACGGCGTCGTTCGCCTCTACTATAGCTACGGCAATCACTATATAGACGACCCGAACCATTTCCACAGTCTCGACGACCGCTTCGGAATACTAGCCTATCAGAACTTCAGCCCGTGGCGCATGGCAACAGCAACCGTCGGCTTCGACTTCAATGTCTATTCAGGCAAGATACCAATGTCGGGCGGCAGCAGTTCGGGCAGCGGCACGCTTAGCCGCAAGAACATCACCGAGTATTCGCCTTACGTCACTCTGCAACAGTCGTTTTTCGACGGCGTGCTTATATTGAACGGCGGCTTGCGCATGGCCAACAGCGACATGTTCGGCTCTCACTGGTTGCCGCAGGTTGGCTTTGCATTGCACCCGGCTCAAGGATGGGCGTTGAGGACTTCGGTGGCCAAAGGGTACCGCAATCCGTCGTTCCGCGAACTCTATCTGTATCCTCCCCACAACCCCGATCTTGATCCGGAGAGCATGATGAACTATGAGGTTACCCTGAGCCATAGTTTCTCCCGCTATCTCAGCGTCGACCTGACGGGTTACTTTGCCGAGGGCAGCAACATCATACAGACCGTGAGCGCGAAGAACGTCAACACCGGCAGCTTCCGCAACAAGGGCGTGGAGCTCAGTGCGGCAAGCCGTCCGCTCGATGTGTTGTCGCTGCGGGCATCATACAGCTATATGCACACGTCGCTTGCAGGATTGACGGCAGCTCCGAAGAACTTGTATTCCTTTGGTGTCGACTACGACGTGTTGCCGCAGTTTACCGTAAATGCGGAACTGACAGGCGTGGGCGGACTCTATGTCGCCGACGGCGTAGACCACCAGAACTATGCATTGCTCAACATGCGGTTGACCTACAAGCCGATAAAGTATGTCGACATATTTGTCAATCTCGACAACATCACCGATGCCGACTACATGATCAACAACGGCTATCATATGCCAGGGTTTACGGTCATGGGAGGATTTAAGGTGAAGTTCTGAATCAATTCATATATTCAATAAATATTGCGGGTTATGAACAACAAAGTAGCAAGAAAATTATTAACTTTGTTCGCGCTGTTGCTTGCCACTGTTTCGTGCAGTGGAGGCAATCAGCCTAAAACTAACGGAAATATGGAAAAGAATGGCAAAACGCTCATCCTGTTCTTCTCGCATGCCGGCGAGAACTACAGCGTAGGAAACATAAAGGTCGGCAACACCAGGCTCGTTGCCGAAGAGATACAGAAAATAACTGGCGGCGACCTCTTTGAGATTGTACCCGAGAAAAGCTATGACATGCCATACAACGACCTGACCAAGCTGGCAAAGCAAGAGCTTGAGAATGGCGACAAGCCGGCATACAAAGGCGATGTGGACGACATGAGCCAGTATTCTACCGTTTACATTGGCGGTCCGGTCTGGTGGGGGACTTACCCGCAGGTGATGTTCACGTTTTTCGACAATCACGACCTTAACGGCAAGACCATCCTTCCCTTCACCACCCATGAAGGCAGTGGACTCGGCAGCGTGGTTGGCGACTTGAAGAAGCTTTACCCGAAGGCCAACTTCAAGCAGGCGTTCAGCATCTATGGACACGAGGTCCGCAAGGAGTCGATGAAAGCCAAGGTGAGCACGTGGATTCACGAGGCCAACAACGATTAACGTCTTTTCCATCAAATAAAATATGATCCATCAATATTTCAATTCGGTACAGGACTTTAACGATTACCATGGACTTCCGACACTGCACCCGTTGGTGACTGTTGCGAGAGGTGACCAGACTACTAAAATCGAAGAAAGCATGCTCCACTACGGTGTATATGCCCTTTTTCTGAAGGAGAACAAGGGCTGCAAGATGTCGTATGGGCGCACGCCATACGACTTCGATGAGATGACGGTTACGAGCTTCGCCCCTGGCCAAGTGGTTCATCTGGAGCCTGTGCCTGATGTTCCCTATCCGCGATGGACGGCATTGGTGTTCCACCCGGATCTGCTCAACCGCACTACGTTGGGCAGGAACATCAGCCGCTACGAGTTTTTCGACTACACGTCAAGCGAAGCCCTTCATCTCTCTTGTGGCGAGATAGAAATATTCCGTGGAGTTCTCGACATGATAAACGAGGAGCTTCACCGGAGCATCGACAAGCACTCCAGAGAACTTATAGTGAGCAATATCGAGCTTCTGCTCAACTATTGCCTGCGCTTCTACGACCGTCAGTTTGTGACCCGCGAGGAGATCAACCACTCGGCAGTGAAGAAATTCACTTCGCTTCTCGACAGCTATATTTCCAACAATGCCGAACGTGACGGACTGCCGTCGGTGGCCTTCTTTGCCGACAAGTGTTGCTATTCTGCCAAATATTTCGGAGAACTTGTAAAGACAGAAACCGGCAAGACGGCAAAAGAGTTTATCAACGAACGGGTGATGCGTAAGGCAAAACAGTTGCTAAGCGATGACTCGCTGAATATCACACAGGTGAGCATGCGCCTTGGCTTTGAGTATCCACAGCATTTCGTGCGCTTCTTCAAGACGCATGCGGGCTGCACACCATCTGAATTCCGCAGAGCTGCATCGTAAAGAAAGACACCCCCTTTTTCCTTTCCGCTGGAATCGCATAATAGCGACAGCTTTCCATTAGACAGAAAATCCGCCCCTGTATGTGTGATGCTCACCATTCAAGCAGGGACGGATTTTCATATCCGTCTGTAATCCGGATGCATCTTTTGTAAAGAATTATAGCAAGATTTTAACACTTGAGGGGCACACCATCCAGAACGACCGAAGAGGCTCTGAAGTGTTAAAAAGGGCACCTTAAAGCCGATCTCACCCCCAAAAAGCATGAATTCGGGTCGCGATAGTAGCACTATCGCGCCACGATTCTAACGTAAAGGCACTGCGATTCTAACGTAAAGGCACCGCGATTCTAACGTAAAGCCGTCGTCATTCTAACGTAAAGCCGAATCAAAAGCTTAAATTCAAATCATATTTTTAACAGCAAAAACATAACTGCTTATCTATGAGTATATTATAAAAGTTGTGCATAAATCGCTCAAATGCGCACAAGAGGAAGCGTTTTTCAAAAAAATCGATTCTCAGAAAGCCTTTTGTTGTGATTTTTCATCTCTCAGACTTATTCCACGGACTTATTCACATAGGCCTTTCAATGGGTATATGTGCAGTTTTATGGCGACACATAAAAAAAGTCGCAAGACGCTAAAAAAACGCCTTGCGACTTTCTTATTTACACATTATCTATTAGCCCGTCATTTTATCCATGCCGTTAATTGCTGAACTTCATGCCGCTGGCATCAGCGTCTATCACTATCGGCTTGTCTCGCAGAACCCTTTCGGCGAGAATCTGCTTTGAGAGGTCGTTGAGCACATAGTCTTGTATGGCACGCTTCACAGGACGGGCGCCAAACTCCGGGTCGTAGCCCGCATCTGCAAGCCACTCTATGGCCTGTGGAGTCCACTTCAGCGTGAAGCCTTCTGTCTCAAGCATCTTGGCCACACGGTCCATCTGCAGTGTCACGACCTTGCCTATCTGGTCTTTCGTCAACGGCAGGAACATTATTATGTCGTCGATGCGGTTGATGAACTCCGGGCGGATGGTCTTCTTCAGCATGTCCATTACATGGTTGCGCGTGTCATTGACCACCGAGTCGCGGTTGTTGTCATTGAGGTTGGAGAACTGCGACTGTATATACTGCGAGCCTAGGTTGGAGGTCATGATGATGATGGTGTTCTTGAAGTTCACCGTGCGGCCCTTGTTGTCGGTCAGCCTGCCGTCATCGAGCACTTGCAAGAGCGTGTTGAACACGTCGGGATGAGCCTTCTCAATCTCGTCGAACAGCACCACGCTGTATGGTTTGCGGCGTACGGCCTCGGTTAGCTGTCCGCCCTCGTCGTAGCCGACATATCCCGGAGGCGCACCGATGAGCCTTGTCACCGAGAACTTCTCCTGATATTCGCTCATGTCGATTCGCGTCATCATGTTCTCGTCGTTGAAGAGGTAGTCGGCAAGAGCCTTTGCCAGCTCCGTCTTGCCGGTGCCGGTGGTACCGAGGAAAATGAACGATGCTATCGGGCGTTTAGGGTCTTGGAGTCCGGCACGCGAGCGGCGCACAGCATCGGCTACAGCGTTGATGGCCTCGTCCTGGCCTACCACGCGCTTGTGGAGCTCATCTTCAAGATGAAGCAGCTTTTCTCTCTCGCTCTGCATCATCCTCGTCACCGGTATGCCGGTCCAGCGGCTCACGACCTCGGCAATGTCGTCGGCGGTCACTTCCTCTCTCACGAGTCCGCCGTCGCCCTGCGTGGCATGAAGCTGCAGCTGAATGGAGTTGATGTCGTCCTGCAGGCTTTTCAACTTGCCATAACGTATCTCGGCCACCTTGGCGTAGTCGCCCTCACGCTCAGCTTTCTCAGCCTCAAACTTCAGGCTCTCAATGGTTTGCTTGTCTTGTTGAATCTTGTTCACCAGTCCTTTCTCGGCTTCCCATTTGGCCCTGTAGGAGTGCTCCTTCTCTTTCAGTTCGGCAATATCCTTGTCGAGTTGCTTGATCTTGTCCTCGTCGCCCTCGCGCTTGATGGCTTCGCGCTCAATCTCAAGCTGTTTGAGCTTGCGCGAAATCTCGTCGAGCTCCTCAGGCTCAGAGTCACGTTCCATGCGAAGCTTTGCGGCAGCCTCGTCCATGAGGTCGATGGCCTTGTCGGGGAGGTAACGGTCGGAGATGTATCTCTCTGACAGTTTCACGGCGGCTATGCAGGCGTCATCGGTTATCCTTACCTTATGGTGGTTCTCATACCTTTCCTTCAGTCCTCGGAGAATGCTAATGGCGTCGGCCTCGTCAGGCTCGTCGACCAGGACGGTCTGGAACCGGCGCTCCAGAGCCTTGTCTTTCTCAAAGTATTTCTGATACTCATTGAGCGTTGTGGCACCGATAGCCCTCAGTTCACCCCTTGCCAGGGCAGGCTTCAGGATGTTGGCAGCGTCCATGGCACCTTCGCCGCCACCGGCTCCTACGAGCGTGTGAATCTCATCAATGAAGAGAATGATGTTGCCGTTGGCGTTGGTCACCTCTTTTATGACGCTCTTCAGGCGTTCCTCAAACTCGCCCTTGTATTTTGCGCCGGCTATAAGTGCGCCCATATCAAGCGAGTAGAGCTGTTTGTTCTTCAAGTTCTCCGGCACGTCACCGCGCACAATGCGCTCGGCAAGGCCCTCCACGATGGCTGTCTTGCCGGTGCCCGGCTCACCAATTATGATAGGGTTGTTTTTGGTGCGGCGGGAAAGAATCTGCAGCACGCGCCTTATCTCTTCGTCACGGCCTATCACCGGATCGAGTTTGCCCTTGCGAGCCTCGTCAACAAGGTTGCGTGCATATTTCGACAGAGCCTGATAGTTGTCGTCGGCACTTTGGCTTTGCACCTTCTGTCCCTGGCGCAACTCTTCGATGGCCTTTTTCATTTCTTTCTCTGTGCAACCAGAATCCTTGAGCATGCGGCTGGCGGTGCTGTTGACCTGCAAAAGGGCAAGCAGGATAGGCTCAACGGAGACGAACTCGTCGCCCATCTTCTGGGAGTCGTCCACGGCTTTCGTCAGAACACTGTTGGAGTCGTTGGAAAAGTAAGGCTGTCCCCCACCCTCCACACGAGGCAAATGTTTCAACTCTTGCTGCACTAGGCTTTCTATCTGCATGGCATTGACGCCGAGCTTCTGAAAGACAAAGTTGGTTACGTCACGCCCTTTCTGCAAGATGCCTTGCAAAAGGTGTACTGGTTCAATTGCCTGTTGGTGAGCCATCTGAGCTGTGTTTACAGCCTCTTGTATGGCTTCTTGTGCCTTGATTGTAAATTTGTCGAATGTCATATTTCTTCCTTTCTTTTATTTTCATGTTTTGTTACGCCAGCTCACTATCAAAGGATGTACCCATAACACCAAATATGACAACATGGCATCGTAATGTGCCAATTTAGCAGTAGCCATATATGCCTATTTGATGGAAAATCGTAACTTTGTTTCTCTTAATTTTGATTATTAACCAAATAGTATTACCTTTGCCTTTATAATTACCAAAACTGAATAAGATGACAAAAGCAATCATTACCGTTGTGGGAAAAGACACGGTTGGAATCATCGCGCACATTTGTTCCTACCTTGCCGAGAGCAACATTAACATTCTTGACATCAACCAGACCATCGTCAATGGCTTCTTCAACATGATGATGATTGTCGACATAGAGCAAAGCGGCAAGACTTTCGACACTATCAGCTCCGAGCTTGATGATGCCGGCAAGAAGAAGGGTGTGCAGGCCAAGATACAGTTGGAGGCCATCTTCGACAAAATGTACAGAATCTGACGTGACGGAACCGTGTTAATGTAATTTCTTCAAAGATAAATTATGATTACAGCTTCTGAAGTTCTCGAAACCAAGCGAATGGTTGAGCAGGACAACCTCGACGTGAGAACCATCACGATGGGCATTAGCCTGCTCGACTGTGCAAGCTCCGACTTGAAGGAGACTTGCGACAAGATATACAACAAGATAACCACTCTGGCCAAAGATCTCGTAAAGACCGGCGAGAGCATATCACGCGAGATTGGTATTCCTATCGTGCACAGGCGCATAAGCGTAACACCCGTGTCTCTCGTGGGAGCGGCTTGCTGCAAGACCACAGACGACTATGTGGAAATAGCCAAGACGCTCGACAGTGCAGCCAAAAAGATTGGCGTCAACTTCCTCGGCGGATTCTCTGCCATAGTGAGCAAGGGCATGACGCCGAGCGAAGAACTGCTTATCCGCTCCATCCCCAAGGCCCTCGCAGTTACCGATGTGGTCTGCTCAAGCGTCAACGTGGGTTCCACGAAAACGGGCATCAATATGGATGCCGTGCGACTGATGGGCAGCATCATCAAGGATAGCGCTGAGCAAACAAAGGACAAAGAATGCATTGGCCCGGCCAAGCTGGTGGTGTTCTGCAACGCTCCCGACGACAACCCGTTCATGGCAGGTGCATTCCATGGCGTGAGCGAGGCCGACGCCATAATCAATGTGGGTGTGTCAGGACCCGGCGTGGTGAAGTCGGCGTTGGAGCAGATGGATGCCGATTGGCGCAAAGCCAACGGCGAGGACAAGCAGGCCACTTTCGAGACTCTTTGCGAGACTATCAAGCGCACGGCGTTTAAGATAACCCGCGTGGGACAATTCGTGGCTCAAGAGGCCAGCCGAAGGCTCAACGTGCCTTTTGGCATCATAGACCTTTCGCTGGCACCGACACCGGCTGTCGGCGATTCGGTTGCAGACATTCTTAAATGCATCGGAGTCGAACAACCCGGTGCACCAGGAACAACAGCCGCGCTCGCCCTTCTCAACGACCAAGTGAAGAAAGGCGGCATCATGGCAAGCTCTTATGTCGGCGGTCTGTCAGGTGCTTTCATACCTGTCAGCGAGGACCAGGGCATGATAGACGCCGTAAATCTGGGAGCCTTGTCGTTGGAGAAGCTTGAGGCTATGACCTGCGTTTGCTCTGTCGGACTCGACATGATTGCCATTCCCGGAGATACGCCTGCCACTACCATTTCGGGCATAATAGCCGACGAGTCGGCCATCGGCATGATTAACCAAAAAACCACTGCCGTGCGCATAATACCGGTAATCGGGAAAAATGTGGGCGAAACCATCGAATGGGGCGGACTCTTGGGTCTTGCACCGATAATGCCGGTAAACACGTTCTCAAGTGAGAGACTTGTCAACCGCATAGGCCGCATACCGGCTCCTATCCATTCGTTCAAGAATTGATATTGACAAAAGGGTGGTTCTATAAATTACCACCCTAAAAGTTCAGTAGATTCTGACGTCTGATATAACCGTCGCGCCTGCCTCTTCGTTGAGGCGGCGTACAAGTTGCGAGCGCATCATACTCAAATCCTGCCTTAGGGCGGGATTTGTTATTTTTACGAAAAGCACCTGGTTCTTGATGAATTTCTCGGCAGTGTATTGGGCAACGGTCCTTCCCGTCACCTCGTCCCATGCATCCACCACGCGCTTTTGAAGAAGTGGAGTCTCCAATCCCTCATTGCGGATGAATTGACGAAGCAAATCGCCCAATGGCTTCACGTCTCTTTTAAACATAGCATACTCTCGGTTTGGTTAATTAGTCCTCTCCGTTATCTCTCCGTCGCTTACGTCGAACAACTTATAGTCCACGTCGGCATGGCTGAGAATCTTGTCGAGGTGCTCTCTGTTGGTGTCGGTTATGAAGATCTGTCCGAAACTGTTGTCTGCCACCAAGCGGATAATCTGCTCCACGCGGTTGGCGTCAAGCTTGTCGAAAATGTCATCGAGAAGCAGCAATGGCATCTTGCCCGCCATTCTCTGTTTAAGGTAGGCGAATTGTGCGAGCTTCAAAGCCAAGACATAAGTCTTTGTCTGCCCCTGGCTGCCTTCACGGCGTATAGGGTAGCCGTCGATAAGCATCTCAAGATCGTCGCGATGCGTACCGTGAAGACTGTAGCCCACAGCCCTGTCTCTGAACCTGTCGCGTTGGATTACTTCGAGCAAGGGTCCGCGCTGGCAATGAGACACATAGCGCAACGACACAGTCTCACGTCCGCCTGATATTTGGGAGTATGCCTCTTGGAACGCCGGGGTGATGTCGTTCACGAGTTCGTCTCTCTTCCTATACACTATCTCCCCATTTCTCGCCATTTCCTCTTCAAAAAGTTGCATGAGGGTCATATCGGGCTCTTGCACTGATTTCAAGAGGGCGTTGCGCTGTTGCAATGCCTTGTTGTACCTGTTCAGAGCCTCAATATAGCTGTTGTCAAGCTGCGCTATCACCACATCGAGGAGCTTGCGCCGTTCTTCGCCTCCGCCCGTCACGAGACTGTTGTCGGCAGGCGAGATAAACACCAGGGGTATCATGCCGATATGCATCGACAGCCTTTTATAATCCTTTCCGTTGCGCTTGAAATGCTTGTGCTTTCCGCGCTTCATGCCGGCATAAATGCGCTCTTCTGTAGCGGTCTCTGAGAGATAGTTGCCTTCAATGACAAAGAAGTCCTGAGCGTGGTTGATAACCATGCTGTCAAGGTTGGTGAAGCTGCTATGGCAAAAGGACAGATAGTATACCGCATCAAGCAAGTTGGTCTTCCCTACCCCGTTGCTTCCGACAAAACAATTCAGCTTTTGGGACATCGTGAGGTTGGCCTGCGAGATGTTCTTATAATTGATTATGGAAATATTCTTGAGTATCATAACTATCCGCAAAGGTAACTTAAATATGCGACAAACCTACTCTTTTGTATCACAAATTGAAAAAAGAGCTTTATAAATTTCAATGTTTGAATAAAAATGACTAATTTTGTCCCGCATTAAGTGTAGGCAAACCAATATAGAAAAACAATAAATAAAAATAATGGCAAACAACAACGAAAAGGAAACTTTTGAAGCAGCCTCAAAGTCGGAGGTGTTTTTCGAAAAGAACAAGAAGATTATCGGTGGTGTCATCATCGCCGTCATCGTCATCGTGGCAGCTGTAATCTGCTACAACCAGTTTATCGGTGCCCCCCGTCAGGAGAAGGCAAGCACGGCTTTGGCTCGCGGCCAGGAGTATTTCAACGCAGACCAGTTTGACAAGGCCCTCAATGGCGACGGTGCCAGCTATGCCGGTTTCGTCAAGATTGCAAGCGACTATAGCAGCACTGATGCCGGTAACCTCGCCAACCTCTATGCCGGTCTTTGCTATGCCAATCTCGGCAAGTGGCAGGACGCTGTGAAATACTTGGAGAGCTTCTCTGCAAAGGGCGACGCCATGGTTAGCCCCGCAGCTATCGAGGCTTTGGGAAACGCTTACGCTCACGTAGGCCAGATCGACAAGGCTATCAGCACTCTTAAAGACGCTGCAAGCAAGGCTGATGCCAAGGCAGACAACAGCACCAACAACAGCCTTTCACCTACATTCCTGCTCCAGGCTGGAGAGCTGCTCGAGTCTCAGAACAAGGCTGACGAGGCCAACAAGCTTTATCAGGACATCAAGAAGAAGTATGTCAATTCAGCTCTCGTTCAGAGCAACGACATCGACAAGTATATTGAAAGAACTACCAAGTAATGGCAACAGAACTTCACAATCTTACAGATTTAAGTGACGTTAATATTCCCGATGCAAGCAATATGAACTTCGGTATCGTGGTAGCCGATTGGAACCACGAGATTACCGGAGCATTGCTTCAGGGGGCAGTAGACACGCTCGAACAGCACGGAGCATTGACAGAGAACATTCAGGTCAAGCACGTACCTGGCAGTTTTGAGCTTGTTTACGGAGCGCAGCAGATGAGCAAGAACGATGGGTTCGACGCCATCATCATCCTTGGAAGCGTTATTCGCGGCGAGACTCCTCACTTCGATTACATTTGTCAAGGTGTGACCTACGGCATTGCTCATCTCAATGCTACGCAGAACATTCCGGTCATCTTTGGCCTCCTTACTACAAACGACCTGCAGCAGGCAAAGGAGAGAAGTGGCGGAAAGCTTGGTAACAAGGGTGCAGAATGTGCCGCTGATGCCATCATGATGGCTAAATTTTAATAAGACTAATACTTTTTCTTATGCGTTTGTACGAACTTCTTCAAGCTTATGACTTTGACGAGATAATGCCTGTTGTCGTTGACATGTTCCCGGGCACAGGAAAGTTTCGCCCACAGTTGAGTGAGGCTTGGAACACTCTTCTCGACCTGAGACCAGTGCCTTCGAAGAAAGAAATAAAGTATAAGTTCATTAAAGGTGCCAACGAGGATGAGCAGTATATTGGCGCTGACGACCGTGACTTTGACACGACATGGGAGGTGATTATAGGAAAGAGCCTCAGTCGGGAAAAAGGAGTGGATCTTAACGATGCCGAGCTACTTGCCAACTGTTTGGTGAACATCTGCTTGATCGGAAAATATCCAAAGAGCTTTGAGAATTCTTACAGGATTCTCTCCAGACCCGACAGATAACGTAAGACTGTAGTAAAAAATAAAAAAAGCGAGTAAGAGTTTTTTCTCTTACTCGCTTTCTTCATTATTGCTTGTTGAGATAGAAACACCGCCAAGGTGACTCACCGCTATGTCGAGTGATGCAAAATCATCTATCGAGCAGTCGGGATTGCCGATGCTTGCGGCAAACTTCAAGTTCTCACCCTCCGCCTTCTCAAATACTATACCGATAAGAGCTCCGTGGTCGTAGAAACTGGCGTCGACATAATTCTTGAAATCCGATTTCGTGAAAGTGCGGTTAAAGAAAGAGGAACCGTCTGAACGGATAATACTGATGTTCACCCGGTTGTCGTAATAACGTGTCACGCCGTCGGTTGCCAATGGCAACGACGTGTCGCATTTCACGGTAACCTTTACCGTATATTTTCCCCCTACCCAACTGATGTTGCTTGTCCTGACAGCGTCGCCTATGGCACGTGGCTTGTGCTGGGTGGCAGCGATTACAGGCTTGTGTGCAATAATGATATTACTTTGGGTCTTGTCCTTGCATGACGCTAAACCAACGAGAAGCAACGGCAAACAGTAAATTATTGCTTTGTTCATGTTATTTTTGTTTTCAAACTCAATTTGCGCGTGCAAAGTTAATAAAAATGTAGAATATTATTTATCTTTGCGCTGTGATAATATCAGGAAAATAGATGAACATCATAAAGGAACACACACTTCTCTTCTGTAGTCTTTGCCTGCTCTGCATTGCAGCATCGTGTGGCAACAACAAGACAGACAAAACGGAAAACACGGTCAAGATAGACACAATGGAGGTGCTTGCCACAAACATATCTGCCTGTTCAAGGCTCTATACCGCTCAGTACGACATGCGTAAGATAATGGTTTACACCGACACGACAACCATAACCGGCAATTTCCTGAATCATCATCTCAAGGTGCCTTTGCCGTTGAGCGACCGCAAGATAGCCATCCCTATCTCGGCTACGGCAAAGGCTTTTATCGACCTTGGGAAAATCAAGCGTGAGAACATTGTCAAACGTGGCGACCGTCTGGAAATCATCCTCCCCGACCCAGAAATAATGCTCACGTCGACAACCATTGACCACAAAGGCGTGAAGCAAAAAGTGGGCTTGCTTCGCCACAACTTCACCGATGAGGAAATGACAAGGTTGCAAAGTCGGGGACGGAACGAAATAATAGAAAGCGTTTCGAAAACGAACATTGTCAAGGATGCACAGCAGAGCGCTGCAAGGCTTATTGTACCCATCGCGGTGCAGTGTGGTTTTGCTGAGGAAAACGTAACCGTGACATTCCGCAAGGATTTCCGACCCAAAGACATCAACACGCTGATACGGCGGCTAAACTAAGACATTCATGAAGAAAATCAAGATTATACTGTTGTTGTCAATTGTCCTGCTTGTAATAATTGGTGCGCTTGCATTGATGATTTCTCTCAACAAGCAGCCCCTTTTAAGTGTTGAAAGCAAGGGCAACACGGAGCCCACGCCAATGGAGGTGTTGGATGTGAGAAGCATCGGCCAATGGGAGTTCTTGACGCTGAGCGATGAGGAAATTGTCGACACCGTGCACCATGGTTTCTTTGGCGACAGTGAGCTCTCACGCATCTATTACGGCACGCTGCGGCTCGGTTCCGACCTCAGCAAGGCGGGTGATGATTTCGTGCATGCTGAAAAAGACTCCGTCTGGGTCACTCTTCCGAAGATTACGCTGCTTGACAAACATTTCATTGATGAGGCCCGCACAAGGCCGCTGATAGAAGACGGCAAATGGACGAATGCAGACCGGGCTGCCCTGACGCGGAAAGCGGAGAGGATAATGCGGAAACGGTGTCTCACTAAAGAGAACTTCAGGAAAGCCTCTGACAACGCCCGCATACAAGTGGCGGCTCTCTTCCGTGCCATGGGCTACAAGCATGTAGAGGTGATTGTTGGCAATTAACAAAGCTTGAAATGCTGCATAGTGCAAAGATAAGTAAAATTTTAGAGAGAAAACTACCGAATAGTTTGTTTACTGCTCATTATTTTCCTATTTTTGCATAAGAAAAAAAATATAGAATGAGCACAGTAATTTATCCGAGCCCTATCTATGGACCGGTTCACAGTCGTCGTCTTGGACTAAGTCTTGGCATAAACCTCATGCCAGCCGACGGCAAGATATGTACTTTCGACTGCCTTTATTGCGAATGTGGGTTCAATGCCGACCATCGCACACACTCCCATTACCCGACACGTGAGGTCGTGGCAGAGGCATTGGAGAAGCAGCTTGAGAAGATGCACAACGACAATGAGCATCCCGACGTGCTCACCTTCGCGGGCAACGGCGAGCCGACAAGCAATCCCTATTTCCCGGAGATTATAGACGACACCGTCAGGCTTCGCAACAAATGGTGTCCCGATGCCAAGATCAGCGTGTTGAGCAACTCTACGTTCATCCATCGTGAGAAAGTGAGAGAGGCATTGATGAAGGTCGACAACAACATCCTCAAGCTCGATACGGTGAATGCCGAATACATAAGAAGGGTCGACCGCCCTACCCAACCCACATACGATGTGAACAAAATCATAGAGCACATGAAAGGGTTTAACGGACATATCATCATACAGACAATGTTCATGAAGGGCGACGGTACCGACAACACAGGCGACGAGTTTGTGATGCCTTGGTTGGATGCCGTGAAAAGCATCAAGCCGCGAGAGGTAATGGTGTATACCATCGACCGCGAGACACCCGACACAAAACTTCAGAAGGCTACCCACGAAGAGCTCGACCGCATCAAGGACATGGTCATAGCCTCCGGCATCCCTTGCACAGCCTCATATTGAAACAGAACCTTAATAATCACTGCAGAACATGGAATCAGAACTGTACAAGAACCGCAGTCTTGGTAGGTGCCTGAGCGACGCCTACGACCTTTACCGAACAAATTTCAAGACCATCATTCGACGTCTGTGGCTGCCAGCACTCGTCTTGTCGCTTCTCACGGCTGCCGGCTATACGGTCTACACTGATATTGTGCTGGCGGCGACCACTGCCAGCCTTAGTGGTGGCACATTTGCAGCTATAGCCGTATTGGCCGTCTTGTGCTTATGCGCTTACGTATGGTTGTTCACAATAGTCGTTAGCCTTCTCAACGGCAAGAGCGTAAAGCTCAACCTGCCGCGCATGATTCGCCTTACCCTCGCCCTTTTAGGCGTGTTTGTTGTGGCTTGCGTGCTTGTTGCCATTATTGCCGCTGCCTGTGCCATGATGACAAAGGCGCCCAAAGGCGTGCTTGTTGTGCCCCCCCTTGTGGGTATATTAGGCTGCATAGTCGTGGGCGTGCTGGTGCTCCCGTTCTTCTACTCCGTCATGAAATATTGTGTTGAGACAGACCTGAAGGTCATGGCAATATTCAAGGGCCATTACCTGGCAGGCTGGCGTCAATGGGGCTTCCTGTTTGTCATTGCCTTGCTTGTGGGCATTATAGTGGCGGTTATCGACCACATTGTGGGCATGCCAAGCACTATCCTTGCGTTGGCATCCGGCATGAGGCATATCAGCATCATGGAAGGCGATTCGCCTGTCATGCCTTCTGGCATTGGCTTGTTGGCATTCCTCACGGCCGCCGTCTGCACGTTTGTCATGACTTTCGTAAGACCTTGGGTTGTCTTCGTTTTCTATTATGCCTACGGCTGCATCGACGAGAAGGAGAAAGCGAGAATGGAGCTGAAGAAGGCTGAAAAAAGCCTGGAACAGAATGAGATGACGAATGACGGAAGGTCTTTGGATTTTGAAGAAGTAAAATAAATGAAGAAACAACGCATCCTTTTTATAGACCGTGACGGCACGCTTATAGAAGAGCCAAGCGACGAGCAGATAGACAGCTTCGAGAAGTTGAAGTTTGTACCAACGGTTATCAGAAACCTCGGATTCATAAAGCAGCACCTTGACTATAAGCTGGTTATGGTGAGCAATCAAGACGGGTTGGGCACAAGTTCCTTCCCGGAAGACACCTTTTGGCCGGTACACAATTTCATATTGCAAACGCTTGAAGGAGAAGGCATCACGTTCGACGAGATACTGATTGACCGCCATTTCCCCGAGGACAACTCACCAATGCGCAAGCCTGGCACGGGTATGGTTGAGAAATACATGAACGATGACACTGTTGACATGGCCGCATGTTATGTCATCGGCGACAGGGAGAGTGATGCCCAGCTCGCCGAAAACATGGGTTGCAAGTCGCTCATTCTTGGAAAAGACGGCATGACATGGAGCAAGATAGCCGAGATTCTCTTCGCAGGCGAGCGTATTGCCGAAGTGCACAGGGTGACTAAGGAAACCGATGTGTATGTACGTCTAAACCTCGACGGCTCCGGCAAATGCGACGTCTCCACCGGTCTTGGCTTCTTCGACCACATGCTCGACCAGATAGGCCATCATGGCATGATAGACATCACCGTCCATACCAAGGGCGACTTACACGTGGATGAGCACCACACCATTGAGGACACCGGTCTTGCTTTGGGCGAGTGCATACTCCAGGCCCTTGGCGACAAGCGTGGCATAGAACGCTACGGCTATTGCCTGCCCATGGACGATTGTCTCTGCCAGGTTGCCCTCGACTTCGGTGGCCGTCCGTGGCTTGTGTGGGACGCTGAGTTCAAGCGTGAGAAGATTGGCGAGATGCCGACTGAGATGTTCTTCCATTTCTTCAAGAGCCTGAGCGACGCTGCCAAGATGAACCTCAACGTCAAGGCTGAGGGCACCAACGAGCACCATAAGATAGAAGGGATATTCAAGGCTCTCGCCCGCAGTCTGAAGATGGCGGTAAAGAGAGACATCAACCACTTCCAGCTGCCGTCGTCGAAAGGCGTGCTGTAAGAGGTGTAGACAATAGCAACGACATTATCGTGATTTTCTGACCGTGATTTTTGACCTTTGCAAGATCACGGTCTTTTTTTATTCCTCGTGCCCTATCGTTAGCTGCATGAGGTCGTAATACGAACCATTGTAGATATTGAGGTCAACATTACCTTTGATTCCAGGCAATACGCCAGTGTCGGTGTGTTGCCAAAATTTCCATTTGCCCTTATATTCCACCTTGTCAACATAATAGTGGGCTATCCAGTAAGGATAATCGTCGAAAACGGGTGCCGACAGATATTTCTCCTTGAAGTTGTAATAGGTATAGATTATCGGCTTCACGTGGTATCTGTCCTCCACTATGTGCAACCATGCGAGCACATCGGTTTGGAAATCTTCAATGCTCTGGTTAGCAGACTTGTGTTCAATGTCGAGCACGGGAGGCAGGTCGCCGTTTTCGAGATGGGCTTTCTTGAGGAAGAAGTAGGCTTGTGAGCGTGCAGGCGACTTAGTGCTCCAAAAGTGGTATGCTCCACGAATGAAACCATATTCGCGGGCCTGATAGAAATTGTCTTCAAAATTGGGGTCCACCTTTGTCGACCCTTCAGTTGCCTTGATGATGATGAAGCGCAGGGGGCAGCCGTCGATAAGCGCATTGGAGCGCAGCCGGTCCCAGTTTATCTCTCCCTGGTATCGGGAGATGTCTATTCCGTGAATCTCGTAGCCTTCGGGGTATTTGGCGTCACCATAGAACGCACGCCAACGGAAGCCGGTTGGTCCGACAAAGAAATACCAGAAAGCCCAGACATAAAGAGCCATCACCGCAAGACCGCCGAAAAGCCATGCCTTGCCGTTTCTGCTCTTGAAGAATCTTTTGAAATCGAAAAAAGCCAGTCCGTGCCGGTTATGCGTCCTCCGCCTGTTGTTTTGGGAAGATACAATCCGCCTGCGAGCTGGCTTTTTCTTATGCATTAATCTTGTTTACTTGTTTTTCTCAGCGTTCTCCAATGACAGAGTCATGGTCTCACGGTCGCACACCTCTGCCGGACCCCAGTACTGGATTGGGCCAGGATATACGAAGCATGTGTTGTTTGACCACTCGTCACGCTGTGCGGCGAAAGTCTTGAAAGGTGCACCGTCGAGCTCCACGAGAGCCTTGCGGATCACAGGCTTCATCTCACCGTTGCGGCGCTCCATGTTCATCATCATGGTGATTGGCACGCCACCGGCCTTCCACTCGTCTGTAGGAGCCGAGAGGTTCTGCACGATAGCCATGTAGCCTGTCTTGCCGTTGGCGATGAGGTTAGCAGCGCTCACGCCGAGAGCATAGCAGTAGTCGGCGTCGAAGTTTGAAGGAGCAGCGCAACGGCCCTCATAGCCGAAGAAGTGGTGCTGAGGAGCGAACTTGCCGTTGTACTTGCCCTCTTTCTTCCACTCGGCGAGCTTTGCACCAACCATCTCAGAGATGAGCTTCTCGGTCTCGATGAGAGAAACCTGTACGTTTCCGTGAGGATCGCGGTCGAGAGAGAGCTGGCGTGCCACACCCTCAGGAAGTGTAGAGAATGTCTCGGCGTTCTCCTTGCTCAGGTGGGCAATGATATATTCGCGCTGTGCGTCCTTGTCGAGGTTCTTGTAGTCGTCGCCGTGAGCAGCGAGCAGGTCGTTGAGCTCGTCGATGAGGCGGCCGATAGCAGGAACAAACTCGATGAGACCCTCTGGGATGAGCACCACACCGAAGTTGTTGCCGTTCTCTGCACGCTTAGCCACAGCAGCGGCAATCTGCTCCACGATCTGGTTCAGAGTCATGTCCTTAGCCTCAATCTCCTCAGAGATAAGGCAGATGTTAGGCTGAGTCTGAAGAGCGCACTCCAGGGCGATGTGAGAAGCCGAGCGGCCCATCAGCTTGATGAAGTGCCAGTATTTGCGTGCTGAGTTGGCATCACGCTCGATGTTGCCGATAAGCTCAGAGTATACCTTTGTGGCAGTGTCGAAACCGAAGCTTGTCTCGATCTGGTCGTTCTTCAGGTCGCCGTCGATGGTCTTGGGGCAACCGATCACCTGAACGCCATAGTTCTTTGCTGCATAGTATTCAGCCAGCACGCAGGCGTTGGTGTTGGAGTCGTCGCCACCGATGATGACAACAGCCTTGATGCCGAGCTCGCGGATGATCTCCAGACCCTTCTCAAACTGGTCTACCTTCTCCAGCTTTGTACGGCCAGAGCCAATCATGTCGAAGCCGCCGGTGTTGCGGTACTCGTCAACGAATTCGTCGGTCATCTCCACGTAGTTGTGGTCAACGAGGCCGCCAGGACCCATGAGGAAGCCATAGACCTTGTTGTTCTTGTTCATCTTCTTCACGGCATCGTAGAGACCGCAGATGACGTTGTGGCCGCCAGGAGCCTGACCGCCAGAGAGGATGATACCTACGTTGATCTCGTTTGTGGCATCCTTGTCGCCGGGAACGAACTCGATCAGGGGCATTCCATAAGTGTTGGGGAAAAGCTCCTTGATCTCTTTCTGGTCACCTACGCTCTGTGTAGGCTCGCCTTCCTGTACTTTAACGGCACCCTGCAGGCCCTTGGGGAGTTTGGGCTGATACTGCGCGCGTGCATTCTGCAAAAGACTTGTCTTCATTGATTTTCTGAAAATTATTGAATTTGTGAATTTCCTATTGCAAAAGTAACGGTTTTAGACGAAATATGGAAAGAAATAGCCAATAAAATATATTTTTATCAATTTTTTAGAACACATCTGTTTACTGTTACAATATTTTTCCATATCTTTGGCCGTAAAATCAATCTTTAGTAACATACCACCTTTATATTATGGCAAACAAAAGACAATTGAAGCGCACTATCAATTATATCACGAGTGAGCTTTTTGCTGAGACAATGGCAGCCATGATCTACAGCGACATGGCCAACAAGGCTGAGGGCGACAGCATTCTCGCTTCCATCATCGTCATGCGCGACGATTTCATCTCACGCGTCTCCCATCCCGAGCCTGGCATGCCGGCAAAGAAGTACTACAAGACTCTTGTCAGGGACTTCAACAATTCGATGTCGGACATCATTGACAATATATCTAATTTAGGATAGTTTCCTTAACCCAACATGCTGAAGAAATTTTGCGGATGGCTTCTGTTCAAGTGTCTTGGATGGAAGCTCAATGTCACTGTTGACCTTCCCGAGAAGTTCATCATTGCCCTTGCGCCCCACACTACCAACTGGGATTTCATCCTTGGCGAGCTCTATATGCATTCGCAGGGACTGAAAATCAACTTCCTCATGAAGAAGGAATGGTTTTGGGGGCCGCTGAAGCCGCTTTTCCTGAAGATGGGCGGCATTCCGGTATACAGGTCAAAGCATACCAGCCTCACCGAAAACCTTGCTGCTGAGGCAACAAAGCGCAGCACGTTCAAGCTTTGCATTACGCCTGAGGGCACACGCTCGCGCAACCCCGAATGGAAGCGCGGGTTCTATTTCATTGCCATGAAGGCCAACATCCCCGTGCTGCTCTATGGTGTGGACTACGAGAAGAAGCTGATAGAGTGTACAAAGAGCTTTATTCCGTCGGGCGACGTCGACAGCGAGATGAGAATGGTGAAACAATATTTCAAGCATTTCAAGGGAAAATACCCGGAGAACTTCACCATAGGCGAGGAATGAGAAAACTTCTGTCATTGTGCACAGGCATTGTGCTGACTCTCAGCGGAGCTCAGGCAAGGCAGGCACGGCTGTTGTCTGCCGATGATGTGCCGCCGGCGAGCCAATGCCCGGCATTGTGGGGAGACATCGACTATCACGGTGCCCCCTGGGTCACCAATGTCTCGTCGCAGGTAGAGGCTCCCAAGGGTCTCCAGGGCAGGCATCTGTCGCTGTGGGCATCCCACGGCAGATATTTCGACAAGGACCGCCGCCAGTGGCAATGGCAGCGCCCTAAGCTCTTCTCCGCCACCGAGGACCTTTTCACCCAAACCATCGTGGTGCCCTATCTCATTCCCATGCTCGAGCATGCCGGAGCCAACGTCTTCACACCACGCGAGCGCGACTGGCAGCAGATGGAGTATGTCGTTGACCCCGACGGCGGACTGAACGCCTCAAGCTCGTGCTATGCCGAGTTTTCCGACAAGTGGAAACCAACAGCCCAGCCCGGCTTTGCGGCCCATGCCGGCAACTATCACGACAACGAGAACCCGTTTGAGGCCGGAGGGGCAAGGCAGATAAAGACAACCAAGAAGGCAGGCAAGGACTTTGTGAAGTGGCAGCCTTATTTCGTCAAGGGCGGCAAATATGCCGTCTACGTGAGCTATGCCACTGTGGGCAAGAGCATCGACGACGCCCACTACACCGTGTTCCATCAAGGCACGGCAACCGAGTTCCGCGTAAACCAGCGTATGGGCGGCAGCACATGGGTCTATCTCGGCACGTTCACCTTCGACGCGGGCAGCAGCGTAGACAACTGCGTGATGCTGTCAAACCAAAGTGCGAGGGGCGGTATGGTGACAGCCGATGCAGTGAAGTTTGGCGGAGGAATGGGCAACATCGAGCGCGGAGGCTCCGTGAGCGGTTATCCGCGTGCACTGGAGGGAGCAAGATACTCGGCACAGTGGGCCGGGGCTCCGCACGAAGTGTATGGAGGAAAGAACGGTGCCGACGACTATGGCGACGACATAAACACCCGTTCGCTGATGACCAACTGGCTCTCGGGAGGCTCGGTCTACAATCCCATACAGGACGGAAAAGGCGTGCCTATAGAGCTGTCGCTTGCCGTACACAGCGACGCAGGCTATGCACCCGACGGAAAGACCCGTTGGGGCAGTCTTGCCGTATGCACCACCGACTTCAACGACGGACAGCTTGCGAGCGGAGTGACGCGGCAGACATCAAAGATATTCGCACGCAACCTTCTCGACAACCTTGTTTCCGACTTGAGCCCCAAATACAAGGCTTGGCCAAAACGCTACCTGTGGGACAGAAACTATTCGGAGACGAGACTGCCGGCTGTGCCTTCGGCCATAATAGAGACACTCTCGCACCAGAGTTTCCCCGACATGCTGTTGGGTCAGGACCCCAACTTCCGTTTCGACATGGCACGCTCGCTCTACAAGACCATTGCGCGCTTTGTCAACGGCATGCACGGCCAGCCCACGGTGATTGAGCCTCTGCGCCCATTGAACCTCAGCGCAGGCCTATCGGGCGGAAGGGCCACCATAAGCTGGACACCGCAGAAAGACTCGCTGGAGGCCAGTGCCGCGCCTACATATTATATTGTATACACGGCTGTGGGAAAAGGAGCGTTCGACAACGGCACGCGCACCGAAAAGCCGTCGTTCTCGCTCGACATTGAGCCGGGTGTGGCCTACCACTTCAAGGTGACGGCCTGCAACGACGGAGGCGAGAGTTTCCCTTCCGAAGTGGTGTCGGTGGTAAGGGAGCCGGGAGCCGCACAGACGGTGCTCGTGGCAAACGGGTTCCACAGGCTGTCGAGCCCTGCAGTGGCCGAGAGCGGCAAGGGCTTCGACCTGGATGCCGACCTTGGCGTCACCGAGGGACTGACGGCAGGATGGAAAGGCAAGTTCATTGCCGGCAACGACTTCAACTATGTGTCGGAGCATGCCATGGCCATAGCCTCAGCCCACAAATACAACGTGGTGAGCTGTTCGTCGCATGCCATGGAGACAGGCATAGTGGATGTCAGCCGCTACGATGCCCTCGACCTTGTGCTCGGCCTTGAGAAATACATGGCTTGCCAGACAAGATACTACAAGACGTTCTCGCCGCAGATGAAGCAAATCATCACGCGCTATCTTTCCGGCGGCGGCAAACTGCTTGTCAGCGGTGCTTACGTCGGGTCAGACAATGCAGAGGCAAGCAAAGGCCACGACGACAACGGTTCCGCAACCCCCGACTGGCTTTCGCAGACACTGCACACCTCGTGGGACGGAGCCATGAAGACCGACACCATCAGCGCCATAAGCGGGCTGGGAATCAACGGCATAACGATATACAACACTCCCAACGCCGACCACTATTGCGTGCAATCAGCCGACAGGCTCTCGCCTGCACCGGGTGCTTTCGCAGCCATGGCCTATGCCGACGGCAGTGCTGCTGCCATTGGCTTCGACGGAAGCCAGACTGCCGACGGCACTCAGACGGGCAAGCCTTCGCGCACCTTCGTCATGGGATTCCCTCTTGAGAGCATCACCGACACCGCAACGCAGGCCAACATCATGCGGGGCATCCTCGCTTTCCTCCTGAACAAATAAAAGAAAACACATATAACCATCAAAACGCTTATAATCATGAAAATACAAGCTAATGCATCAGGCACACGCAGCATCGAGGTGACCGAAAAGCACCTTTCTACCATCGACAAATATGCACTCCTCCGCAACCTCATCGACAGCAACGGCATCATCGACGAAGACGTGCTCGAAAAGCTCAAGCTCAACGTGCGCGCTCTGCTCGAAGGCTCTGAAGGGTCCGACCACGACCTGCTCGATCTCTGCCTCGACGTGCTCTACAACAACAACATGAAGGCTTTCGGCCTTCACGAGCTCGTGCTGCTCTTCATCAAGTGGAAGAACGAGAGCCAGAACACGGAGAACGATGCAACAGGCGAAGCCAACAGCTAAGCCTATGCCAAGCAATCAGAAGCCATACCCTCAGCTCACCGACTTCCTCCCAACCACAAAGAAAGAGTGTGAGCTCAGGGGATGGGAACAGCTCGACGTCATTCTCTTCTCGGGCGATGCCTACGTAGACCACCCTGCCTTCGGGGCGGCGGCTGTGGGACGCATCATCGAGGCCGCGGGATACAAGGTGGCCATAGTGCCGCAACCCGACTGGCACGGCGACTTCCGCGACTTCAAGAAGCTGGGGCGTCCGCGCCTCTTCTTCGCCATCTCTCCGGGCAACATGGACAGCATGGTCAACCGCTATACTGCCAACCGACGTATGCGCCATGACGACGCCTACAGCCCCGACTCGCGCCACGACATGCGACCCGACTACCCCAGCATTGTCTACACCAAGATTCTGAAGCAGCTCTTCCCCGACGTGCCTGTGGTCTTGGGCGGAATAGAGGCGTCGCTGCGCCGATTCACCCACTACGACTATTGGCAGGACAAGCTCATGCAGCCCATTCTCTGCCTCAGCGGAGCCGACTTCCTGCTCTATGGCATGGGAGAGAAAAACACGGTGGCACTGTGCAACGCACTGGCCGAAGGAAGGCATATCAGCGAGGTGGGCGACATTCCGCAGACCTCGTTCATACGGCGAGAGGAGGACATACCAGGAGGCATCGGCGACGACGACATAGTGCTGCATTCCTACGAGGAGTGCCTGCGCAACAAGAAGGCGCATGCCGAGAACTTCAGGCACATAGAAGAGGAGTGCAACCGCATGCACGGACAGAGGCTGCTGCAGAAGGTGGGCGACAAGTATGTGGTGCAGAACCCCATGTATCCGCCATTGACAAGCGAGGAACTCGACGCAGCCTTCGACCTGCCCTACACGCGCCTGCCGCACCCCAAATACAAGGGCAAGACCATTCCGGCCTACGAGATGATAAAGTTCTCCATCAACATGCACCGCGGATGCTTCGGCGGATGCTCCTTCTGCACCATCTCTGCCCATCAGGGCAAGTTTGTGGTGTGCCGCTCGAAGGAGAGCATAGTGAAGGAGGCGAAGAAGATAATTGCCATGCCCGACTTCAAGGGCTACATCTCCGACCTCGGAGGTCCGTCGGCCAACATGTACGGCATGCACGGCCACAACCTCAAGGCGTGCGAGCACTGCAAAAGGCCCTCGTGCGTCAACCCTGCCGTATGCCCCAACCTCATCACCGACCACTCGAAGCTGCTGGAGGTATACCATGCCGTAGACGCATTGCCGGGCATGAAGAAGAGCTTCATAGGCAGCGGAGTGCGCTACGACCTCATCCTGCACAAGTCGAAAGACGAGAAGTCGAACCAGGCGGCCATGCAATATGCCCGCGAACTGATAACCAGGCACGTGAGCGGACGACTGAAGGTGGCTCCCGAGAACACGCAGGACAACGTGCTCAAGTTCATGCGCAAGCCCTCGTTTGAGCTCTTCTATGAGTTCAAGCGCCTCTTCGACAAGATAAACAAGGAAGCAGGACTGCGCCAGCAGATTATACCCTACTTCATCAGTTCACACCCCGGATGCAGCGAGGAAGACATGGCGGAGCTTGCCGTCATAACCAAGGGTCTCGACTTCCACCTTGAGCAGGTGCAGGACTTCACGCCCACGCCGATGACCGTCTCCACCACTGCCTTCTACACCGGCTACGACCCCTACACGCTCGAACCACTCTTCTGTGCCAAGACGCCGAAGGAGAAGCTTGCACAGCGCATGTTCTTCTTCTGGTACAAGCCCGAGGAGAGGCAGAACATTGAGCGCGAGCTGAGACGCATAGGCCGCACCGACCTCATTGCCAAGCTCTACGACGGCATGCCATATCACGGCAGAGCCAAGTACGACAGCCGCGCTGTGGGCTCTTCGCCAGAACAGCCGAAACGCACAAGGCAGCAGGAAGACAGACGGCAGGAAGACAGACGGCAGGCACGCGGACAACGCGGCAGACGCGACGAACAATGGCAGAACCGGCGCGACGAACAATGGCAGAAGCCAAGCCAGCGCGAAGCCAGGCATGAGGGGCAGAAACAGAAGCCGAAACGCTCGTCGTTCAACCCCAACTTCCAACCCAAAAGCAAGAACAGAAGATGATTATCGCTGAACAATTCATTCAGGGCAAGCACGACGAGGCCACCTGCGAAGACGGCATAGTGGTAACCCCCCACTTCGTGGCTGCCATCGACGGCAGCACAAGCAAGGGCTCATGGCGCGTGGACCCCGGCAAGAGCAACGGACGCTATTGCATGGAGACCATTGCCGCATACATAGAGCACATGCCGGCCGACATCCCGCTCGACGCTTTCTGCGAAGGCATAACAAAGGCCATACACGACATCTACGCCGCGCATGGCCTCACAGGTGAAAACAAAGAACCCCTCCCTCCTGTCGACCGTTTGTGCGCCTCGGCAGCAATTTACAGTCGAGAGAGGGGAGAGGTGTGGATGATTGGCGACTGCCAGTGCATCGTCAGCGGAAAGCTCTACTCCAACGGCAAGCCCTACGAAAGCCTGATAGCCGAGAAGAGGGCTGCGGCGTTCAAGGCTCAGCAGAGCCAGCATCCCGACATGACCGTTGGCGGCGAGCTCATTCACGACTATGCACGCGAAAGCGTTCTGCCAGAGCTTGTCAAGGCCATGGACGGCGAGAACAAGACCTATGCCGTGATAGACGGCTACCCCATCTTCCGCAACGGGATAAAGGTAATAAAGGTGGACCTGGACGCAAACCAAAATGCCTCCGCCGACGGTTCAGGCTCCAATAGCCAGCAGGACAATGCCCCGCAGGACATCGTGCTTGCCACCGACGGCTACCCCTTCCTCTGCACAACGCTGGAGAAGAGCGAGCGAAAGCTGAAGAAGCAGCTCAGCACAGACCCCTTCAACATCGGTCAGTTCAAGGCCACAAAGGGACTGATGCGCGGCAACCGCTCGTTCGACGACCGTGCCTATGTGCGCTTCTCGCCCTACCCTGCCCAACGCTATTTCCTCACCCTCAGCTTCGACGGCACTGCCTACCACGGGTGGCAGATACAGCCCAACGGCATGTCGGCACAAGAGCGCCTGCAGGATGCGCTGACGAAGATTCTGCGCCGCAAGATTGACATAACTGGAGCCGGCAGGACAGATGCCGGAGTGCATGCACGCACCATGGTGTGCCACTTCGACGACCGCCAGGGTCTCAACTGCCAGCAGGTGCTCTACAGGCTCAACCAGCTGCTGCCTGCCGACATAGCCTGCCGACAGCTGAAGCCGGTGGCCGACAGCCTGCATGCACGGTTCTCTGCGATGAAGCGCACCTACCGCTACTTCATACACACCGGCAAAGACCCTTTCGCACGTCATTTCTCGGTGGAGACCCACTATCCGCTCGACTTCCCCCTCATGAACGAGGCGGCAGAGAAGCTCACGCACATCACCGACTTCAAGGCTTTCTGCAAGGCCGACAGCGACGCACGCACCACCATCTGCCACGTAACCCGTGCACAGTGGGTACAGACATCGCCCACAGAGTGGTATTTCGAGATAAGTGCCGACCGCTTTCTGCGCAACATGGTCAGGGCTGTCGTCGGCACCTTGTTCGATGTAGGGCGTCACCGTGTCAGCATGGCGTCGTTCTGCGACATCATAGCCAACGGCTCGCGTTCCGACTCAGGCGAGTCGATGCCGGCCAAAGGGCTCTTCCTCTGGGACGTGGAATACTGACGCAGCTCCTTCACCGTGGCCCATACCTCCTCGCCGCGTTCCATGGCTTCAGTGACCTTGCGGGTCAGGCCGAGCACATGGGCGGTGGAGTCGAGCACATAGCCCGGACGCGTGTTCCTGCCCAGCAGAATGTCGCCTTCGGTTTCGCGCGGTTTGTTGCCCGGACGGACAGTGACCTGCGGAAAACCCGGCACGCCAACCAGTTGGGGCAGCCACCTGCCCCACTTGCGGCTTGGCGTCACCAGCACCCGGTAGCGGCCGTTGGGCACAGCCATGGGTCCCTCCTTGCGGGCTTTCATAATCTTGTCCAGCGACTTGTGGTTGTTCAAATGGCGGCAGGGAGGTTCCAGGGTGTCGCAAAAGGGCACCCCGTCTACCAGCAGCCTGCCGATGGTGTAAGATGGCTTCATGTAAAGCCGCTTTATCACTATCTCCATTCTCTTCCTCCTTTCTTCCTTTTCCTCTTTTCCTTCCAATCCTTATCCTAACCCGTCACGCACGTAACCCTCCGGCTTGCTGGCTCCGGCTCAGCAGAGTGGCATAGTCGGCAGTCTTCTCCCAC
>CAZXGQ010000011.1:0-41390 GCA_964640415.1 uncultured Prevotella sp.
GTCGTTCTAGAAGGTGTGCCCCCCAAGTGTTAAAATCTTGCTATAAATCTTTACAAAATTACAGTGTCAATGTTAGCCCCCGCGAGTCCCACTCGGCGGATGGTAATCGTTTTGTAGTTGTCATCGACAGGCAAGGAGGCAAGGCATACAAGGCGGTAAGAAAATAGACTGGTACATCCTCAATAAGTAAGGCGTTGGCTTTGCACTTGAATCGCATCACGATTCAAGTGCAAAGCCAACGCCATTTCAATGTAAAGGCGACACGATTCAAGTGCAAGGCCAACGCCATTTCAACGCAAAGCCAACACTATTTTTATTGTAAAGCCGTCAGCCTTGATTCTTCAGGAATTCCTCGGCCCTTTGAAGGTCGTCGGGCGTGTCAATGCCGACGGTTTCCACGTCGGTAATACCCACGCGTATGCGGTATCCGTTTTGCAGCCAGCGCAGCTGCTCAAGGCTCTCGGCCTTCTCAAGCGAAGACATGGGCAGGCTTGTCACTTCGCGCAATACCTCACGCCGATAAGCGTAGATGCCCAGATGCTTGAGATAAGGATAGTTGTCGAGCCACTCGTCTTCTTCCTTGCCGCGCACGAATGGGATGACGGAGCGCGAGAAATAGAGGGCGAACCCATTGTTGTCGGTCACTATCTTTGGAGAGTTTGGGTTCTTCACCGCATCCATCGACGAGAACGGCTTCCCCAGTGTGGCAATCTGAGTAGTCGGGTTGTCGAAAAGTGAGCAGAGCGTCTCAATCTGTGACGGCTGGATGAAAGGCTCGTCGCCCTGAACGTTGACAATGACGTCGGCGTCGGTGCCTATTTTCCCGGCAGCCTCTTCTATTCTGTCGGTGCCGCTTTTGTGGTCAGCCCTTGTCATAACGGCCTTTCCGCCAAAGCGTTCCACGGCGTCGAAGATACGGCGGTCGTCGGTGGCTACCCATGCCTCGGGCAGCACCTTGGTCACTTGTTCATACACGTGCTCTATTACAGGCTTGCCGGCAAGCAGGGCAAGCGGCTTGCCCGGAAAACGCGTCGAGGCGTAGCGAGCGGGGATAATGGCTATAAACTTCATGATTTATTGATTAATTGTGATGCAAAATTACAAAAAACAAATGCTCAGAAATGATTAATATTGTTAAATCTTCACTCGTAGTAATAATTAGGAATGCAAGATTGGGCTTTTTTCGATTTTTATGCTTATCTTTGAACCAACATTGACATAAGGATTATAATCGTGAAACATTATATATTATCTATCTGCTTCATGGCACTGCCTTTGTGCGTCTCTGCCCAGAAAATATCCATTGGCACTTGCACAATAGATGAGATGGGCGTAAGGGGCACCTACAAGGGCGAGATGTCTTCAGGCAAGCCCAACGGCAAAGGCAGCGAGGTGTTCGACAACGGCAATACCTACGACGGAGACTTCGTGAAAGGAAAGCGGCATGGCCATGGCGTCTATACCTTCGCCGATGGCGAGAAGTATGACGGCCAATGGGTGCTGAACCAGCAGCACGGAAGAGGCACCTATTATTTCAGCAACAACAACAAGTATGTGGGACTTTGGTTCCGCGACTATCAGCAAGGCCACGGCGTGATGTACTACTTCAACGGCGACGTGTACGACGGCGACTGGTATCACGACATGAGACAGGGCCACGGCAAGTACACGTTCTCCACCGGGGCTTACTATGAGGGCCAATGGAAAAACGACAAGAAGGAAGGCAAAGGCTTCTTCGACTGGGGCGACGGCAACACCTATCGTGGTACCTGGCTCGACAACCAGCGTTCCGGCTATGGCGTGAACAAGTATGCCGACGGCGACGTTTACAAGGGCATGTGGCAGAACGACATCCAGCAGGGCCGGGGCATATACCTCTTCCAGAACGGCGACCAGTATGAAGGCGACTACGACCAGGGCGAGCGCACCGGAGAGGGAATATTCAAGTATGCCAACGGCGACCGTTATACCGGACATTTCAACCAAGGCGAGCGCGACGGAGAAGGCACGTTTGCATGGGCAAACGGCGACCAGTATGCCGGACATTGGAAGAACGACCAGATCAACGGTCACGGAAAACTGACCAAGAAAGACGGTGATGTCTATGAAGGCAACTTCTACAACGGCAAGATTGACGGCGAGGTGGTAATCCACTATGCCGACGGTTCGCGCTTCAAGGGAACCTACAAGAACGGCAAGCGAAACGGCAAATGCATAGAGGAAGCCAAGGACGGCAAGCGTTTTGAGGGCACTTACCTTAACGACATTCGCGACGGACGTTTCGTGGAGAAAGATGCCAACGGCCAGGTGACATGCACGGGGCATTACGAGAGCGGCAAGCGCTTCAACGACCAATAAGCCGTGGCGTGAGCAATAATATTATATCAAGCAACATCAACTCAACTCATTACAATGGTAAAAGTAAAACATATCGGTATTGTCGCTCATGACAAGTATCTTGAGCCTTATGAGGATGCCATACAAGGGCGTCACAATCATGCTGAATGGAAAATAGATCAACTCACGCAACATGGCAAGCAGACGCTTGCTGATTTTGCCAATGGTTACGAATACTTTGGCCTGCATAAGGTTCGCGGAGGCTGGGTCTTCAGGGAGTGGGCTCCCAATGCCACCGACATTTACCTCGTGGGCGACTTCAACGATTGGAAAGAAAGCGAGGACTACCGTTGTAAGAAGGTTGAAGGAACAGACAATTGGGAGCTGAAGGTTCCAACTAAAGCCATGCACCACGGCGACTTGTTCAAGATGCACGTCAAATGGGACGGTGGCGAAGGCGAGCGCATTCCGGCGTGGGCCACCAGGGTGGTGCAAGACGAGCAGACAAAGATATTCTCGGCTCAGGTCTGGGCTCCCAAAAAATACCAATGGAAGAAGCAAAAGTTCGCTCCGGCTCACGACCCGTTGCTCATCTACGAGTGCCACATAGGCATGGCGCAGGACGCTGAGAAGGTGGGCTCGTATACCGAGTTCAAGGACAACGTGCTTCCGAGAATCGCTGAAGACGGCTACAACGCCATGCAGGTGATGGCCATCCAGGAGCATCCTTACTATGGCAGTTTCGGTTACCATGTCAGCAATTTCTTTGCACCGTCGAGCCGTTTCGGCACTCCGGAAGAACTGAAGGAGCTCATTGACGCTGCTCACCAAAAGGGCATCGCGGTGATTATGGATATAGTGCACTCGCATGCCGTAAAGAACGAGATGGAGGGATTGGGCAACCTCGCCGGTGACCCCAACCAGTATTTCTATCCTGGCGACAGGCGCGAGCATCCGGCGTGGGACAGCTTGTGCTTCGACTATGGCAAGAACCAGGTCATCCATTTTCTGTTGTCCAACTGCAAGTATTGGCTGGAAGAGTTCCATTTCGACGGATTCCGTTTCGATGGTGTAACGTCGATGCTTTATTATAGTCATGGTCTTGGCGAGACGTTTACCAATTACGGCGATTACTTCAACGGCCATGAGGACGACAATGCAATAACCTATCTCACTCTGGCCAATAAGCTCATACACGAGGTGAACCCGAAGGCCATAACCATAGCAGAGGAGGTTAGCGGCATGCCGGGGCTTGCGGCTAAGTACAAAGACGGCGGCTATGGTTTCGACTACAGGTTGGCAATGAATGTGCCCGACTATTGGATCAAGACCATCAAGGAGCAGAGAGACGAGGAATGGAAGCCAAGCAGTATATTCTGGGAGGTCAAGAACCGCCGTGCCGACGAGAAGACTATCTCATATTGTGAGAGCCACGACCAGGCTTTGGTGGGTGACAAGACCATCATCTTCCGTCTTATAGACGCCGACATGTATTGGCATTTCAAGCACGGCGACGAGACCAACCTTGTCAACCGTGGCATTGCCTTGCACAAGATGATAAGACTCGTGACTGCATCCACGATAAATGGTGGCTACCTGAACTTCATGGGCAATGAGTTCGGACACCCCGAGTGGATCGACTTCCCGCGCGAAGGCAACGGATGGAGCCATAAGTATGCGCGCCGTCAGTGGAACTTGGTCGACAACCAGGATTTGGACTATCATTTCCTCGGCGACTTCGACAAGGCCATGCTCGGGGTTATAAAGAGTGAGCCTAAGTTCAATCTTACTCCGGTTCAGGAGATATGGCACAACGACGGCGACCAGATTCTCGCCTTCGAGCGTGGCGACCTCGTGTTCGTCTTCAATTTCTCACCGACGAAGAGCTTTACCGATTATGGCTTCCTCGTGAAGAAAGGCGAGTACCATGTGGTTCTCAATACCGATGCCAAAGTCTTTGGCGGCAATGGATTGGCAGACGACAGCGTGGCACATTTCACCAACTTCGACCCAGCCTATGAAAAGGAGGGCAAGGAATGGCTGAAACTGTATATCCCGGCTCGTTCTGCCGTGGCTTTAAGGAAAAAGAAATAATTTGATAATGTCAAATTCACGACAATATAAAGATGGCACAGGTATAATGAGATTGGTCTGTGCCATCTTTTTCATACTGTTCACGCTGCTTTATCTGAACAAATACCAGCCGGACATATTGACTGTTACCCAACACGTGCTGTCTCATGGTGCCACACATTATAATAATGTGGTGGGCACGGTTCTCATTACGCTGGTCTTGTGGTTGGTTCAGGTAGCCATATATGCGGGCACGAGGCTTAATCATCGTGCGCATGCGCTGACTTATTTGCCGTCAATGCTCTTGTTGGCCATCTTGACCGACGTGTCACCCAACTTGACCACTGGCAACTACCTGGGTGTTTGGGTGTGGCTCTTCCCGTTGCTCATGATTGCTTATGCCTGTGCGGTATGGTTTTTCAAGCAGTTGGAGCCCATGGAGCCGGCCAAGCTGTCGGTTGGTATTTTCTCAAGGCTTACGTGGGTGAACCTCCTTCAGCTGACGGTGATAGCATTGGTCGTTTGTTCCATAGGTTGCTCAGATGCCGTCTTCCATAGCCGTATGCGCATGGAGAGTGATATGATGAAAGGCGATTACCATGCGGCTGCAGGCGTGGGGAAAAATGTGACAAAGGTTGACAGCAGCTTGTCGATGCTTCGCATAGTGGCATTGACAAAAGACCATGCCCTTTGCGAACGCTTGTTTGAGTATCCGCTTGTGGGAGGGTCAGACGCAATGCTGCCCAATGAGACGTCGGTAAAGTTGATGATGCTTCCGGAAGACAGCATCTATGCCACATTTGGCATAGTGTTTAAACAAAAAGTGAAGCCTTTGACATACCTTAAATATGTGAACAAAAGCAAGTATGCCAATAAGGATTCAAAAGAGTGGTTGTTGTGCGCTTTCTTGCTCGATTGTGACCTTGATCGGTTTGTAGAAACCTTGCCGCAATATTACAAGGTAGACCAGTCTTTGCCCAAGTCTTTCCGTGAAGCCTTGGTTTTATATAACCATTTGAGAAGAAAGCCGTTGGTTGTCTATAAGGACCCAACGATTGATTCCGAATACGAGGACTTCAAGAAAGAGTATTATAAAACCTCAAATGCCACTGCGCGGTTGTCAAACGTAAAGGACGGCTACGGCACGACTTATTGGTTCTATTATTTGGCCCACTCGGGCAGTTTGCGCCACTGATTAGAAAATGAAAATGCCAATTGGATAGTTGTTTCCAATTGGCATTTTCATTTTCCGGTTGTTTTTTTATTTGTCGGTTGGCTTAATTGCGGGTAATCTTGTCGTTGATTGCTGATGTGATGACATAAATCAGCACCACAATCCACCATGAGCCCAAGAATCCGGCTAAGAATCCGGTGCCGGCTATGCCCTGATAAATGGTGGATGCTATTATGATGACAGCAGACAAGCCGATGAAAGAATAGCGCAGCTCGTTTCCCTTCCAGCTCCAATGCTTGAACTTCAAGGCAAACATTGGAATCTCAGAAATAAGCAGGTAAGAACTGAGGAACATCAGTAGAATTACGATGGGTGCGCCTGCGCTCAGCGTGTTGAGCCAACCGCCAATGCTGAGAATCAGTGAGCCCCAGAACAATGCGTTGGCCGGTGTCGGCAAGCCGATGAAGCCCATCGACTGACGCTCGTCAAGGTTGAACTTTGCAAGCCTCAAGGCTGAGAATGCCGCCATGACGTAGGCTACAAAAGGAATGTAGTCGGTTAAAGAGCCCAGCCATGTGGGGTATTGCATTATCAGAAGCTGCGAAAAGATCATTGTCGATGGTGCCACACCAAACGTTACATCGTCTGCAAGGGAGTCAAGCTCCTTGCCTATAGGTGAAGAAACGTGGAACGCCCTTGCGCTCATGCCGTCAAAGAAGTCGAATACAGCGCCAATGACAATCCAAAGCAATGCAAGGTCAGGACTGGCGAAAAATGCGAAACACGTCGCAATGCAACCCGATACAAGGTTGCAACATGTCAGTATGTTAGGAAAATTAATCAGTTTCATTTTTTCAATTTAGCGATGATCGTCTGGTCGCCAACAGTCTTTTGGTTCATTTCCACGCACACCTCCGAGTCGATAGGCAAGAAGATGTCAACGCGTGAACCGAGCTTGATGAAGCCTAAGTGCTCATCGATAAAGCATTCCTCGCCTTCCTTGGCGTAGGTCACGATCCTTCGGGCCACTGCACCCGCTATTTGGCGGCAGAGAATGTCGGTGCCGTCTTCGGTTGTTATCATGGTGTCGGCGTGCTCGTTTTCCATGCTCGCCTTTGGCAACCACGCCTTGTGGTAGTTGCCGTCGAAGTGTTTCACAAATTTCACATGACCGTCCACAGGAAACCAGTTGGCGTGAACATTGGTTACGCTCATGAAGATGGAAATCTGTATGCGCCTGTCGTGGAAGTAAGTGTTTTCGTTTACCTCTTCGATTACCACGATCTTTCCGTCGGCAGGAGCTACGACAATGCCGTCAGTATCCTCTTGGTTGAAATAGCGCAAGGGGCACTGGTAGAAGTTTACAGCAACACCGTAAATGATGCCGGCTATGATTATGAAAGTCCAGAAAGGCCAAGGAGAGGCTATGAAATACCAAAGCAAGAAGCCTATTACGGCAATCGTGATAATGCCGCCTACCAGCTGGTCAATTCCTTCTCTGTGTATGTGTATTTTTTTGAGTTTCTTGATTCTTTTCCCCATGATTATGAATTTGTCTTTAGAAGACGAGGTTTTCGATATTATACTTATGCAAAGGTAGTCTTTTTCCGTTAAATACGCAAATAGTTTTAAGATGAATGTGAAATAATTTTCATTCTTCTCTTGGGTATGTCAATTATTCGGAGTAACTTTACACTCATAATAGCATCTTTCATGGAAGATTTTGTACATCTGCACGTTCACACACATTATAGTATTCTTGACGGACAGTCGAAAGTAAACCACCTTGTCGACAAGGCAATCAATGATGGCATGAAAGGCATGGCTATCACTGATCATGGTGTCATGTATGGCATAAAGGAGTTTTCCGACTATTGCGCCTCTGTGAACAAAAAGCGCAAGAAGGAAGGCCTGGAGCCTTTCAAACCTATTTTGGGATGCGAGATGTATGTGGCCCACCATCATAAGGAAGACAAGGACAAGTCGGCTGGAGACAGCTCCGGCTACCATCTCATAGTGCTTGCCAAGAACTATCATGGCTATAAGAACCTTATCAAGCTGGTCAGCCGGTCGTGGGTCGACGGTTATTACTACAAGCCCAGGACTGACCGCTACGACCTTGAGAAATTCCATGAGGACCTTATCGTCAGCTCAGCCTGTCTTGGCGGCGAGATACCGCAGAAAATCATGGCGGGCGACATGAAAGGCGCCAGGGAGGCGGTGGAGTGGTACCACAATCTCTTTGGCGATGATTTCTATCTGGAGCTTCAACGTCATCAGGTCACTGACCCTTCGCTGCATGCTAATCGTGAGACATACCCTTTGCAGCAGAAGGTAAACCGGGTCTTGATGCAGTTGGCCAAGGAATATGGCATAAAGCTCATCTGCACAAACGATTGCCACTTCGAGGATAAGGAGACGGCTGAGGCTCACGACCATCTGCTGTGTCTTTCTACCAACAAGGATCTTGACGATCCCACCCGAATGGTTTACACCAAACAAGAGTGGTTCAAGACACGTGCCGAGATGGACGCCATTTTTTCGGATGTTCCAGAGGCATTGTCCAACACCCTTGAGATTCTCGACAAGGTGGAGACCTACGACATCGACCATGGTCCTATAATGCCGTTCTTCCCCATACCTGAAAGCTTTGGCACAGAGGAAGGATGGCATGCCAAGTTCACCGAGGAACAATTGTATAAGGAGTTTACCAGCGACGAGAATGGTGAGAACCCCTTGCCCAAGGACAAGGCCGATGCCGTAATCGAGCGTCTTGGCGGTTACGACAAGGTTTACCGCATTAAATTCGAGGCCGACTATCTTGCCAAGCTTGCCTACGACGGCGCCCGTAAGCACTATGGAGACCCGCTGCCCGACGACGTGAAAGAACACGTCAAGTTTGAGCTTCACGTCATGAAGACCATGGGTTTCCCGGGCTACTTCCTTATCGTGCAGGATTTCATCAATGCCGCCCGCGAGGAGTTGGGCGTATGGGTGGGCCCCGGCCGTGGCTCTGCGGCAGGCTCAGTGGTGGCGTACTGCTTGGGCATCACAAAGATAGACCCGCTTAAATACGACTTGCTTTTCGAACGTTTCCTCAATCCGGACCGTGTCAACTTGCCTGATATTGATACCGACTTCGACGACGACGGCCGTGGAAAGGTCTTGCAATGGGTCATGGACAAGTATGGTAAGGAAAACTGCGCGCATATCATTACCTATTCTAGCATGGCAACCAAAAACTCCATTGCCGATGTGGCACGAGTGGAGAAGTTGCCTTTGACCCGTTCCAACGAGCTCAAAAAAGCCATACCCGACCGTTTGCCCGATGGCATGAAGATGAATCTTGCCAATGCCATCAAGTGTACGCCGGAGCTTCGCGAGGCTGAAAGCTCTATGGACCCGAGGGAGCGCAACACAATAAAGTATGCGAGAATGCTCGAGGGTACCATCAGAGGAACCGGCATCCATGCCTGTGGTTTCATCATTTGCCGTGACCCTATAAGCGACTGGGTACCAGTGTCAACGGCCGACGACCCCGACTTCCCCGACAGGAAGTGTGACGTGACGCAATACGACGGTCATGTCATTGAGTCGACAGGTCTCATCAAGATGGACTTCTTGGGCTTGAAGACCCTCTCCGAGCTGAAAGAGGCGGTAAAGGTTGTGAAGCAGACAACAGGCGAGGAGGTGGATCTCGATACCATCCCTATCGATGACGAGCTTACCTACAGGCTTTATCAGGAGGGCCGTACGATAGGCACGTTCCAGTTTGAGTCGCCGGGAATGCAGAAGTATCTTAAGGAACTTCACCCTACCGTGTTCGAGGACCTTATAGCCATGAACGCCCTTTACAGGCCGGGACCAATGGATTACATTCCCGAGTTCATTGCCAGAAAGAAGGATCCGACCCGTATCAAGTATGACATTCCGTGCATGGAAAAATACTTGAAAGACACCTATGGCATCACCGTCTACCAAGAGCAGGTCATGCTTTTGTCGCGCCAGCTTGCCAACTTCACCCGAGGTGAGAGCGATGCCTTGCGTAAGGCTATGGGTAAGAAGAAAAAGGCCATTGTAGACGCGATGAAGCCTAAGTTCCTCAAGCAGGGAGCGGAGAACGGACACGACACGAAGATATTGGAGAAAATATGGGGCGACTGGGAGAAATTCGCCTCCTACGCCTTCAATAAGTCGCACGCCACTTGCTATTCATGGGTAGCTTACCAGACGGCTTACCTTAAGGCACACTATCCAGCTGAATACATGGCAGCCCTCATGACGCGCCGCTTTTCTGACATAGGAGAGATAACGAAGCTCATGGAGGAATGCAAGTCGCTGGGTGTGCCCACGCTTGGCCCCAGCGTCAATGAGAGTTACTCTGAGTTTGGTGTCAACAGCAAGGGTGAGATAAGGTTTGGCCTGTCTGCTATCAAAGGAATGGGCTCCGCTGCTGCAGCTGCCATTGTCAGCGAGCGGAAGGCTCATGGTCCATACAAGGATATCTACGACTTTGCCGAGCGCGTCAGCCTGAAGGATGTAAACCGCAAAGCATTTGAAAGCCTGGCCCTTAGTGGAGGCTTCGATTGCTTTGGCCTTCTGCGTGAGCAGTATCTCGCAACCAATTCCAAGGGAGAGGCGTTCCTTGACAGCATAGTGCGCTTTGGCCAGCAATACCAACAGGACAAGAAGGAACAAGCAAACTCCTTGTTCGGATCAATGGGTACAGAAGTTGCCGTGGCGCTGCCGCAAGCCCCCAAGACGGAGGAGTGGAGCAGCATCGAGAGACTGAGCCGTGAGAAGGAACTTGTTGGCATTTACCTCTCCGCGCATCCTCTCGACGATTTCTCAATAGTGTTGAACAACATGTGCAACACGACCTGTGTTGAGGTGGGCGACCGCGGGAAGCAAGATGAACTGGCACAGCGTGAAGACATCACTTTTGGCGGCATCGTGACCAAGGTGACGCAGAAATTCACCAAGCGCGGCAGTCCCTTTGGCCTTGTAACCCTTGAGGACTTCAGTGGCTCTGGCGAGATTGCACTCTTTGGAGAGGAGTGGGGAAAATGGAACGGAAAACTCTCCATGGGTTGCTCTGTGTTCGTAAAGGCAAGATACGTGAAGCTCTATCCCACAAGCCAGTCTTACTCCTTGGCGATACAGAATGTGGAGTATCTCCAGACCGTGAAAAACGAGCGTATAGAGAAGTTCACGATTAATGTGCCCAGCAAGGTCATCGACGATACGCTGGTCAGCGACTTGATGTCGATCATAGGCGACGAGCCTGGCCCTACGGAACTGTATTTCAATGTAATAGATGAGGAGAGTCATGTCAACGTGCTCTTGCGTTCGGACAAGCGGCAAATAGAGGTCGGAAAGGAACTCGTGCAATATATTGATGAGAGATCAGACATGAGCTATCATGTCAATTAACTATAACAATAAACAAACAATAATAAGCAACAATGAAGATTTCGATCAAGTCCTTGGACAGCATCCATGAGGCAGCCCGGGAGTTTATCAAGAACATGGGCAACAGCCACGTCTTTGCTTTTTATGGCAAGATGGGAGCGGGGAAGACGACATTCATTAAGGCTGTGTGTGAAGAGCTTGGCGTGGACGACGTGATTACTTCGCCAACCTTTGCCATCGTCAACGACTATACGTCCTCCAAAGATGACAGCCACATCTTCCATTTCGATTTCTATCGAATCAAGAAGTTGGAGGAGGTCTACGACATGGGCTATGAAGACTATTTCTACAGTGGCTGTCCTTGCTTCATAGAGTGGCCTGAGCTCATAGAGGACATTCTTCCTGGCGATGCCGTGAAAGTTACCATCACGCAGCTCGACGACGGCAACAGGGTGGTGGAGTTTTAATTGGGTGGTTGTATAAATTGCCACTGTATATTTTTTTCGCATAAAGTTTGCCAGTATGAAACTATTTGCTTACTTTTGCAACTAAACATTATTTAATTAAAAAAGTATACACTATGACAGTAGAAGTAACAGCTGACAACTTTGAGCAGCTGAAGAATGGCGACTTGCCACTGGTTGTTGACTTGTGGGCAACATGGTGTGGTCCATGTCGTATGGTTGGTCCAATCATGGAGGAGCTCTCAAACGAATACGAGGGTAAGGTCGTCGTAGGCAAGTGCGACATCGAGGAGAATGAGGACATCCCCATGCAGTATGGCGTGCGCAACATCCCTACAGTCTTGTTCTTCAAGAACGGACAGCTTGTGGACAAGTTTGTTGGCGCTGCTGCAAAAGGCAAGTTCCAGGAGAAGTTCGACAAGCTTATCGAGGGTTAAGCGGTAACCTTACCTTCAATAAAATTATCAAGCGCATAAAAAGGCGGAAGCCCAAAGAGAAATGGTCTCTTGGGGCTTCCGCCTTTTCATTGCGCCTTTTCAGAGTGAGGAAGTGTCGTAGCTCCCTTTACTCACGTTGTGCCGCACCTTACTCACGCTATGCTGTCGAGGAAGAGGAGAAGTCTGTTGGTGACATTCACGGCAGATACACCACTGTCGAAGTCGAGCGACACAAGGTTGAGTTGGGGAAACATAGCCTTCAGCTTCTTCTCTATGCCTTTCGACACTATGTGGTTGGCTATGCATCCGAAAGGCTGCAAGCTTGCCACGTTGTTCACGCCTTGCTTCACCATGCTTATGATGTCGCTTGGCAATAGCCAGCCCTCGCCAAACTGCGCAGCAAGCGACACCACGCCGTTTACCTCCTTTGCCTCATCAAAAATATTGGTGAAAGGACGGAAATAGCGGAATCGTGACGCTATGCGGTTGACCTTCTTTTGGCGTCGCCATATGAGGTTGTATGCACCTTTAACCAGGAAGTCGGGCACGTTGGTACATTTCAGTCCCATATGTTTTTGCACTATGGCGTTGACAAACTCCTGGAGGAAGAAAGGCAGGAGCAGCGGCGGAACCACCTCGCACCCTTTCTGGATGATGCGGCGCTCAAGAAACTGGTGGGCAAAAGGATTGAACTTCAAGAAAATCTCGCCCACGATGCCAACCGCCGGCAGCTCCTTGTCGTCTGTTATGTCGTCAAAGTCCTTTGCCGCTTGCGCTATGAGGCGCATGAGTCCCTTAGGGTCGTTGGCCAGTATGGGCTTGGCAGCGGCGGAGAGGTATTTCTCACGCAACAGTTCTGCCTTGTTGCTGAATTGTCCGCCAACAAGGTGTGCGTCTTTCCTCAGTCGGCTCACAGAACCATGATAGAATTTCGATATCGTGTCGCCATAGATGAATGTCATCGTTATGATTGGGGCCATCTTCAGCCATGGCACGTCCAGTTCGCCGTCTTGCTCCTTGTCGTCGCCGGCGCTTGCCGATACTCCCAATGTTATGAGCGGCACGTTCTTGAATCCGTTGGCGTCCAAGGCGCGGCGTATCAGGGCCGCATAATTGGTTGCGCGGCATTGGCCTCCCGTTTGTGTCATCACGGCGGAAATCTCCTCCGGATTATATTTCCCCGACCGCAATGCTTTCACGAAGTCGCCGACGATGAGTGTGGCAGGATAGCACACCTCGTTGTTGGCATATTTAAGTCCCAGTTCGGCGCTGGTGATGTCGCTTGGCGGAAGCACCTCCACGTCCCAACCAAGGAGCTTGCATATCGCAGGCAAGAGAGGCGTGAGGTACTCGGTGAAATACGGTGCGAGTATCTTCTTGTTCTGTGGCTTGACACCCGATGCGTCGGCTGTTCGCTTGCCGTCTGTCTCCTTGTCGGATGCCGTCTCCTTGCCGGTCTTTCCGTTGAGGCTCTCGATAAGCGACCTCACCCTGAGTCTCAGCGAGCCGACGTTGCTCACGTCGTCGATCTTCAGCAGGGTATAGGGCTTGCCGTTGGTACTCATTATGCGGCGAATCTCGTCTTGTATGAACGAGTCGGGACCGCAGCCGAACGAGGTCATCTGTATGAAATGCACGTCATCTGGTTGGGTGGCGCACCATTGTCCCGACTTGATGATGCGGTTCATGTAAGCCCATTGTCTCACGAGACAGGTGTCTCCCGTGCCCGTTTGCATGTCGTTGCGCACTATGTCGTCTGAAATCACGTTCACACCGAGTGAGGCTATCATGTCCGACAGTTTGTGCTGTATGAGAGGGTCGGTATGGTAAGGGCGGCCTGCGAGCAGTATGGTGAGGCGGTGTTGGCGACGGCTGTCTGCCAATATCTCCTTTGCCTTACAGCTGATGGCTTCCACGTATTCGTTTTGAGCCTTTACGGCAGCGTCGAGAGCCTTCTTGCGTGTCTTGGCGCTGATGCCGTAGCCTTTCAGTAACTGGTCGAGTTGCTTGACGAGCAACTTCTCGTCGCGGAAATTTATTACTGGCGACACCATATCGGCACGAAGGCTCATTGCTGACCTGATTACATCCGAGTAGGCCGACACGATAGGACAGTTGTAGCTGTTGATGTTCCGGTCGTCGTCTTGATGCTCAAACACAACGTAAGGCATGAAGATAAACTTGCGTTGGTTTGGCAGTGTTGCGAGCCTGTCGTCGAGTTCCTTCACGTGTGAGTGGACCAGTTTGGCCGGGAAGCAGATGTTGTCGCTCATCACTGAGCCCAATGCGCCCTCGTAGCGGTGGAAATTGCTCTCAGAGCTTAACATGACCTCAAAGCCCGCAGTGGTGAAGAGTGCGTGCCAGAAGGGGAAGTTCTCATACATGTTGAGGATTCGCGGAATGGCCACGATGGTCTTCTCCTCACTCGATGAAATGTCCTGATTCTTGCACCTGTCGAACAACAGGTGATACTTGTAAGTGTATATGTTGTCGCCCTTGGTGCCGTTGTCGCCCTTGTTGTTGAACACCCGCTCACATTTGTTGCCCGAATAGAACTTCCTGCCTCCGGCAAAAAGATACCTCGTGACGAAGCAGTGGTTCTCGCAACCTTTGCAGTTGAGCAGCTTGGTGTCGTATTCCGACATATCGAGAAGGTCGTCCAAGCTGCAGTCGCGGTGTTGTTCGTTTGCGGCGATGTCGGCCATGGCGTGCAGTGCACAACCGTATGCGCCCATCATCTCAGGCATGTTGCTGCGTGCCGCCTCCTTGCCCGTGAGAATCTCGAACGCTCTCACCACCGAGTCGTTTTTCATGGTGCCGCCTTGCACCACGATGTGGGCGCCGAGGTTGTCGTTGCCATGGAGTTTGAGCACTTTGAACAGGCAGTTGCGCACTACAGAGTAGCTCAGACCCGCGGCAATGTCTTCCACTGTGGCACCCTCACGCATCACCTGCTTCACCTTGGAGTTCATGAACACCGTGCATCGTGTACCGAGGTCGCAAGGGTTGTCGGCCCTGCAGGCAGCCTTGGCAAAGTCTTCAATCTGGTAGCCCAGTCCTTTGGCGAAAGTCTGTATGAATGTTCCGCAGCCCGACGAGCATGCCTCGTTGAGTTCCATGCGTGTCACGGCGCCGTTGTCAACGAAGATGGCTTTCATGTCTTGTCCGCCAATGTCGAGAATGAAGCTCACGTCGGGCATGAGCCTTTCTGCCGCACGATAGTGGGCCATGGTTTCTATTATGCCGCAGTCGAGATTGAAGGCGGCCTTGATGAGCTCCTCGCCATAGCCGGTAGAGCAAGAACCCACGACGTGGAGGTCAGCCCCTGCGTAGGAAGCTTTTGCCTTGAGGCGTTTCAAACCTTCCTTTACGGCATTGATCGGGTTGCCGAGGTTCATGGAATAGTCGGAGAACACGATTTGCCCGGCATCCTCGCCCTTGGCGCGCACAACGATGATCTTTGTGGTAGTGGAGCCGGAGTCTATTCCGATGACCACCTGCTCGTCGCCTTTGTGCATGGGGTATACCTTTGTGGCATATCTGTCCTTGCTTCTCAGCCATGCTTCATGCTCCTCCTCCGATGCGAACAGCGGGTTGAGCTTCTCCTCCACGTCCACTTTCAATTGCTCGCTGAGCGAGGCTTGGCAGGTGCCTTGTGGTGCGTTGAGGCGTTGCTTGAGCACGTCGAGACTCACCGGTATGGCTTTCTCAGCCCTGATGGCACATCCGAGAGCGGGTATGAGGTTGCTTTCCTTCAAGACGATGAAGTCGGAAGAAGGCATGTTGAGATACTCGGAAAAAGCTTTCCTTAGCGCTGGCAAGAACGTGAGAGGACCGCCGCAGAGCAGGATTGGTGCGGTGAAGTCGCAACCGTGGCTGAGAGTCGTCACCGTCTGCACGGCGATGCTATGGAAGATGCTTGCCGCGATGTCTGTCTTGGGAAGGTTGCGCGACATGAGGTTCTGGATGTCGGTCTTGGCGAATACGCCGCAGCGGGCGGCCATGGGGTAGAGGTGCGTCGATTGCATGGCGAGGTCGTTCATCTGCTGGTTGTCGCAGCCCATGAGTACCGACATCTGGTCGATAAACGCTCCCGTGCCGCCGGCGCAGTTGCCGTTCATGCGAAGTTCGGTACTCTTGCCGTTGAAAAACACCACTTTGGCGTCCTCGCCTCCAATATCGATCAAAGCCTTTGCCTGTGGAAACCTGTTGCGGGCGAAAACGGTGGCCGCTACGACCTCCTGTACGAATTCGGCGTCGAGCGTCTCGGCGGTGGACATGCCCACGGAGCCTGTTACGCAAAGGCTCATGCGGATGTCAGGAAATTGCTGTGCTATCTCGTCCAGGTATGAGCTTACAAGCTCCTTGACCTTGGCGTTGTGACGTTCGTAGCGTGAGTAAACAATGTTGCTATGAGCGTCGATGACAACCATCTTGGCGGTTGTGGAGCCGACGTCAAGCCCAGCCCTGAAAAAATCTTTCATATTTACCAACAATCTGTTTCCTTGTATTTTATGTTGCAAAGTTACTAAATTTTTTGGTGCAAAACTTGAATAAAGGCAACCGTTTCCTAAAAAAGACACAAATGGCAGCAAAAGAACAAGGCAACTGTTTCCTGTAAAACAACAAATGCCCGCATACGTGGGCCGAATGGTACACGTATGCGGGCAACCCCGGTTACATTGGTGATGGGGTGGGGAAGTGGTTATTTCGTATAGAGGAATCTCTTGATTGAGCGTTTCGGTGTCTTCTCGAATTCCTCTTCGTGTATTCTTATTTCCGACAGTCGGCAATAGGCAGGCTGCTCGGCGTTGAGGGTCTTGCGGTTTTGCTCCATCACTTCCTTCAGGTCGTTGTCGCTGATGCCCATGTTCTTTGCAGCATCGTAGTCGGGATATACCAGACCTACGAGCTTGTCGCCTTCCTGTATCACCACGCTCTCGTTAACGAGAGCCATGGAGTTGAGCTTGTCCTCAATCTCCTCCGGATATATGTTCTGTCCGTTGGAGCCGAGAAGCATGTTCTTTGAGCGGCCTTTTATGAAGATGTTGCCGTCGTCGTCTTTCAAGCCGAGGTCACCCGTGTGGAACCATCCGTCTTTGTCGATGGCAGCCTTGGTAGCCTCTTCGTTCTTGTAGTAGCCCAGCATCACGTTGGGTCCCTTGCACAAGATTTCGCCCGGAATGTTTGCCGGGTCGGGGCTGTCTATCTCCACTTCCATATGGTATGCTGCCTTGCCGCACGATCCTGGTGCGAAGCGTGCCCAGTCTTCGTAGCCTATGATCGGGGCGCACTCCGTTGCACCGTAGCCTACGGTGTAGCGGAAGCCAATGCGGTGGAGGAATTGTTCCACTTCTTGCGAGAAGGCAGCTCCGCCAATTATGATCTCGTAGAAGTTGCCGCCGAAGGCATTGGTGACCTGCTCGTTTATGCGCTCGTAGAGACGCTTGTTCAGTCCAGGCATCTTCAGGAGCAGGCGTACGCGCGGGTCTTGCAGCTTCGGGAGCACCTTTTTCTTTATTATCTTCTCGATGATCAGAGGCACGGATATGATGACGCGTGGCTTGATGTCGGCGAAAGCGGCAGCAATGATGGCCGGCGACGGTATGCGTGTGAGGTAGAATACGTGGCAACCCTTGATAAACTCGTAGAGGAACTCAAAGGCCATGCCGTACATATGGGCCATAGGGAGGATGCTGATGATGTTGTCGCCTCCTTTGAGGGCCTTGCCGAGCACGTGCTCGGCGAAGTCGGCATTGCTCCACATGGCGCGGTAAGGAAGCATTACGCCCTTTGAGAAGCCCGTGGTGCCGCTGGTGTAGTTGATGAGCGCCAGCTCGTCGGGATTTTGCTCTATGTAGTAATTGACGTGCTCCTTGCGGAAATATTTAGGGTACTTTCGTCCGAATATCTCGTTGAGGTGTTCGCGGGCGTAAGTCAGTTTCTCCGTGCGCGAGACAACCAAAGAATAGTCGGGAATGTAGATTATTCCCTCAAGACCAGGCATCTTTTCCGCATCAATCTGTGTAGCCACGACATCGCCGACGAAAAGGAGCTTGGCGTCGGAGTGGTTCACGATGTTGTGGATTTGGTCTGGCGTGAACTCGTGGAGTATGGGCACTGCCACGGCTCCATAGGTGAGCACTGCGAGAAAAGCTGCTGCCCATGCGGCGCTGTTGCGGCCGCAGAGGGCAATCTTGTCGCCCTTCTCGACGCCAGAGTTCTCGAACATGATGTGGAGCTTCTCAATCTTGCGTGCCACATCGTGGTATTGAAGAGTGGCACCCTTGTAGTCGGTGAGCGCGTCACGGTCCCAGTTCTTGACAATGCTGTCTTGGATGAGCTGGTTGAAGCTTGGAATCTTTTCCATAGTCAATATCTTCTGAATGAAAGCAATGATGCTTGGTTATTTCTTCTCGGCATAGAGATACCTCTTGATCGACTTCTTGGCAGTCTTCTCAAATTCCTTGTCCTGCATTTCTATCTTGCTGATTTTGCAGAATGCGGGCAGTTGCTGGTTGAGCTCTTGCCTGTTTTGTTCCATAATGGCGTCGAGGTCGCTGTCCTTGAATCCCAACTGCTTTGCAGCGTCGGTGTCGGGATATACCAGACCTACGAGCTGGTCGCCTTGCTGCACGATGAGGCTTTCGCCCACCATAGCCATGGAGTTGAGCTTGTCTTCTATCTCTTCGGGGTAAACATTCTGTCCGTTTGAGCCGAGAAGCATGTTCTTGATGCGGCCGCGGATGAAGAGGTGTCCGTCGGGCGACAGTTGTCCAAGGTCGCCTGTGTGGAACCATCCGTCTTCGTCGATGGTGGCTTTTGTGGCTTGCCCGTTCTTGTAGTAGCCAAGCATGACATTGAGTCCGCGTGCCACCACCTCGCCAGGTACGTTTATTGGGTCGGGGCTTAGCACCTTCATCTCTATGTTCTCGACCGCTGTGCCGCATGAGCCTGGCATGAAGTCGTGCCAGTCGGACCATGTGATCAACGGTGCAGTTTCCGTGGTTCCGTAGCACATTCCGAGAGGGAATCCGATTTCCACGAGGAACGTTTCTATCTCCTTGTTGAGTGCGGCTCCGCCAATTATCACTTCATATGCATTGCCGCCCAACTCTTGTTTCACGCGTTCGCAGACGTGCTCGCGCACCTTCTTGCCGATTCCCGGCATGCGCATGAGCACGCGCAGGCGTGGGGTGATGAGAGGGAATATCTTCTTGCGGATGATTTTCTCTAAGATGAGCGGCACGGAGATGACAACGTGCGGGTGAATCTCTGCCATGGCTTTCTGGATGACAGTGGGGCTGGGCAGACGCGTGAGGAAGAAGTTGTGGTTGCCGATGCAGAACTCCAGCAGAAACTCGACAGCCATGCCGTACATGTGGGCCATGGGCAGTATGGAGAGGGTGTTGGCGTTCTTAGGAAGTTTGCTGCCGAGGGCATGCTCAAGGAAAGACACATTGCTCCAAAGCGCACGGTAGGGCAGCATGACGCCTTTTGAGAAGCCTGTGGTGCCGCTGGTATAGTTGATCATGGCGAGGTCTTCTTCCTGGTCTTCAAAATAATGCACGTGTTCCTTGCGGAAATACTTTGGGTATTTCTTGCCGAAGACCTCGTTGAGGTGCTCGCGGGCATACGTGATTTTCTCTGAGCGGCTGAGCACGATGGAGTAGTCGGGTATGTATACTATGCCCTCGAGGTGGGGCATCTGCTCATAGTCGAGTTGGGTGGCCACGACATCGCCGACGAATAGCAGGCGTGCGTCGGAGTGGTTTACTACATTATATACTTGTGCTGGGGTGAATTCGTGCTGGATGGGCACAGCCACGGCTCCATAGGTGAGTGTGGCCAAGAAAGCGCAGGCCCACATAGAGCTGTTGCGACCGCAAAGGGCAACTTTGTCTCCCTTGGCAAGGCCGATGCTCTCAAACATTATGTGGAGCTTCTCAATCTTGCGCGCCACGTCATGGTATTGCAATGTGGCGCCCTTGTAGTCGGTAAGGGCGTCTTTATACCAGTTGTTGACGATGGCGTTCTCAATCAACTTATTCAGACTTCTTGTGTTTGTCATTGCACAATATTCGGATTTTCGTGCAAAGTTAATATCAAAACTGCTCAATAACAAAAAAAATGTGCATTATTTTCCTTCGGACGGTTATTTTGCCGGTGTCTTTGTGGAAATTCGTGTTTTAGTGTTATGGCCATATTTGCCGCAAGGGAAGAATATTGGTCAAAATGTCACTACTTCGGCTTGACGGAGAAAACTTATCGCCTCGCCACAGGAATCGCGATGCGACTCCTGTGGCAACGCAAATACGATAAAATCAGATGATAATAGTAGTGTACCGAATGGTCGAAATGTTAAATAGCAAGACTTTTGTTCACCTCTCAATAGTTTTTCGTAAATTTGGGGCAGAAATGCGAATACTGGGCATTTTGAAGTAAAGAATATGTATCAGAATGAAGGTTACTGGAATGTGAAGCCTAAGATTAAGGCAGTGTCGTTCCTTATGCACATGAGCCATAAAACTTCATAAATCGCAAAAACCTGCAACGACAATGATGGAAACAAACAAGAGAAACGTCGAGGAAATATTCAAAAATGACCTGCACCAGTATCTTACATATATGAAGCTGGTTGACGAGCGGTTGCCGGAGGCTCCCGACGTAGAGGAACTGTGGCCTAAAGTGGGAGAAAGTTATCTGCCCGACGCAATGAGAGAGTTTGGCAAATATCCTACGGTATCCTTAGGCTGGATAATGTTCGTAGGCATGGCCCTTGCCAAGTATTGGGATGAGGACTGGGAACTGTACAGCAAGGTTGAAGACCACTATAAGTATCTGCGCGACAGCATCGACTTTGACCATATGGACGACTACATCTGCGAGAAAGTGCTTCTGCTCAATGAGACAGAGTGCAAGTCGCTGTCGGCTGTGGTGGCAGAATGCGCTTCGCGCACATACAACCTGCTCATCCATCAAGGTCTGCAGCCTGGTACCGAGGAAGCTTTCCGCGGATTTGTGGCTGCCCTGCACCAGATGTACCTTATGGGCGCGGCTGTCGAACTGAAAGCTTTGGGGTATCACATGACCAAGCTTTAATCAGCTGAATACCTCCGGAAAAACGTATCAAAACAGACATTGTTTTTACGGCAATAGAGACAACCTGGACAACTTTTCCGTTCTTGTTTCAAGGCGAAGCTGTTGTTTGGATTGTCTCTATTGTCGTTTAATCACTACACCGATTATAATATTCAGTCGTTGTTATTCATCTGAATTCTTCACTCTTCTCTATTCGTTCTTCACTCCCTCTGCTTTTCGTTCTTTGTTCACTTTGGCGGTGAAAAATCACAACAAAAGGCTCTCTGAAAATCGATTTTTTTGAAAAACTTTTCCTCTCGTGCGGATTTGGACGATTTTTGTGCGGATTTTATAATGTCCTGATAGATAGTATGTTGCAATTTTTAAGGTTTGAAGAATGGTCTGAGTCGGGGCATTTGAGTCGGCTTTACGTTAGAATCGCAACGCCTTTACGTTAGAATCGCGACGCCTTTACGTTAGAATCGCGTTGCGATATGGCTACTATCGCAACGCGATTTCATGCTTTTTGGGCTTGAAAATGGCTTGAAGGCACCCTTTTTAACACTTCGGAGCCTCTGTGGCCGTTCTAGAAGATATGCCCTCCAAGTGTTAAAATCTTGCTATAAATCTTTACATTTCCCCCGCCACACGGAGACGTCTTGTTTTATCCGCGGAACTCAAACCGAACACGGGCTGAGCCTTCCAGAGGCTGCCGGTCACATGCTGTAGGAAAAGCCTATTGAGAAATATTCGCGGAACATCCAGTAGCCGAGTTTGTCGTCGCGCGTGCGGCCGTCGTCAAACCTCGGGTAGAGGAAGACCTTGGTGGCGAGATAGCGGTTGAACTGGAACGAGAGCGTGTTTTCCCATTCGGCTTCCATGCGCTTGTAGGTGGTGTAGCCGTAGAGGCGCGTCTTCCACGAGATGTTGTCGGAGAACTTCCATGTCAGGTCTATTGTGGTCTGCGAACCGAAGTCGTGCAGCGAATGGTGCCCGTCGTCTATGCCGTTGTTGGCGGCGAGGTCGAGCCTGCCCACATACTTGAAGTTGTAGGCGAACGGCGCGATGTGGAAACTGCCAGTCAGCTTGCCCTTCAGCCAGTTGACACTGTAGTCCATACCGACAGACAGGTTGACATTGAGCGGGGAGAACAAGTCTGATTTTACGGTCCTGCTGTTGGAGTCGTAGTGGCGTGCCCACTGTGTCTGGCCAATGAGCTGGAATGTGTAGTACCATTTGTTGGTAGCCTGAAGGCCTAGCTTGCCGGTGTATCGGAGCATGTCCTCAGTGGGCTTGACGCTGTGTACGGAGTCGCTCTTCGATGTTTGCATGCCAAACTTCATCTCCAGTTTGTTGTCCCATTTCACTTTCTGCTTATTGTTGTAGTTGGCAGAAAGAGTGACCGAACCCATCATGGAGTAGTTGCTCTCGCCACCTTGATACCAGTTGCTTGAGAGATAGTTTTGCAGGAATTGCAAATAGTAGTCGCCGCCTACCGACCAGAAGTCGGGCTTGAACACTACGAGGTCAACAGGTTGCCAGTCAGGCTCTTCGGGAAGAGCTTTCTCGATAATCTCCGTCGGGCTTTCCTTTATGGTTTTGGGCTTTATTATAGTTCCTGTTGTCTCAAGGCGGCGCTGCGTGTTGACGACCAGCTCGGGGTGTGAGAGGTAAAAGTGGAGCAGCGTGCTGTCGGTTTGGCTCATTTCCTTGTTGATGGAAAGAGCGTTGCCAGCCACGCCCTCGTAGAACGTGAACGGCAGGAAATAGGGTGCCACGTCCAACGGCTTCAGAGATGCGGGGTGAACAGCATCGCTATACAAGGAGTCGCGGAAGAGAAGCAGTGAGTCGGCATAGTTGTGCATGAGCTTCAATGTGGCGTCGTCGGTGGAGGCGTGAAGACGCCGCTGGGCCGAAGCCGAGGCAAACGAAGGCATGAATGCCAAGGCTATGAGTGAGAATAACACTGTAGGCCAGCCGTGTTGGTGTTTGCCGGAGAATATGTTGGGTCTTTTGGGTGTCATAATGCAGGATGAACAATAATTTGATGCAAAGGTAGTAAATGTGAAACGAAATCCAAAAGGAAAATACTAAAATGATTTGTTGTTTATCTCGCAAAATAGCCGTATCTTTGCAACAAATTTTTTATTATCATTATTAATCCTCAAGATTGTGGCAGAAACAAAGTACATTTTCGTCACGGGCGGTGTGGTTTCCTCATTGGGAAAAGGAATCATTTCATCGTCTATAGGAAAGCTCCTTCAGGCAAGGGGCTACAATATCACTATCCAGAAATTTGATCCTTATATCAACATTGACCCTGGCACGCTCAATCCTTATGAGCATGGAGAGTGTTATGTCACTGTTGATGGCATGGAAACCGACCTCGACCTTGGTCACTATGAGCGTTTCACCGACATCAAGACCACCAAGGCGAACTCCATGACTACAGGCCGTATCTACAAGTCGGTAATCGACAAGGAGCGCCGTGGCGACTATCTTGGCAAGACCATTCAGGTGGTGCCGCACATCACGGACGAGATCAAGCGCAACATCAAGCTCCTCGGCACAAAATACCATTACGACTTCGTGATCACTGAGATTGGCGGTACCATCGGCGACATCGAGAGCGCACCGTTCCTCGAGGCTATTCGCCAGATGAAATGGGAGCTGGGCAGGAAGGCAGTGAACCTCCACCTTACCTATATCCCTTATCTTAAGGCAGCCGGTGAGCTGAAGACCAAGCCGACACAGCACAGCGTGAAAGAGTTGCAGAGTGTCGGCATACAGCCCGATATCCTCGTGCTGCGCACAGAGAAGCACCTTGAGGACGGCATTCGCAAGAAGGTGGCGGCTTTCTGTAACGTCGATCTCGACTGCGTGGTGCAGAGCGAAGACTTGCCAAGCATTTATGAGGTGCCCGTGAACATGCAGAACCAAGGCCTCGACGTTGCTATTTTGCGTAAGGTAGGTGAACCTATAGGCGAGAAGCCTGCACTTGGACCGTGGAGGGCTTTCCTTGAGCGCAGAAACAATGCCAACAAGGAAGTGCACATCGGCCTCGTGGGCAAGTATGATTTGCAGGACGCTTACAAGAGCATCCGCGAGAGCCTTTCGCAAGCCGGAACATACAACGACCACAAGACGGTCATCACATTCATCAACTCAGAATATCTCACTCCGGAGAACGTTGCCGAGAAGGTGAAAGGACAGGACGGTATCGTGATCTGCCCCGGATTCGGCCAGCGTGGCATAGAAGGCAAAATCGTTGCCGCGAAATATTGCCGTGAGCACGACATACCAACATTGGGTATCTGCCTTGGCATGCAGATGATGGTCATTGAGTTTGCAAGAAACGTGCTCGGATACAGCGATGCCAACAGCCGTGAGATGGACGAGAAGACTCCGCACAATGTCATTGACATCATGGAGGAGCAGAAAAACATCACCAACATGGGCGGCACAATGCGTCTTGGCGCATATGAGTGCGATTTAAGACAAGGTTCGCGCGTGTTCAATATTTATAAGCAAGAGCACATCCAGGAACGCCACCGTCACCGCTACGAGTTCAACAACGATTATGAAAAGGAGTTTGAGCGTAACGGCATGGCCTGCGTGGGACGTAATCCGGAGAGCGACTTGGTGGAGATTGTCGAGATCCCTTCTCTTAAATGGTACATCGGCACACAGTTCCATCCCGAGTACCAGTCGACAGTGCTCCATCCTAATCCGCTCTTCGTCGACTTCGTGAAGACAGCTATTGAAAATCAAGAGAAATAAATGGACAAGAATTCGATAATAGGATTTATACTTATCGCCGCCGTGCTCATTGGCTTCAGCGTCTATTCGCAGCCGTCAGAGCAAGAACGCCGTGCGGCGTTTGTCAAGGACTCTACAGAGCAGGCCAACCTCGCTAAGGCTGAGAAAGCCGCCAAAGTCGCTGAATACAAGCAGCACCAGGCTTTGAAGCAGAAAGTGGCAGAGGACACAACTGCCCTCTTCCACAAGTCTCTTGTGGGTAAGGCTCAGAATATTGTCCTGACTAACAACAAGGTAGCCCTTACGCTTTCAACAAAAGGTGCTACGGTGGTCAAGGCATATCTGAAAAACCAGAAAGGCTCCAAGCAGTTCATTGGTCACAACATGGCCGACAGAAGCGGAAAGCATGACGATGTGAATGGCGTGACACTGTTTGATGGTAGCCGTCAGTCGCTCGGCTATACGCTTGTGGCTAAGGAAATGAACATCAACACTGCTGACCTTTATTTCACACCGTCGGCAGTCACCGACTCAACCGTGACGCTTACCGCTGACGCCGGACAGGGAAAGACTCTCGCTTTCAACTACCGTTTGGGCAAGAACTATATGCTGCACCTTGACATCAAGGCAACGGGAATGAGCGGACTGTTCGACCCCAAGACCTCGAGCATGAACATTGATTGGCACGAGACCGTAAGGCAGCAGGAGAGAGGATTCAACTTTGAAAACCGTTATGCCCGTCTCGACTGGAAGTGCACCGACGGCGGCACCGACTATCTCAGTGAGGCTTCTTCCAAAAAGGAGACCGTTGACGAGCAGATGGATTGGGTGGCTTTCAAGAACCAGTTCTTCTCGGCAGTAATCATTTCAAAGGACGGTTTTGAAAAAGGTGCCGACCTTGAGAGTACTGTCTATGGCAAAGAGTCGCAAGACAACTGGAAGGTGCGTTACCTTAAAGACTTCAAGGCAAGCATGAAGGCTGCTTTCGACCCAAGTGGCAAGAAGGCAACGGAGCTTGAGTTCTATTACGGCCCCAACGACTTCTACACATTGAAGAATGTGGAGAAGGAGAGCTCTTTCAATAAGGATCTCGAAATGGAAAGGCTTGTATATCTTGGCTGGCCTCTCTTCCGTATCATCAACCGTTGGTTCACCATGCCTGTGTTCACATGGCTTACATCGTGGGGCTTCAATATGGGTATCGTGCTGATTCTCATTACCCTTCTCTTGAAGGCCATCACTTATCCAATGGTGAAGAAGAGCTACATGTCTTCGGCGAAGATGCGTGTGCTCAAACCAAAGCTCGACGAGGCTACAAAGCAATACGACAAGCCTGAGGATGCCATGATGAAGCAGCAGGCCATGATGTCGGAATATGCCAAGTATGGCGTGTCACCGCTCAGCGGATGTCTGCCCATGCTCATCCAGATGCCTATCTGGATTGCCATGTTCAACTTCGTGCCTAATGCCATACAGTTGCGCGGTGAGAGCTTCTTCTGGATCAACGACCTCTCAACATTTGATCCGATAATAGAGTGGGGTACAACCCTGCCTGTCATTGGCGATCACCTGTCGTTGACGTGTATACTCTTCGTGGCTGCACAGCTCATTTATTCATGGTTCACTATGCAGCTGCAAAAGGATCAGATGGTAGGTCAGCAGGCTGAGCAGATGAAGACAATGCAATGGATGATGTACTTGATGCCATTGATGTTCTTCTTCATCTTCAACGACTATTCAGCCGGTCTCAACTTCTACTATTTCATATCACTCCTTTTCTCTGCGATTATCATGTTTGTGCTCCGCAAGACGACCAACGATGAAAAGCTTTTGGCTATCCTGGAACGTCGCTACAAGGAAAACAAGGAAAATCCCAAGAAGATGAGCGGTCTCGCTGCCCGTATGCAGGCTTTGCAGCAGATGCAGCAAGAGCAGATGAAACAACAGCAGAATCGTAAACGGTAGACCATTTGTTAGTTAATGTTAGGGAGGCCCGTTTGAGCCTCCCTATACTGTTTAAATAATATTGCACAAATTATCATTATAATGAATAAGACTATTGCTTTGGTTTTAGGCGCCATGCTTCTTGGAACGCCTAAGATAGACGCGACAACAATGATTGGAAAGAGTAGTATTACGCTGAAGTCCGACCTGATGTCTCCAGAGGCCTTGTGGGCAATGGGCAGAATCGGTACGGCTGCTGTCTCCCCCGACGGGAAACAGGTGGTGTACCAGGTGAGTTATTACAGCGTAAAGGAAAACAAGAGCCACACGGTTCTTTACATTCAGTCGACTAAGGTAGGCAAGACCATAGTCAAGCCTCTACTTTTGACTTCAGACGAGAAGAGCGAGAGTGATCCTTCATGGATTGAAGGCGGCACAAAGATTGCCTTCTTGCGTGAGGGGCAGCTGTGGAAGATGAGTGCTGACGGCACGGGGCGTGTCAAGCTCAGCGACTCGAAGATTGACATCGAGGGATACAAGTTCTCGCCGGACGGAAGTAAGGTGATTCTCATAAAGAGTCTGCCTTACCATGAGTCTATCAAGGAGAACCCGAAAGACCTTCCGATGGCAACCGGCAGGCTCGTCACTGACCTCAACTATCGTCACTGGGACCACTATGTTGAGAGCGTAGCCCATCCTTTTGTAGCTAATGTCAATGGCGATAGGGTAGACGACGGAGAGGACATCCTCAACGGCGAGCCCTATGAGTGCCCGACGGCTCCGTTTGGCGGCATCGAGCAACTCGACTGGAGCAAGGACTCAAAGAGCATCGCTTATACTTGCCGCAAGAAGACGGGTGTTGACTATGCTGTGTCTACTGATACCGACATATATCTGTATGATGTGGCAGAGAAGACCACACGCAACCTCTGTAAGCCCGAGGGATATAAAGCTCCTGAGGTTGACCCGACGAAGAGCATGCGCAACCAAACGGTAAACAATCAGAATGGTGACATGCAAGTGGGCTACGACGTCAATCCCCAGTTCTCGCCCGATGGCCAGTATATCGCATGGCAGAGCATGGAGCGCGACGGATACGAGAGCGACCGCAACCGTTTGTGTGTGATGAACTTGACAACAGGCAAGAAGCAATATGTCACAGAGAGCTTCGACTCAAATGTCGACGGTTTTGTTTGGGCCAACGACAGCAAGACAATTTATTTCACCGGCTGCTGGCATGCTACAGTGAGCGTCTACCAGACCAACTTGGAAGGCAGCGTGATGCAAATCAGTCAGGACGAGTGGGCCGACTTCGGCTCTCTGCAGATGCTTGGCACGGGTGCGAAAGACAAGTCGCTGCTGGTGACAAAGCATTCGATGTTGAATCCTGACGACATCTATGTGCTGACACCAAACAACAAGAAGCCCAAGTCGTCAACTCTTGCACGTATTACCGCAGAGAACCAGCAAATATACGACCAGCTTGCGTTGCCTACAATCCAGCAGCGCTGGGTGACAACAACCGACGGTCAGCAGGAGCTTGTCTGGATCATTCTTCCGCCTCATTTCGATTCCACGAAGAAATATCCCACATTATTATATTGTGAGGGCGGACCTCAGAGCCCCGTTTCGCAGTTCTGGTCATACAGGTGGAACTTCAGTATAATGGCAGCTCATGGTTACGTCATTGTGGCACCAAACCGCCGTGGTCTTCCTGGCTTCGGTTCGGCATGGAACGAGGAAGTCTCACAAGACTGGACAGGCCAGTGTATGCGCGACTACCTTTCAGCTATTGACGACGCTGCCAGCAACCTGCCTTATGTCGACAAGGACCGCATGGGCGCTGTGGGTGCCAGTTTCGGCGGTTTCTCTGTCTATTATCTTGCCGGTCACCACGACAAGCGTTTCAAGTGTTTCATTGCCCATGACGGAGCTTTTAACCTCGAGTCGATGTATACCGACACAGAGGAGGCTTGGTTCAGCAACTGGGAGTATGATGACGCTTATTGGAACAAGGACGCTACGGAGGCTGCAAAGCGCACTTACGAGAACAGCCCGCATCGTTTTGTGGACAAGTGGGATGCGCCTATCCTCTGCATTCATGGTGAGAAAGACTACCGCATCAACGCCAACCAGGGCTTTGGAGCTTTCAATGCCGCACGCATGCGAGGCATACCTGCAGAGCTCCTTATCTTCCCTGATGAAAACCACTGGGTGTTGAAGCCACAGAACGGAATACTTTGGCAGCGTACATTCTTCAACTGGCTCGACCGTTGGCTGAAGAAATAAACCTGAAAATAATTATGCATTGCTGTGGACGGTTCTTGGGGCCGTCCACAAAAGCAATGAAGTGTTCATTATAGAAAAAGTTTATATTATGGTAGAGAAACTACAACAGATTCTTAGCGATAGTAAAGGCGCACGCTGGACAGCACTTTTCATTGTTGCCTTTACAATGATGATGGGCTACTTCATCACAGACGTGATGTCGCCTCTTGAAGTGCTTTTGACCAAGCCTTTGGCCGAAGGCGGATTGGGCTGGTCGCCCGACGATTATGGCTTCTTCTCGGGAAGTTATGGTCTTATCAATGTGTTCTTGCTTATGCTCTTCTTCGGTGGTATCATCCTTGACAAGATGGGCATCCGCTTCACGGGTATCTTGGCGTGCGCATTGATGGTGATTGGTGTGTGCATAAAGTTCTTTGGTGTAAGTCATGACTTTGGCGGTGACAGCATCTATCTGAATATCATTATCTTCAAGGGCAACTTGCCGATGTCGGCAGCGGTGGCCTCTCTTGGATTCTCTATATTCGGTGTGGGTGCCGAAATCTGCGGTATCACGATATCAAAGATCATCACCAAGTGGTTCACGGGCCATGAGCTTGCACTTGCCATGGGCATTCAGGTGGCCCTTGCGCGTCTTGGCACGGCTGCGGCTATGATGGGTGCCCTGCCTATGGCCAAGGCTTTCGACGGCAAGGTGAGCGCTCCTATATTGCTCGGTGCCGTACTGCTTATCATCGGTTTCCTTGCCTTTATCGTCTATACGGTGATGGACAAGAAGCTCGACCGCAGTATCGCTGAGGCCAAAGGAGAAAGTGCGAAGCAGGAAGAGGGACAGGTCGAGTCAGACGACGACAAGTTCCATTTCAGTGACCTTAAGCTTATCTTCTCCAATCCTGGCTTCTGGTGCATTTGCCTGTTGTGCCTGCTCTTCTACAGTGGAGTGTTCCCTTTCTTGAAGTTCGCCACAAAGCTGATGATTGCCAACTACAATGTACCTGAGAATTTGGCAGGTATCATCCCCGGACTCATTCCTTTTGGCACCATCCTTCTTACGCCATTGTTTGGCTCACTGTACGACAAAATTGGCCGAGGCGCTACATTGATGCTTATTGGCTCGACCATGTTGGCTGCCATCCATTTCATCTTTGCAATACACATTCTGCCTTATGGCTGGTTCGCCGTTATCATCATGATACTTCTTGGTGTTGCATTCTCTTTGGTTCCTTCTGCCATGTGGCCAAGCGTTCCAAAGATTATCCCGATGAAGTTGCTGGGTTCGGCTTATGCCATTATCTTCTATATCCAGAACATTGGCCTTAGCCTTGTGCCGATGTTTATTGGCAAGCTTAACGGCACAGACCCGACATATAAGACCAGCATGAGCGTATTCTGCTCATTTGGAGTCTGTGCAGTTGTCCTGAGCCTTCTCCTTCTCGTTATCGACAAGAAGAAGAACTATGGATTGCAGAAGCCTAACATAAAGTAAATACGGCTTCGATAATATCTGTGTAATAAGATAAATAAGAAAAGGTCTGGACTTCTTTTGAGGTCCAGACCTTTATTGCTTACAAGCTCGTCTTGTTTACTTTCATGGTGGCTTCCACGATCTTGCCTGTGTTGTTTTGTAGGTATATGTGTGTCTTGGGGGCGATTTGGTTATTTCTTCTCAATGGGAAAGGCCTTTAGTAGCCTTTTATGCTCTTTGCCGGTTATCTGTATTGTCGTGCCGTGACGGGGCGTAAAGCTGCTCTTGGTCTTGGTGTCCTGCACATAGGTGAAGGTGTTGAGGTTGTCCATGCTCTTGGCAAACTGATAGAACCCATTCATGTAGCAGTCGTACATAAGACACCATCCTCCGGATATCAGCGGGAATACTCCGGCGCCTTCCACAGCGTTTTTTGTCACTTCGCAATAGCCGGGGCGCAGTGTCCATGTGTCGGGTTTGTGGAGATCGGTGAAGGTGTATTGCCTTATGCCCTTGCGTGTTCCATCCTCTGTCTTGAAGAAAAGGTGGAAGGTGCCATTGTCGTCCTGCACGATGTCTGTATCGATGGTAGACTCCTTGTGGTCGAACAGTACTTGCGGTGTGCCCTCCAAGTCGGTAAAGTCGGTGTTGGCATAGCAATAGTACACTTTGTCGTAGGGTATGGCTCCGTCGTCGGTGAGCAGCGAGAAGTACACCATATACTTGCCCACGCTCTTGTCGTAGATGGTCTGCGGTGCCCAGACCCTGTTCACGTGCTCGAAAACAGAGCCTTTGAATCTCTCGGGGAAATGCACAGTGTGGTGGGTCCAATGTACGAGATCCTTGGAATGGAGCAACACTATGCCCCTGTTGCTGGTCCATCCTAACGAACTTCTCATGTCGGTTGCCACCATATAGAAAGATCCGTCCTTGCCGCGCAGTATGTGCGGATCGCGTACGGCCTTAGCCAAGGCTATGGAGTCGCTGCCCACGACAGGCCGTCCGCCGTTGAGTGGGGTATAGTTGAAACCGTCGTCGCTCACGGCAAAATGTATCTGCTCTTCTTCTGGTGCGTTGCCCGTGAAATAGGCGAAGAGATAATTGGTCATTTTGGACTTGGCTTCAGCCCTAACGGTCATGCCTAAGGCCGCAGCAAGTGTTAAGCTGAGGATAACGTTCTTTCTTGTCATGATGCCATTAAAACTAAAAGGACGGTACATCATAGTGTATGTACCGTCCTTTGATATTTTCTACAAATAATGCTTATTTGAAAAAGTCTTTCACAGCCTCGTTAGGAACCATCTGCTCGTCGAAGACGTAAGCACCGGTCTTAGGGCTCTTCACCATCTTGATGACCTTTGAATATGCGCGACCATCAGTGCTACCTTCGTGAAGGGTAGCGACAGCTTTCTTTGCCATAGTCTGTTAGTTATTATAATATTAATGACTTAATAGTCGGGATTACTTAATCTCCTTGTGGAGAGTCACCTTCTTAAGGATGGGGTTGTACTTCTTGAGCTCGAGACGCTCAGGAGTGTTCTTACGATTCTTTGTCGTAATGTAGCGGCTTGTGCCAGGCAGACCCGAATTCTTCATCTCTGTGCACTCGAGTATCACCTGTACTCTGTTGCCCTTAGCTTTCTTTGCCATCGTTATTAGTCTCCTATTACTTTAATATCTTTCCAGTCGCAATAACCCTTTGCAACGGCTTGCTTCAGAGCTGCGTCAAGACCGACTTTGTTGATAAGACGAAGACCAGCGGCGCTAATCTTCAAGGAAATCCAGCAATTCTCCTCTACGTAGAAGAACTTCTTGCTGAAGAGGTTGACGTCAAAGCTGCGCTTTGTGCGATGCTTTGAGTGAGACACATTGCAACCAATCTGTGCCTTCTTGCCTGTTATCTGACAAATCTTAGACATTGCTATTCTTTGTTTTTGATGCGATTTTAACTACTTATTCCAAACAGAGTGCAAAATTACAAAATATCTCCAAATTAGCAAAGTAAAGCGGGATAAAATGTTGGTATTTAAGTTTTTTTACTATTTCTCCTGTCCGTTGAGGTACTCTATGAACAAATTTAGGGCTTTTTTGATGGCAATGGTGAGATTTATGCCGCGACCGTGGTCTTCTATGAGGCAGAACGTGTGTACGTCGTCCTTTGAACCGTAGCCGAGCCAAATAGTGCCTACCGGGATTCCAGGTGTGCCTCCTGTAGGTCCAGCCACGCCTGTGGCTGATATGGCATAGTCCACGCCGAGGGTGTTGCAGGCTCCGATGACCATTTCTTTCGCCACTTCCTCACATACCGCAGTTTGCTCTTCCAGCACCTCGTGCTTCACTCCGAGAAGCTTCTCTTTTATTTCGTTGGTATAGCTCACGATGCCGCCCTTGAAGTATTGCGATGCTCCGGGAACGGCAACAATGGCTTCGGCAATGCCTCCTCCGGTGCAGCTCTCTGCTGTGCCGAGGGTCTTGTTGTTATTATAGAGAGCCTCTTGTATCTGGTGGCTCAAAACTTTGGTTTCTAACTCCATATGATAAATGGTTTATGTTCTACTTGAATGTTACTTTTGAGAATGCCGGTGCGTCTATTGGGCAGAAATCCTTGTCGAGATACTTGTTGTAGCCCACTATGCCAATCATTGCAGCATTGTCGGTGGTATAGCTGAACTTGGGTATATATATTGTCCAGCCATATTTCTCGGCATGCTCACGGAAAGCGTTGCGCAAGCCGTTGTTTGCCGATACGCCGCCGGCCACAGCCACGTGCTTTATGCCTGTCGTCTTCACTGCCTGTCGCAGTTTTTTCATGAGTATGTTCACGATGGTATGCTCAAGGCTTGCAGCTATGTCTTCTTTGTGGTGCTCCACGAAGTCGGGGTCTTCTGCCACCCATTTGCGCAAGTTGTAGAGGAACGAAGTCTTCAGGCCGGAAAAAGAATAGTCGAATCCGGGGATGTTTGGCTCCGAGAATTTGTATGCGAGCGGATTGCCCTTGCGTGCCAGCTTGTCGATTATCGGTCCGCCGGGATAGCCGAGCCCCATCACCTTCGAGCATTTGTCTATTGCCTCGCCGGCAGCGTCGTCGATGGTCTGTCCGAGCACTTCCATGTCGTTGTAGGCGTTGACTTTCACTATCTGTGAGTTGCCGCCAGATACCAGCAGGCAGATGAAGGGTAGGGGAGGCATATGATTGTCGTTGTCGCTTTCCTTAATGAAGTGTGCCATGACGTGACCCTGCAGATGGTTCACATCTATCATGGGTATTCCCAGACTGCGTGCGAACCCCTTGGCGAAGCTCACGCCAACGAGCAAAGAGCCCATCAAGCCCGGGCCGCGCGTGAAGGCCACTGCCGACAGTTGCTCTTTCGTTATGCCGGCACGCTTTATAGCCTGGTCCACCACAGGCACGACATTCTGCTGGTGGGCGCGGCTTGCGAGTTCAGGTACCACGCCGCCATAGGCGCGGTGCACTTCCTGCGATGCAGTGACATTGCTCAGCAACACGCCATTGCGCAGTACAGCAGCCGACGTGTCGTCGCAGCTGCTCTCTATACCTAATATATATATGTCTTGCATAAGGCTCTTGCTCTCTGATGTTTAATAGGAAAGAATTTCCACGCCGTGCTCGGTCATGAGGAACGTGTGCTCCCACTGTGCTGAAGGCTTCTCGTCGCCTGATATCACCTCCCAGCCGTAAGGGTCGTCGGCATCGATGTACACTTTCCATGTGCCCATGTTTATCATTGGCTCAATGGTGAATGTCATTCCCGGGACAAGCAGCATTCCCGTGCCCTTGTGTCCGTAGTGCACCACCTCGGGCTCCTCGTGCATGGCGAGGCCCACACCGTGGCCGCACAAGTCGCGCACCACACCGTAGCCGTGTTTCTCGGCGTGCTTCTGTATGGCGTGGCCTATGTCACCCAGGAATCCCCACGGCTTGGCAGCTTCGGCACCAAGGTCAAGACATTCCTTAGTGACCCTTACGAGCTGTTCCTTCTCCGGCGTTGTCTTGCCGCCGATTATGAACATGCGCGATGCGTCGCCGAAATAGCCGTTGTAGTCGAGCGTCATGTCCACGTTCACGATGTCGCCGGGCTCCAGCACGTCTTCCTTCTTTGGGATGCCGTGGCATACCACCTCGTTGATGCTGGTGCACACGGCCTTGGGGAAGCCTTCATAGTTGAGGCACGAGGGATGGCAGTCGTGGTCCTTGCAATACTGCATCACCACGTCGTCGATGTCCTGTGTGGTTATGCCGGGGGCAATCATAGCCGCTACGGCGTCAAGGCAACCCGTGTTGAGTTTTCCGGCAATACGTATGCCTTCAATCTGTTCGGGAGTGCGAATCATATCGCGTGTTGGCACGAGCTTGCCTCTCGACTCGAATGCCATAATTTTCTTGTCCAGCTCGGTTGGCTCTTGTCCTTTTATGCAGTGCCACCGGCGCTTAGTGTTCAGCTTCATAAACATTTGTGTTTCTTTATTTCATGCAAAGTTACTGCTTTTTAGGATAATGAGACAACAATCGGTGGCATAATCATGAAAAAACTTCAACGATTTTCCTCTATTCGCGTTTACGTTAGAATCGCATCGTTATTGCACTAGAATCGCGAAGCAATAAAAATGGCCTGAATTTATTCGTCATGTCTATCCAAAATTAGGTAAAGGGCAAGTTACTTGGATTATTTTTGTACTTTTGCACAAACGTTCATGCCTGTTGTCATCTTTGACATGGAAAGGCTTGAAAATTACGCAAGGGCAATATGATTGGAAAAGACTTGACGCAGGGTAGTGTTTGGGGAAATGTAACCTCCTTCCTCTTACCTTATATATTGGCGTATTTCCTGCAAATACTCTATGGGTTGGCCGACCTTTTCGTGATAGGCAGATATTGCGACGTGGACAGCACAACGGCAGTGTCGAACGGTGCGCAGGTGATGTATTTCGTCACTTGCATAGTGATAGGCTTGGCAATGGGCACCACCGTGAACACGGCTCAGGCTATCGGGGCGAAAGATTATCGTAGGGCATCGAGGGTTATCGGCAACACTGCCATCATGTTCCTGACCTTGAGTGTGGTGCTGGCCAGTGTGCTGCTTTGTTTCCGCCATTCCATCATCGGCTTGGTAGACACGCCTCCCGAGGCTGTGGCAGGCACGGAGAGTTATCTCACGGTGTGCTTCATGGGCATCCCCTTCATCATGGCCTACAATGTCATAGCTTCCATTTTCCGAGGCCTGGGCGACTCCAAAAGCCCGATGTACTTTGTGGCGGTGGCGTGCGTGGTCAATATCATTCTCGACTTTTTATTTATCGGCTATATGGGCCTGGGACCTTTGGGCGCCGCGCTTGGAACCACGCTTTCGCAGATGTTCAGCGTGCTGGTGTCGCTCTTTGCCATAAGGTGTCACCGCGAGGTGTTCGACGTGCACAAGAAGGATTTTCGCCCACATAGGCCAACAATCAAAAACATATTGAACATCGGTTTCCCGATAGCCATACAAGACGGGTTCATCCAGTTGGGATTCCTTGCCATCATGGTGATAGCCAACGGACGTGGCGTGTACGATGCGGGAGCGGTGGGCATCGTCGAAAAGTTTATAGGTATGGTGTTCATAGTTCCTTCAGCCATGCTGTCCACTGTCTCCGCTGTGTGCTCCCAAAACTATGGCGCGGGCAAGATGGACCGCGTGTTCAAGACGTTGCGCTGTGCACTTGTCATCATCTTTGCCTATGCCTCGCTTATGATAGTTGTTTGGGAGACGTATCCTGAGGTGGCTGTCGGTATCTTTACCGACGATGCCGTAGTGGTGCAGAAAGGTGCCGCCTATCTGCAAGGATATATTTACGACTGCCTTTTCGCCGGCATCCACTTCTGTTTCTCAGGCTTGTTTACGGCGTGCGGCTATTCCATCATCTCATTTATACACAATTTTATTTCGGTTGCCGTAGTCAGGATACCGTTGGCTTATCTTGCCTCGGAGACCTATCCAGACACGCTCTACCCGATGGGCTTCACCACGTGGTTGGGTTCGTTGTGTTCGGTCATTATCTGCGTGGTAGTCTACCGGTGGATGGTTAGGCACAGTAAGTTTACTCCACCTGCTTCCTGAAGGCGCTTGGCGACAGTCCGGTCTTCTGACGGAAGAGGCGTGCGAAATGGTTGGGATAGTTGAATCCCAACTCTGTGGCTATGTCGTTTATGCTCAATTCTTTGTTAACAAGCAACGACTTAGCTCTGTCTATGAGTTTGTTTTGAAGGAACGTCTGTGGCGTTATTCCCAGTTCACGGCGTACTATGTCGCCGAAATAGCTTGGCGTGAGGTGGAATTGCTCCGCGCACCAAGCCACCGTTGGCGGTCCTTGTGTCCGTATCTTCTTTGAGCTGTCGAGCAGGTAGTCGTCTACCAGGTTGTCGAGTTGCTTGGCAAGGTTTGACTTGTGCAAGTCGGTGGTGTTGAACTGCCGGTCGTAGAATCTGCGGCAGCAGGTGAGTAGCTGGCCGATGCCAAGCCGCAGCATGTGGCTGGTCAGCTCATCGTCGGGGGCCTGCAGCTCTGTGTTTATGTTGTTGAAGCAGTTGATGATGACATGGCGTTCGCTTTCGTAGAGCTCCAGTGCTTCCGCCACTTTGTATTCGAAGAAGTTGAACATGTAGAAGTCGCGTCCCAGACCGGTGCCGTTGAGTTGCTCGGGTCTGAACACGAGCATCCATCCGTGAGGCTTCACGCGGCTGTCAAGGTTCATCGACACCACGTCGCCGGGTTTCATAGTGAACATGGTGCCGCCACGGTAGCGCATGCAGGTGTCGTGGAGAACAAGCTCCCCGAAGTCGACCTCCATCAGTACAACGCAGTACATGCAGAAGTCTGTTGGGTCGAACAGTGAGAGGTCGGCATCCTGCAACCGTGCCACGCTCACCTGGGGGTGATAGGTAGGCTGGTGGAAATAATGGTTAAACTGTTCTATATTCTCTACTTTGACGTGGCTCATATAATATGTATATGTAATTTTGGTACAAAAATACAACGATTATTGGTATTGTCAGTAAAAATGGTATGTAAAAGTGGTCGCCTTGTCGCGAATAGGTAAAAATGGTAGAAGTACCCCAAATATGTTTCCGCCTATTGTCACTACTGAACTTTACCTTTGCGACAGATTTGCGAAGAGTGCGAATCGGAACAACTAAACAGACAATACTAAAAACATAAAAACCAAATGGCAGTAAAATTTTATAAGAGTGAGAACCAGGTGCCACTCGAAATGCATAAGGTGAGAATGATACAGAAGCTCATGCTTCTGCCTGTGGAGGACCGATTGAAGAAGATTCAGGAGGCAGGAAACAACACTTTCCTGCTCCAGAACAAAGACATATATATGGACATGCTCACCGACTCGGGAGTCAACGGCATGTCTGACCTGCAGTTCGGAGCCATGATGCGCGCCGACGACGCTTATGCGGGCTCCGAGACCTTCAACCGTGTGAAGGCAGCCGTGAAAGAGGTGTTTGGCACCGACAATGTGTTGCCGGCACACCAGGGTAGGGCGTGCGAGAACATCCTTGCCGAGGCTTTTGTCAAACCGGGTATGGTGGCTCTGATGAACTTCCACTTCACCACAACCAAGGCTCACATCACCCGTCTGGGCGGTACTGTTGAGGAACTGCTCGACCCGAAGGGACTGTTGCCACGGAGCGACGATCCGTTCAAGGGCAACTTCAATCTCCAGAACCTTCGCCAGCGCATACAGGAGATCGGCGCTGACAAGGTGGCTTTCGTGCGTGTGGAGTCGGGTACCAACCTGATTGGTGGCCAGCCGGTCTCGTTGGAGAACATGCTTGCCGTGACCGACATCTGCCACGACTTGGGTGTCAAGTCAGTGCTCGACGCATCGTTGCTGCAAGACAACGTGTATTTCATGAAGACTCGCGAGGCACGCTGCAAGTATATGGAACCCAAGGAGATATATCATCTCTTGGCCGACCATTTCGACATTATCTATTTCTCAGCCCGCAAGTTGAGCTTCTCCAAGGGTGGCATCATCACCTCAAAAGACCCGAAATATACCCGCCAGATGATGGAGTTCATCCCCTTGTATGAGGGCTTCCTCACCTATGGCGGTATCGACGTGCGTACGATGGAGGCTATGGCACAGGGTCTGTACGAGTCGCTCGACATGGAGTATCTCAACCAGGGTCCGGAGTTCATCAATTACCTTGCTAAGGAACTGGACGACTATGGCGTGCCCGTGGTCTTGCCTCCAGGCGGACTGGGATGCCATCTTGATGCCGGAGCTTTCGTGCCCGACATGCCTCACGACCAATATCCGGCCGGAGCCGTGGCAGCCGCACTCTACATTGCCGGTGGCATACGTGGCATGGAGCGTGGCACGCTATCGGAGCAGCGCAACCCCGACGGTTCGGAGCCGTTTGCCGAGCTTGAGCTGATGCGCTTGGCAGTGCCTCGCCGTGTGTTCACTTTGTCGCAGCTCAAGTATGTAGCCGACCGTGTGAAGTGGCTTTGGGACAACCGCAAGCTCATCGGTGGATTACAGTGGGTTGAGGAGCCGTCTGTGCTTCGCTTCTTCTTCGGTCGCCTGAAGGAAGTGGGCTATTGGCAGGAAGAGCTGGCCGAGAAGTTCAGAAAAGACTTCGGGGAGAGCTTGTGAACTCCAACATCAGACAAGGTCATCTTCATAAGATATAAAACGATAACCACCTGTACGGTTGAGCAAACTCAGCCATGCAGGTGGTTATCGTTTTTGAGACCGATTGGTCTTTATACGCTTCCTTTTCCTTGATTAGTCATCCTTCCACATTCTGAATCCCACGCCTCGAACAGTATCTATGTGGATTGAAAGGTCTTTCTCGAAGTGTTTTCTGAGATGATAAACCACATTGTTGAGGCTTTCCTCAGAACAATAGACGTTTTGCCATACTTTATCTTTAATCTCTTGGCGAGAGACCACTTTCCCTTTGTCAATCCATAGCAACTTGAGGGTGCTGAACTCAGTGTATCCCAAGGTCTTCTCGTCGCTGCCGCGAAAAAGGAGAATGCGACTTTCCGTGTCTATTGTGAAGTCGCCAATGTCTATTTGGTGGGAATTGTTGAAGTCTTTGTATTTGGCATAGCGTTTTACCCATCCCAAAAACTCCTCTATGTCAAAAGGCTTTTCTATGTATATCATGGCCCCATTGTTGGCAGCTTTCGTTCTGAGCTTGGAATCATGAAGCGAAGATATACACATGATTGGAATGTCTTTTGCAGCAAGTCGGATGTCGTTGATTTTCTCCAAACAGTTTTCTCCACCTGCCGTTACGTCGAGGATAATGATGTTGGGGTTTAGTTTCATAATGAGATATTCCAACCCAAACAACGTGTTTTGGAAGAAAACCTCATAGCCAGCAGTTTGTAATATTTTAGTGGCAATATTACCAAATTCAAGGTCATCATCGACCAATAAAACCTTGATTTTTTCCATGATAATGTGTTTATTCTTGGTTTTACAAAATGGTTTTGCTTAAAGGTAAGGTGAACGTGAAAGTGCTACCTTTCCCTAATTCACTCTCAACCTTTATTGTCCCACCATGTGCCTTGACAGCATATTTTATGAAAGCAAGACCTATACCATAACCACTCGTATGACTTGTTCCTGGAATGCGATAAAATTGGTGAAATATCTTTTTCTGGTATTTCTTATCAATACCTATCCCATTGTCTGTCACGCAGACGGTAGTGCGGTGTTTATCTTGCTCAATGTTCACTTCTATGTAGACTTTATCTTCTGAATATTTTATGGCATTCTCCAGTAAATTGTGAATTACGTTGCTTATCAAGTATTTATCAACATAAAGCATGGATTTCACGGTTCTGTTGTCATGTATGCAAATACTATGTGGCTTGTCAGCGTAGTTGGTGTCTATTTGTTCTTGAACTTGGTTGATCAATTCGATGATGTCGACTTGCTCCTTGTTGATAACGAGTTTGTTCTCACCTGCTTTTGAACTGACAAGTATTGTCTTTATAGAGTTGGCAAGGCTCTTTATTTGTCTTTCAGAAGAACTTATCATTTCTTGTAAGTCTGCATCTTTGACACGACATTTTATAAATCCCAACTTTAGCAAAATGCTTGCCAATGGCGCTTTTAAGTCGTGTATGGTTCCATGGATACTTACCTCACGGTTTCTCAAAAGGTCTTCCTTATATCTGATGACGGTTATTTGATACCCTACACAAAATACGACGATTAATGCAAGTATTATGGATGAGACGAGGGTTCCTATAGAGTTTATGATAAATGCCGATGGCGGAACGTCAACCATCAATTTTACGAATCGTATAGGTTTCAATCCAATTGCAAAAGGTTTGCTAGATTGCCAATTTCCCATATCTTTTATTTGACCGTAATATTTTGTTATGTTATTATGTTCATCCAATATTAATAATGTGTAAGAGAAATCTTCTCTCAAGTTTTTAAAGAAAATCTCAGACAACTTTGCAAGATTGATAGGCTTTCCCTTAGCAGTAAGTCTGTCTTTTGTTAATAGTCCCATTGCGTCAGTTTCTGTTTCTACAATTCCCTTTTCCCGTAGATCTTGTATGTTGATTTCATCAAATCGGATGATATCATCTTTCTTTGGTTTGGCTTTTAGAAAGTCTTCTTGTGTCATGGTCTTTGAATAGAACCTTTGTTTGTGATCTTTGTGGGGGTTGTATTCTTGGTGAGCTCGTATTGCGTATTCTTCATCGATGGAGATCTTTAGGATAGAGTTTATCTTGTCTATTTGGTTGTAAATATAATTTTTATATTGCAGGGATATGTTATATCCTTGTAGCAATCCAACTACTATAAGGGCTAAGTATGTTATGTAATAATACTTTTTCATGTTTTTTGTTTTCCTGATTTAAAATGTAAAATTACAAATTATTTTCTTTATAGCATACCTTTCTATATAA